>JBIQMK010000294.1:0-3570 GCA_044463365.1 Rhodanobacter sp. | reverse complement strand
GGCACGATCAGGATCACCGCCAGCGGCAGCGACCAGCTCTCGTACAGCGACGACAGCACCAGGAACACCAGCAGCACGCACAGCGGGAACACCAGGATCGCGGTGTTGCCGGCCAGGATCTGCTGGTAGGTCAGCTCGGTCCACTCGAAGCTGATGCCGTTGGGCAGGTTGTCCTTCGCCAGCTTTTCCATCGCCGCCTGCGCCTGGCCGGAGCTGAAGCCCGGCGCCGGGCCACCGTTGATCTCGGCGGTCGGGTAGCCGTTGTAATGCTGCACGCGATCCGGGCCCGCGCCTTGCGACACGGTGACGAACGAACCCAGCGGCACCATCTGGCCCTGCGCGTTGCGCGTCTTCAGCTGCAGGATGTCCTGCGGCGTGTGGCGGAACGCGGGATCGGCCGAGACATTGACCTGGTAGGTGCGGCCGAAACGGTTGAAGTCGTTGACGTAGAGCGAGCCCATGTAGGCCTGCATGGTCTGGTACACGTCGCCCAGGTTCACGCCCTCGGCCTTGGCCTTCTCGCGGTTCACGTCGGCGTCCACCTGCGGCACGCTGACCTGGAAGCTGGAGAACAGCCCGGCCAGCGCCGGGTCCTTCCGACTGGCGGCGATCAGGTTCTGCGTCTGCTTGTACAGCTCGTCGAAGCCGCGGTCGCTGCGATCCTCGATCTGCATGCGGAAGCCACCGATCGTGCCCAGCCCCATCACCGGCGGCGGCGGGAACACGGCGATATAGGCGTCCTGGATGGCGCCGAACTTCTGGTTCAGCGCACCGGCGATCGCACCGGCCGACAGGTCCGCGCTCTCGCGTTCCTCGAACGGCTTCAGCGTGACGAACACGATGCCGGAGTTGGTCGAGTTGGTGAAACCGTTGATCGACAGGCCGGGAAAGGCCACCGCATGCTCCACGCCCGGCTGCTTCAGCGCGATCGCACTCATGCGCCGGATCACGTCATCCGAACGATCGAGCGACGCGGCGTCGGGCAGCTGGGCGAACGCCACCAGGTACTGCTTGTCCTGGCCCGGCACGAAACCGGTCGGCACGTGCGAGAAGCCGAACCAGGTCAGCGCGATCAGGCCGGCGTAGATCACCAGCGCCAGCTTGCCCTTGCCGACGATGCGCTTGACGCCGCCCACGTAGTGTTCCGAACCGCGATGGAACATGCGGTTGAACGGGCGGAACAGCCAGCCGAACGCACGGTCGATGCCGCGGGTGAGGCGGTCCTTCGGCGCGTTGTGCGGCTTCAGCAGCACGGCGGCCAGCGCCGGGCTCAGGGTCAGCGAGTTGAACGCGGAGATCACCGTGGAGATCGCGATGGTCAAGGCGAACTGGCGGTAGAACTGGCCGGTGAGGCCGCTGACGAACGCGGTCGGGATGAACACCGCGCACAGCACCAGCGCCGTGGCCACGATCGGGCCGGTGACTTCGCGCATCGCCTTGCGCGTCGCCTCCTTCGGCGACTCACCCAGTTCGATATGCCGCTCGACGTTTTCCACCACCACGATCGCATCATCGACCACGATGCCGATCGCCAGCACCAGTCCGAACAGGCTCAGGGCGTTCAGCGAGAAACCGGCCAGGTACATCACCGCAAACGTGCCGATCAGCGACACCGGCACCGCCACCAGCGGAATGATCGAGGCGCGCCAGGTCTGCAGGAACAGGATCACCACCAGCACCACCAGCAGGATCGCCTCCAGCAGCGTGTGCGCCACCGCCTCGATCGAGCCGCGCACGAACACGGTCGGGTCATAGACGATCGAGTAGTCGACTCCCTGCGGGAAATCCTTCTTCAGCTCCGCCATGGTGGCGCGCACTTCGTCGGAGATCTGGATCGCATTCGAGCCGGGCCGCGCAAAGATCGGCATGGCCACTGCGGGCGTGTTGTCGAGCAGGCTGCGCAATGCGTAGCTGTTCGAGCCCAGGTCGATCTTGGCCACGTCGCTGAGGTGGGTGACGCCGCCGTTGGCCGCGGTGCGCACGATGATGTTGCGGAAATCGTCTTCGCTGACCAGTCGGCCACGCGTGTTGATGTTGAGCTGGAACGCGGCGTTGCCGGGGCCGGGCGGCGCATTCAGCGCGCCGGCGGCGACCTGCACGTTCTGCTCGCGGATGGCGTTGATCACGTCACCGGTGGTGAGCGAACGCTGCGCCAGCTTCTGCGGGTCCAGCCACACGCGCATCGAGTACTCGCCGGCACCGAAGATCTGCACGTCGCCGATGCCATTGAGCCGGCCCAGCACGTCTTTCACGTGCAGCCGCGCGTAGTTCGACAGGTACAGCATGTCGTAGCGCTGGTCGGGCGAGATCAGGTGCACGACCATGGTGAGGTCGGGCGAGCTCTTCTGCGTGGTCACGCCGAGCCGTTGCACTTCCTCGGGCAATTTCGGCAGCGCCTGCGCCACGCGGTTCTGCACGTCGACCTGGGCGTTGTTGAGATCGGTGCCGAGCGCGAACGTCACGGTGAGCGTGAGTGCGCCGTCACTGGTCGCCTGCGACGAGGTGTAGAGCATGCCTTCGGCGCCGTTGATCTGTTCCTCCAGCGGCGTGGCGACGGTTTGCGCGATCACCTTGGGGTTGGCGCCGGGATAGCTGGCGTGCACCACCACGGTCGGTGGCACCACTTCGGGGTACTCGCTGATCGGCAGCTGGAACACCGCGATGGAGCCGGTGATCACGAACAGCAACGACAGCACCGCGGCCATGATCGGCCGGTCGACGAAGAATTGGGCGATGTTTTTCATGCAAAGAGTCCTCGACGAAGCCGGTGTGCGGCTTCGGTCTTTCTTTTGCTCCTCCCCCTGCGTCGCAGGGGGAGGTTGGGAGGGGGTGACGCTGTTGCTGTTGCTTTGCGGCTGACTGGAGGGCTTCACCCCTCCCCAACCCTCCCCTGCTGCACGTCCCGCAAGGGGACTTCCTTCGGTCGCAGGGGAGGGAGCAGGTCAGCTCTGCGGGTCCGGTGCCTTTGCGGGCTTGACCTGCGCGGTACGCGAATCCGTGTCGACGTTCGCGTCGCCGCGCTCGACCAGCGCCTTGTCGGCCGGATCGAGCCGGTAGCTCATCGCCACCTTCTGCGGGTTCACCTCGGCGCCGGGGCGCACGCGTTGCAGGCCGTTCACCACCACCAGGTCGCTGGGCTTCACGCCGCTTTCGATTACGCGCAAGCCATGCACCAACGCGCCGGTTTCGACCTTGCGGTATTGCACCTTGTGGTCCTTGTCGACCACGTAGACGAACTGGTTGCCCAGGTCGGTGCCGATGGCGCGGTCGTCCACCAATACGCGCGACTTCACCTGGCCGCTCTGCAACTGCACGCGGGCGTACAGGCCGGGCGTGTACAGGCCGTCGGCGTTGTCGAACACGGCGCGCAAACGCATCGTGCCCGAGCCGGTGTGCAGCTGGTTGTCCACGAAATCGAGGCGGCCTTCATGCGGATAACCCGATTCGTCGGCCAGGCCCATCGTCGCTTCGATGCGGGCGCTGCGGCCGGCCTGCTTGGCGTCGGCGCGCAGGTGGTCGAGCTTCAGCCAGGTGTGCTCGTCCACGTCGAAATAGACATAGACGGGGTTC
>JBIQMK010000293.1:0-3573 GCA_044463365.1 Rhodanobacter sp. | reverse complement strand
GTCCGGATCGAGGTCGACGTCCTGTGCGTAGCGGCCAAGCCCGTCGACGGCCTCGCCCAACTGGATTTCCGCGTTGTCGAGCAACTCCAGCAGCGGAGACAGCCGCTCGTCGAGGGCAGCGAGTTTGCCCAGTTCCGCCTGGGCCCGGCCCAGTGCCCGGCGCAGCGCGAACTCGCCATCGCCATCGAGCAGGTCAACCACGCCGGAGGCGCCCTCGGCCAGCCGGCCGGCATTGGCCAGCCGCTTGTGGCTGGTTTCCAACTCGGCGAGCGCGGTAGCGGACAGCGCCCATTTTTCCAGCTCGCCGATCTCGTGGCGCAGCAGTTCGATGCGGTGGTCGCGGTCCTCGCCGCCGCTGAGGCGACGCACGCGGGCGCCCAGTTCGCGCCATTGCATGGCCTGGTCGCGCACTTGCGCCACCAGCGGATCATGGCCGGCATAGGCGTCGAGCAGCGCCATCTGGTGGCTGCGCGAAAGCAGCGCCTGGTGCTCGTGCTGGCCGTGGATCTCCACCAGCAGCTCGGCGATCTCGCCCAACTGCCGGGCGTTGGCCGGGCGGCCGTTGATCCACGCCCGCGAGCTGCCTTCGGCGCGCAGGACGCGGCGCAGCTGGCAGGCGCCGTCCTCGTCGAGTTCCTCGCGTTGCAGCCATTCGCGCGCTTGCGGTAGTGATGACAGGTCGAACTCCGCCGCCAACTCCGCGCGGTCGCTGCCGGCCCGCACCATGCCGCTGTCGGCGCGGGCGCCGGCCAGCAACATCAGCGCGTCGACCAGCAGCGACTTGCCGGCGCCGGTTTCGCCACTGACCACGGTCAGGCCGGGGCCGAATGCGATCTCGGCTTTTTCGACGACAGCGAACTGGCGGACATAGAGCGAGGTGAGCATAAGCCAAGCCGTGAGGGGGTCGGGCGATTGTAAAGGCAGCCAGCGCGCAAGCGACCGATCCTCGGGCGCTTCCCTGGCGCATTCTTGCAATGCGCGGGCGCAGACCTTATTTCTATGCGGTCTCAGGGACTGCAACAGCACATGATCAAGCCTTACGGTCACGACCTCGATGCGCGAGCGCGGCGGCTGCTGCGCACGCTGATTGCGCAATACCTCGTCGACGGCGAGCCGGTCGGGTCGCG
The DNA here is from genome assembly GCA_044463365.1 of Rhodanobacter sp. Taxonomy (GTDB): domain Bacteria; phylum Pseudomonadota; class Gammaproteobacteria; order Xanthomonadales; family Rhodanobacteraceae; genus Rhodanobacter. The sequence goes on along the minus strand of JBIQMK010000293.1, from coordinate 2,446 downwards.
TACGCTGTCGCGGTCGTCCGGCCTGGACGTGAGCCCGGCGACCATCCGCAACATCATGGCCGACCTGGAGGATGCCGGGCTGGTGGCTTCGCCCCATACCTCGGCCGGGCGGGTACCGACGCCGCGGGGGCTGCGCCTGTTCGTCGACAGCCTGATCGAACTGCAGCCGTTGCCGCACGAGGACATGATCCGCCTGCAGCGCGAATTGCCTCCCGGCCCCACAACCACGCGCGACCTGCTCGGCAACGTGTCCACCCTGCTGTCGGCGATGACCCGTTTTGCCGGCGTGGTCAGCGTGCCGCGGCAGGCGGACTTCCCGCTGCGCCACATCGACTTCGTGTCGCTGCCGGATGCGCGGGTGCTGGTGATCCTGGTATTCAGCGACAACCAGGTGCAGAACCGCATCGTGCAGCTGGCCAAGCCGCTGACGAACCATGAGCTCGAGCAGGCCGCCAATTATCTCAACAGCCAGTTCGCCGGCCTGCGGCTGGACGACATTCGCACCCAGCTGTTGATCGAATTGCGCGAGACCAGCAGCGAGCTGAACCGCCTGTTGGCCAGTTCGGTCGAGCTGGCAGCCGCCTCCTTCGCGCCGCAGGCCGGCGACGACGACGTGCTGGTCAGCGGCCAGACCAACCTGATGGCCTATTCCGAGCTCGCCGACCTTCAGCGTCTGCGCGAGCTGTTCGAGGCGTTCCAGCAGAAGAACGAGTTGCTGCAACTGATGGAAGTGTGCGCCCGCGCGCCGGGTGTGCGACTGTTCATCGGTGAGGAATCGGGTTTTTCCGCGCTGGACGGGTGCAGTGTGGTGACGGCCAGTTATGGCGCGCAGGGGAGGGTGCTGGGTGCGGTCGGCGTCATCGGCCCGACCCGCATGGCGTATGAACGGGTGATCCCGGTGGTGAAGGCCACCGCCGGATTGCTCAGTGACGCCTTGAATCGCGCCGCCACGACCTTATAACCGCTGCGGGACGGAGTATTCCGCGAATTCATTGACGGCTGGCCGCCGTGCCGGCCTTGGCCAAGGTTTGGAGTTTCCTAAATGCACAACAACGACCCGCACGCACCCCACGACGCGCAGGGCGAAAATCCCGATGTCGGAAACGATCATTCCGAAATCGAGACGTTGAAGCTGCAATTGAGCGAGCAACAAGCGCTCAATGCCGAATTGCGCGAAGCCAATCTGCGCGAACACGCCGAGCTGGACAACCAGCGCCGCCGCATGCAGCGCGACCTGGAGCAGGCGCGCCGTTTCGCCAACGAGAAACTGCTGAACGAACTGCTGCCGGTTTATGACGGGCTGGAACGCGGCCTGGCGGTGGAAACCGGCGACGTCGCCTCCGTGCGGGAAGGCATCAGTCTCACCTTGAAGTCGCTGTTGAAGATCGCCGAGAACAACGGCCTCGTGCAGATCGATCCGTTGGGCCAGACACTGGATCCGGAGCGCCACCACGCGGTCAGCATCGTCGATGCGCCGGGCGCCTTGCCCAATACCGTGGTGAACGTGCTGCAGAAGGGTTATGTGCTCAATGACAGGCTGCTGCGTCCCGCGCTGGTGGCGGTAGCCAAGAGCGAATAGCCGGCCGATCAATCGTCGGCACCACATCCGGGAATGCGGCCGGCATTGAATCGGCCGACCGCAACCCCATTCTGAAAACCAGTCGCGGCGGACCGCCGAAAAAATTTGGAGCATAGTTATGGGCAAGATCATCGGTATCGACCTGGGCACCACCAACTCGTGTGTGTCTGTCATGGACGGCGGCACGGCCAAGGTCATCGAGAACTCCGAAGGTGACCGCACCACACCGTCGATCGTCGCTTTCACCAAGGACGGCGAAGTGCTCGTGGGTGCCTCGGCCAAGCGCCAGAGCGTCACCAACCCGAAAAACACCTTCTACGCGGTGAAGCGCCTGATCGGCCGCAAGTTCAGCGACGCCGAAGTGCAGAAGGATCTCGACGTGGTGCCCTACAGCATCGTGGCGCACGACAACGGCGATGCCTGGGTGCAGACCTCCGACGGCAAGAAGATGGCGCCGCAGGAAATTTCCGCCAAGGTGCTGATGAAGATGAAGAAGACCGCCGAGGATTATCTCGGCGAGACGATCACCGAAGCGGTGATCACGGTGCCGGCGTACTTCAACGACAGCCAGCGCCAGGCCACCAAGGACGCGGGCAAGATCGCCGGCCTCGAGGTGAAGCGCATCATCAACGAGCCGACCGCGGCGGCGCTGGCCTATGGCCTGGACAAGACCGGCGGCGACCGCAAGATCGCCGTGTACGACCTGGGCGGCGGTACCTTCGACGTGTCGATCATCGAGATCGCCGAAGTCGACGGCGAGAAGCAGTTCGAGGTGCTGGCCACCAATGGCGACACCTTCCTCGGCGGCGAGGACTTCGACGCGCGCGTCATCGACTACCTGGTCGAGGAGTTCCAGAAGGACCAGGG
>JBIQMK010000292.1:0-3577 GCA_044463365.1 Rhodanobacter sp. | reverse complement strand
CATTCCCGCGAAACGCCGCGCCCACAAGGTGATCGAGGGCGCCGGCCATTACGGCATCTTCAGCGGCCGGCGCTGGCGCGAGAAGGTGTACCCGCAGGTGCGCGACTTCATCCGCAAGTTCGACCGCGCCAGGAAATAGTTCAGCCACGCGGCGGCGCCATGAACGACCAGCGCCGAGCCTCGGCTGCATGAAGCCCCTCTCCCTTCGGCGACCGCAGGGAGTCCCCTTGCGGGTGAGAGGGGTTGGGGAGAGGGTTCGGGCGAAGCACGGCATCGAATTCTTGGCATGCCGGTGAATCATCGCTTCGCCGGAACCCTCATCCGGCCCTTCGGGCCACCTTCTCACCCGCAAGGGGACTCCCTGCGGTCGCCGGAGGGAGAAGGGAAAAGCCAATTGAGCTTCGGCGCCAATTCAGGACGCCGTTTTGCATATGTGGTGCCCCCGAGACGATTCGAACGTCCGACCTGCCCCTTAGGAGGGGGCCGCTCTATCCAGCTGAGCTACGAGGGCGAACACCGATTTTCGCATGGATTGGCCGGGGGGCGAAGAACGCCGCGCGAGGCCCGGCAAATGGCCACCTGCTAGGATGGTTTCTTTTTAAACCATTCAATGGAGACGCTCATGTCCCATGCGATCCTGAAGTCACTCGGCCTCGACCAGACCTTGTCCGGCACCTATCTGGGCCAGGGCGAATGGTCCGCCGCGACCGACGCCGGCACGCTGCAGCCCGTCAACCCGGCCACCGGCGAAGTCATCGCCAGCGTGCCCGCCACCAGCGCCGCCGATTACGAAAAGCTGATCGCGCGCGCCCAGGCCGCCTTCAAGATCTGGCGCACCACGCCCGCGCCGCAACGCGGCGAAGCGGTGCGCCTGTGCGGCGAAGCGTTGCGCAAGCACAAGGATGCGCTGGGTTCGCTGGTGGCGCTGGAGATGGGCAAGATCAAGCCCGAGGGCGATGGCGAAGTGCAGGAGATGATCGACATCGCCGATTTCGCCGTGGGCCAGAGCCGCATGCTGTACGGCTACACCATGCATTCGGAACGCCCCGGCCACCGCATGTACGACCAGTACCACCCGCTGGGCCTGGTCGGCATCATCAGCGCGTTCAACTTCCCGGTGGCGGTGTGGGCGTGGAACGCGATGCTGGCGGCCATCGCCGGCGACATCTGCATCTGGAAACCCTCGCCGAAGACACCGCTGTCGGCGATCGCCACGATCAGTATCTGCAACGAGGCGCTGAAGGACGGCGGTTTCCCCGACCTGTTCTTCCTGTTCAACGATGCCGGCAACGAGCTGGCGCAGAAATTCGTGGATGACAAACGCATCCCGCTGATCAGCTTCACCGGTTCCACCAAGGTCGGCCGCATGGTCGGAGAGCGCGTGGCCAGACGCATGGGCCGCTCGCTGCTGGAGCTGGGCGGCAACAACGCCATCATCCTGGACGAGAGCGCCGAGCTGAAGCTGGCGATTCCCGCGATCGTGTTCGGCGCGGTGGGCACCGCCGGCCAGCGCTGCACCAGTACGCGCCGGCTGTTCGTGCATGAGTCGATCCACGACAACGTGGTCAACATGCTGGTGAAGGCGTACGGCCAGGTGGAAGGCAAGATCGGTGACCCCACGCTGGCCACCACCTTGATGGGCCCGCTCAACAGCCCGGACGCGGTGCAGGCGTACCTGGCGGCGATCGAGAAGGCCAAGGCGGCGGGCGGCAACGTGCGCAGCGGCGGCAAGGCGCTCACGGACCGCAAGGGCAACTTCGTGCTGCCCACGATCATCACCGGGTTGAAGAATGATGATGAGGTAGTGCAGGCCGAAACGTTCGCGCCGATCCTCTACGTGATGCCGTTCAAGACCCTGGACGAGGCGATCGAGTTGCAGAACAGCGTGCCGCAAGGCCTGTCCTCGGCCATCTTCACGCAGAACCTGAAGGCGGCCGAGCAGTACCTGTCGGCGGCCGGCTCCGATTGCGGCATCGCCAACGTCAACATCGGTACCAGCGGCGCGGAAATCGGCGGCGCGTTCGGCGGCGAGAAGGACACCGGCGGTGGGCGCGAATCAGGCTCCGACGCGTGGAAGGTCTACATGCGCCGCCAGACCAACACCATCAACTACTCCGACGCGCTGCCGCTGGCGCAAGGCATCAAGTTCGAGTTCTGACGCGAAGCGATGCGGCCGCGCTGTACGTCGCGGCCGGCGCATGAAGAGCGCGTCGTATCCCAAGAGAGTGCGCGATCGATGAGTTACCCACCGTCCTACCGTCCCGCCACCACCAGCACGCTGGCGATCGTGAGCCTGGTCTTCGGCATCCTGGCGTGGTGCCTGCTGCCCTTCGTGGGCGCGATCGTGGCCATCATCTGCGGTCACATGGCGCGCGCGGAAATCCGCCGCGCCAGCGTCGACGCTCCGCTCGAAGGCGATGGCCTGGCCATCGCGGGGCTGGTGCTTGGCTACGTGCAACTCGCGTCTGGCGTGCTGTTGGTACTGGCCTTCATGGCCACGCTGTTCTGGGGCTTTGCCCTGTGGCATTGGTAGGGATGCACTCGCCCATGTCCACCAGGCCCGCATTTCCCCCGTTCGATTTCGGCGGCTACCGCGTCGTCATCGCCGGCGGCAGCCGCGGCATCGGTCGCAGCATGGCGCTGGCGTTCGCGCATGCCGGCGCCGCCGTGTCGCTGTGTGCGCGCGGCGAAACGGCGCTGGCGGAAACGCGGCGCGAGATCGCCGCGCTGGGCCGCATCGCGCACGCGCAACGTTGCGACCTGTCCGACGCAGCCGACATCGAACGCTACGTGACCGACGCCGCCACCGCCCTTGGCGGCATCGACGTGCTGGTGAACAACGCCAGCGGCTATGGCTTCGGCGATGACGACGACAGCTGGCTGGCCGGCTTCAACGTGGACCTGATGGCCGCCGTGCGCGCCTCGCGGGCGGCGTTGCCGCACCTGCAGGCGTCGCCCCAGCCGTGCATCCTGCACACCAGTTCGATCGCCGCGTTCCGCCCCCGCGCCGCCGGTGCAGCCTATGCGGCGGCGAAGGCGGCATTGAGCCAGTACGCCACCTCGCAGGCGCTGGCCCTGGCGCCGCACCGCATCCGCGTCAACGCCATTGCACCGGGTTCCATCAGCTTCACGGACGGTCTGTGGGAGCGGCGCAAACTGGAACAGCCCGAGCTTTACCGCGCCACCCTGGCGAAGATCCCGTTCGGTCGCTTCGGCACGCCCGAAGAAATCGCCCACGTGGCGCTGTTCCTGGCCTCGCCATGGGCCAGCTGGATCACCGGTCAGACACTGGTGGTCGACGGCGGACAGATGTTGAACGGCTGACCGACCGGCAAGGCGCGATAAACTGCCGCGACGACTCCCGCCCTTCGCGGCCAACCGGTTCAACCCATGTACGACTACCTGCGCCCGCTGCTGTTCAAGCTGGATGCCGAAACCGCGCATCGCGCCACGCTGTACGCCCTTGGTGTGGCCCAGCGCAGCAACTTCGCCCACTGGATCGCCAGGCCGCCGGCCGACCTGCCGTCCACGGCGTTCGGCATCAGCTTCCCCCACCCCGTCGGCCTGGCCGCGGGGC
>JBIQMK010000291.1:0-3586 GCA_044463365.1 Rhodanobacter sp. | reverse complement strand
CGGGCTGCGCCAGCCCGGCATCACGTTCTGGAGCGTGTGGGCGGGTGACGAGCTGATGGGTTGCGGCGCACTGCGGCAGCTCGACGACAAGCATGGCGAGATCAAGTCGATGCGCACGTCGTCCGCCCACCTGCGCAAGGGCGTGGCCTCACGACTGCTGCAGCACATCATCGAGGAGGCCAGCCGCCGGTCGTACCGGCGGCTGAGCCTGGAGACCGGATCGGCGCAAGCCTTCGCCCCGGCCCGCCGGCTCTATGCCCGCTTCGGATTCGAACCCTGCGGGCCGTTCGCCGACTATGTGGAAGACCCCTGTAGCGTGTTCATGACCAGGAAAATGCCGACGCCATGAAACCCTCCATCCTCCCGCGCCTGCTCGTCGGCGCCGCCCTGCTGCTGACCAGCCTTTGCGCAACGGCGAAACCCGCGCTGTGGGTGGCGAAGGATGCCGACACCACGATCTATCTGTTCGGCACCGTACACCTGCTGCCGAACGACACCGACTGGCATGACGCCACGCTGGATCGCGCGGTGGCCGACAGCCAGACGCTCTACATCGAACTGACCGACGACGACCCCGCCAACATGATGGCGCTGGTTTGGCGTTACGGGATGGACGCGGCGCATCCGCTGTCCAGCCAACTCGATGCCGCCGAATTGCTGCGCCTGAATACCGCGGCGACCAAGGCCGGGGTACCCGGCGGCATGCAGGCGCTGAACGTGATGCGCCCCTGGCTGGCCGCACTGACCCTGACGACCGCGCCCTTGCTGAAAGCCGGGCTCGACCCGGAGCATGGGGTGGACAAGCAACTCCAGGCGCACATGGCTGCGGCGGGCAAACCGGTGCTGGGTCTTGAGACCGCCGAGCAGCAGATGCGTTTCCTGGCCGACATGCCCGCTTCGATGCAGCTGAGCTTCCTGCGTTCGGCCATGCGCGACGTGGACAAGGGACCGATCCAGCTGACCGAAGTGATCGACGCCTGGAAGAACGGCGATGTCGCCACCATCGCCCGCCTCGAAGACGAGGACATGCGCCAGACCGCGCCCGAGCTCTACCAGCGGCTGCTGGTGACGCGCAACCAGGCCTGGGCAACGAAGATCGCCGCCCTGCTGCAACAGCCCGGCACCATCTTCATCGCCGTCGGCGCGGCGCACCTGGCCGGACCGGACAGCGTGCAAGCGCAGTTGAACAAGCGAGGCATCGAAACCCCGCGCCTGTAAGGGCGCACACGTGCGCTCCTACAAGAACCAGATGCTTTCTGGCACCATCGACCGGTTAACCGCGCAGTTCGCGCGCCATGTGTCGATGTCACCCGAATGAACCTGCAAGCCAATTACGAACAGATCCCGCTGAAGGAATACGCCGAGCGGGCCTATCTCGACTACTCGATGTACGTGGTGCTGGATCGCGCCCTGCCCTTCGTGGGTGACGGCCTGAAGCCGGTGCAGCGGCGCATCATCTACGCGATGAGCGAGCTGGGCTTGGCGGCCACCGCCAAGCCGAAGAAATCCGCGCGCACCATCGGCGACGTGATCGGCAAATTCCATCCGCACGGCGACAGCTCCTGCTACGAAGCGATGGTGCTGATGGCGCAGCCATTCTCGTACCGCTACCCGCTGGTCGACGGCCAGGGCAACTTCGGCTCGCCGGACGACCCGAAGAGCTTCGCGGCGATGCGCTACACCGAGAGCAAGCTCAGCCCGATCGCCGAGGCGCTGCTGGGGGAGCTGGCCCACGGCACGGTGGACTGGGTACCGAACTTCGACGGCACGCTGGAGGAGCCGAGCTGGCTGCCCGCGCGCGTGCCGCACGTGCTGCTCAACGGCTCGATGGGCATCGCCGTGGGCATGGCCACCGACATCCCGCCGCACAACCTGCGCGAGGTGGTCAGCGCCTGCATCCGCCTGCTGGACGACCCCGACGCCAGCGTGGCCGACCTGTTCGAGCACGTGCGCGGGCCGGATTACCCCACCGAGGCGGAGATCATCACCCCGCGCAGCGACCTGCTGGCGATGTACGAGAACGGCACCGGCTCGGTGCGCGCCCGCGCGGTGTACCGCCGCGAGGAAGGCAGCATCGTGATCACCGCGTTGCCGCACCAGGTCAGCCCGTCGAAGATCCTGGAGCAGATCGCCGCGCAGATGCGCGCCAAGAAACTGCCGATGATCGAGGACCTGCGCGACGAGTCCGACCACGAGAATCCCATCCGCCTGGTGATCGTGCCGCGCTCCAACCGCGTCGACGCCGACGAGATGATGCAGCACTTGTTCGCCACCACCGATCTCGAGAAAAGCTTCCGCATCAACCTCAACATGATCGGCCTCGATGGCCGCCCGCAGGTGAAGAACCTCAAGCGCATCCTCACCGAATGGCTGAGCTTCCGCACCAATACCGTCACCCGCCGCCTGCAGAACCGGTTGACCAAGGTCGAGCGCCGGCTGCACCTGCTCGAAGCGCTGCGCATCGCCTACCTCAACCTGGACGAAGTGATCCGCATCGTGCGCACCGAGGACGAGCCGCGGCCGGTGCTGATCGCCCGCTTCAAGCTCAGCGACGAGCAGGCCGACTACATCCTCGAAACCCGCCTGCGCCAGTTGGCGCGATTGGAGGAGATGAAGATCTCCGCCGAGGCCGATCAGCTGGAAGAGGAGCGCGCGCGCATCAACGTGTTGCTGAAATCGCCGGCCAAGCTCAAGAGCCTGCTGAAGGAAGAACTGCGCGCCGACGCGGCCAAGTTCGGCGACGACCGCCGCTCACCCCTGGTCGAGCGCGACGCCGCCCAGGCGCTGGACGAAAGCGCACTGGTGGCCAGCGAACCGGTCACCGTGGTGCTGAGCCAGAAAGGCTGGGCGCGTGCCGCGAAAGGCCACGACGTGGACGCCGAGGGCCTGAACTACCGCGAGGGCGACGGCCTGCTGGCCGCCGTGAAGGCGCGCACCACGCAGCAGGTGGCCTTCATCGATTCCACCGGCCGCGCCTATTCCACGCCCGCGCACACGCTGCCCTCGGCGCGCGGCAATGGCGAGCCGCTGACCGGCCGTTTCAGTCCCGCGGCCGGCGCCAGCTTCGACGCCATGGTCGCCGGCGACAACGCCACGCGGCTGATCCTGGCCACCGATTTCGGCTACGGCTTCGTCACCCGCTTCGAGGCGCTCACCGGCCGCAACAAGGCCGGCAAGCAGATCATCAGCCTCAGCGACAAGGCGAAAGTGCTGGCGCCGCAGATCAGCGCCGACCCCGCCCGCGACCGCATCGTGGTGGTCACCACCGAAGGCCACCTGCTGATGTTCTCCGTGGCCGAACTGCCCGAACTGGACAAGGGCAAGGGCAACAAGCTGATCGAGATCCCCAAGGCCAAGCTCGCCAGTGGCGAGGAGCGCGTGGCCGGCATCGCGGTGGTGGCCGAAAGCAAGGGCGAAGTCACGCTCTACGCCGGCCAGCGCAAACTCACCCTGCGCTGGGCCGACCTGGTGGAATACGGCGGCACCCGCGCCAGCCGCGGCGGCCTGCTGCCGCGCGGCCTGCGCCGCGTGGAGCGCATCGAAACCACCGGCTGAGGTAACTTCACCTGTAGGAGCGAGTTCAGTC
>JBIQMK010000290.1:0-3590 GCA_044463365.1 Rhodanobacter sp. | reverse complement strand
CGAGATGATCACCATCGGCCAGTATCTGCAGCCCACGCCGCACCATCATCCGGTGGTGCGGTACTGGACTCCCGAAGAATTCGACGCGTTGCGCGAAGCCGGTGAGGCGATGGGTTTCCATCACGTCGCCTCCGGCCCGCTGGTGCGGTCGTCCTATCACGCCGACCTGCAGGCGCATGCAGCCGGCGTCACCGAGCACGCCTGAGAGAATCCATGAAATTTCGCCCCCTGCTGGCCCTGCTGCTCGCCATCGTCACCACCTGCGCCTGCGCGCAGTCTGCCGCCGACCTGGGCGCCGGGCAGAAGAATCGCAAAGCCTCGGTATGGCCGTTGATGCCAACCACCACCGAGGCCGAGGCGGCGCAATTGTCGGCGCGCTTCCTGACCCGGTTCCACTACGACGCGCAGCCGCTGGACGACGCGATGTCGCAGCGGATCTTCAAGGCCTACCTGAAGATGCTCGACAGCGAAAAGGTGTTTTTCACCCAGGCCGACATGGCCACGTTCGCGCCGCTGGAAACCAAGCTCGACGACGCGATCTGGAACCAGGACCTGTCCGCGCCGTTCACCATCTTCAATCTCTACCTGCACCGCGCCGTCGACCGCATGACGTATGCGCGCGACCTGCTGGCCAAGGGCTTCGACTTCAGCGCCGACGACAGCTACACCTTCGATCGCAAGGACGCCACCTGGGCGAAGGACAAGGCCGAACTGGACGACCTGTGGCGCAAGCGCACCATGAACGACTGGCTGCGCCTGAAGCTGGCCGGCAAGCCCGATGACGAGATCCGCAAGACGCTGACCAAGCGCTACACCGGCTATATCGAGCGGGTGAAGCAACTGGACAGCGAGGATGCGTTCCAGACCTTCATGACCGCCTACGCCGAAACCACCGACCCGCACACCGACTACCTCGGGCCCCGCGCGGCGGAGAATTTCGACATCGCGATGAAGCTGTCGCTGGAGGGCATCGGCGCGGTGCTGCAGGCGCGCGATGACTACACCCAGATCCGCGAGCTGGTGCCGGGCGCGCCCGCGATCAAATCCGGCAAGATCCACGTGGGCGACCGCATCGTGGGTATCGGCCAGGGCGCCGAAGGCCCGATCACCGACGTGATCGGCTGGCGCCTGGACGACGTGGTCAACCTGATCCGTGGCAAGAAGGACACCACCGTGCGGCTGGAGATACTGCCGGCCGATGCCGGCCTGGACGGCAAGCACGAGTTCGTCACCCTGGTGCGCAAGAAGGTCAGCATCGAGGAGCAGGCGGCCAAGAAGAAGATCGTGGAGATCAAGGACGGCGACGTCACCCGCAAGATCGGCGTGATCGAACTGCCCACGTTCTACTCCGATTTCGGCGCGCGCAGCGAGGGCGACAAGAACTTCAAGAGCGCCACCCGCGACGTGGCCAAGCTGCTGGGCGAACTCAAGACGGCGGGCGTGCAGGGCGTGGTGATGGATCTGCGCAACAACGGCGGCGGCTCGCTGGCCGAGGCCAACGCCATGACCGGCCTGTTCATCGACACCGGACCGGTGGTGCAGGTGCGCGACGCCAAGGGCCATGCCGAAGAGCAGGGCGACGACGACCCGGGCATGGCCTGGAGCGGTCCGCTGGCGGTGCTGGTCAACCGCGGCACGGCTTCCGCCTCGGAAATCTTCGCCGCCGCGATCCAGGATTACGGCCGCGGCCTGATCATCGGCCAGCCCACCTTCGGCAAGGGCACGGTGCAGAACCTGGTCGACCTGGACCGTTTCAGCCAGGGCGCGTCCGAGAAGCCGCAATACGGCGAGCTGAAGATGACCATCGCCGAGTTCTTCCGCATCAACGGCGGTTCCACCCAGCTGAAGGGCGTCACGCCGGACATCGCCTTCCCCAAGAACGGCGACGAGAAGGATTTCGGCGAATCCACCTACGACAACGCGCTGGAGTGGACGCATATCCCGCCGGCCCAGTACCAGCCGATCGCCGACATGAAGGCATACCTGCCCAAGCTCGAGCAGATGCACGATGCGCGCGTGGTGAAGTCGCCGGCCTGGCAGCTGATGCTGGACGAGCTGGCCCAGTACAAGATCATGCGCGGCAAGAAGTCGATTTCGCTGAACCTCGCCACGCGCGAAGCCGAGCGCAAGCAGCAGGACGCCATCCAGGCCAGCTTCCGCGCACGGCACAAGGCCATCGATGGCACCACCGGTTCGGCCGACGACGACGTCAGCAGCCAGCTGGACGACGGCCTCAATCCGAACGAGCGCAGCCTCAAGAGCGAGCTGAAGCAGGAGAAGGAGGCGAAGGAGGCGAAGGACGTGCAGCTGGACGAAAGCGCGCACGTGCTGTTCGACGCGGTCGGCCTGATCCAGGCCGATCCGAAACTCGCCGCCGAGGTATTGCCGTACGGCGGCAAGTTCAGCCTGAACACCGTGGCCAGCACCTCGCTGCCCGCGTCTGCCTCGAGCGCGCCGGTGCACTGAGCCCATAGGCATCGCCAACGAAAAAAGGCAGCGCTTGCGCTGCCTTTTTTCATGTCCGCCGGACCGCCTATCCTGTAGGAGCGACTTCAGTCGCGACACGGGCTGCACAGCCAGCCGCGGTCGCGACTGAAGTCGCTCCTACAACAGCCGGGCCGGGCGGTTCAGCCGAAGCGCTTCTCCAATACGGCGAACACTGCCCGCAGCCCCATCGCCTCGCCACCGCGCGGGCGACCGGGGCGGTCGGCATCGTTCCAGGCGTAGGTGTCCAGGTGCAGCCAGTCGATGGCGTCGGGCACGAAGCGCTGCAGGTACAGCGCCGCCGTGATCGCGCCCGCGTGGCGGGATGGCCCGGCGTTGGCGAAGTCGGCCAGGTGCGAGTCGAGCAGCCTGCGGTAGGGGCGCCACAGCGGCAGCCGCCACAACGGCACGGCCACGGCGTGGCCAGCGGCCACCACCTCGTCCGCCGACGCATCGCGATTGCCGAACAGCGCCGGCAGGTCCGGGCCCAGCGCCACGCGGGCGGCGCCGGTCAGCGTGGCGAAATCGATCATCAGCGCGGGCTTCTGCTCGGCGCCGTAGGCCAGCGCATCACACAGGATCAGTCGTCCTTCGGCATCGGTGTTGTCCACCTCGACGGTGTGGCCGGCGCGCGTGGTGATGACCTCGCCGGGGCGCATCGCATTGCCCGCCACCGCGTTCTCCACGGCGGGGATCAGCAAGGTCAGGCGCACCGGCAGTTTCGCCTGCATTACCAGACCGGCCAGCGCGATCGCGTGCGCCGCGCCGCCCATGTCCTTCTTCATCCAGCGCATGCCGTCTGACGATTTCAGGTCCAGTCCGCCGGTGTCGAAACACACGCCCTTGCCGACAATGACCAGCTTCGGGTCGCTGGCCTTGCCCCAGCTGAGCTCGACCAGCCGCGGCGCACGATGGCTGGCGCGGCCCACGGCGTGGATGGTGGGGAAGTTGGCGGCAAGCAGTTCGTCGCCCACCCATTCGCGCAGCTTCGCGCGGTGCGTCTTGCCCAGCCGGCGCACGGCGTCGGCCAGCTGCTGCGGGCCCATGTCCTCGGTGGGCGTGTTGACCAGATCGCGCACCAGGCAGGTGGCGTCGACCAGCGGCGC
>JBIQMK010000289.1:0-3683 GCA_044463365.1 Rhodanobacter sp. | reverse complement strand
AGCAGCGCAGCGCGGCGTATCTGGCGATCAATCCGAACGGCGTGGTGCCGACGCTGTTGATCGACGGCGTGCCGCACGGCGAAGCCGCCGCGCTGGCGATGCTGCTGGCCGAAAGGCACCCCGAGGCCGCATTGGCGCCCGCGCAGGGCAGCGCGCTGCGCGCCGACTACCTGCAGTGGATGTTCTACCTGGCCAACTCACTGCAGCCGCTGTTCCGCCAGTGGCTCTATCCCGGCGACCATTTCCCCGAAGGTGCCGACACGGTCAAGGAATCCGCCCGTATCGGCATCGAGAAATGCTGGTCGACGATCGACGCCCACCTCGCCGCGCATGGTCCCTGCCTGCTCGGCGACACGTTTGGCGTGGTCGACCTGTACGCCCTGATGCTGATGCGCTGGTCACGCAACATGCCCAAGCCGGCCACCGAGTGGTCGCAACTGGCGGCGCTGGCCGCGCGGCTCAAGGCGCGGCCTTCGTGGAAACGCGTATGCGAAGCCGAAGGGCTGGTCGAGTGGGCCTGAACCCGTGAGCGATGCCGCCTGTGCCTGGGCGGTCTATCTGCTCGAATGCGCCGACGGCCGCGTCTACACCGGCATCGCCCGCGACCCCGGGCAACGCTACGCGAAACACCTGGCCGGCAAGGGCGCGCGCTTCACCCGCTCCAACCCGCCGAAGCAGATGCTGGGTTGGGTCTGGGTCGCCAGCCACGGCGACGCGCTGCGGCTGGAGATCGCCTGGAAACGCCTGCCGCGGGCGCGGCGCATCGCCGCGTTGCTCGAAAGCATGTCGCTGGAGAACGGGTGCGCACGTGCTAGCATCGCCGGCGAAGGGGAGTAGCTCCCAGTCGCTGTCGCCGTCAATACGAGCTTCCGCTCCGGTGCAGCAGCAAATCCATCCGGTTTGCGAGCAAGACCTTCGCCGATCCACGGCGAAGGTGCGTCCCTTGAAGATGCTCCACTGCCGTGGCCCATGAGCCTCGCCGGAGCATCCGTACGCCAATGAAACTTCCCGCCCCGTAGCAACGCGCCGCGTTCGCCGCCTGCGGCCGAACCTCCGACGACGTCTTCACCGCCGCCATTCGCGGTCGGCGGCATGCTCCACCGCGGCGGCGAAACCGTTCGCTGCCACCCATCCGAGAGATTCCCATGGACGTACTGGCCAATCCCGAAATCTGGATCGCCCTCGCCACGCTGACAGCCCTGGAGCTGGTGCTTGGCATCGACAACATCATTTTCATCTCGATCCTGGCCGGCAAATTGCCGATCGAGCAGCGCGACAGGGCGCGCCGCCTGGGCATCATGCTGGCGGCGGTCACGCGGCTCGGGCTGCTGCTGACGATCGCCTGGATCGTGGGGCTGACCGCGCCGCTGTTTTCGCTGTTCGGCCACGCCTTCTCGTGGCGCGACCTGATCCTGATCGGCGGCGGCCTGTTCCTGATCGCCAAGGCCACCCATGAAATCCACCAGAAGCTGGAAGGCGCCACCGAGCAGGTGACGGCGGGCACGGCGGCGGCCACGTTCGGCGGGGTGATCGTGCAGATCATGCTGCTGGACGTGGTGTTTTCGCTGGATTCCATCATCACCGCGGTGGGCATGGTCGATCAGCGCTGGGTGATGGTCACCGCCATCCTGGCCTCGATCGGTTTCATGCTGGCGTTCGCGCGGCCGCTGGGCGAGTTCGTGGAACGCCACCCCACGGTGAAGGTGCTGGCGCTGAGCTTCCTGATCATGATCGGCCTGGTGCTGATGGCGGACGGTTTCGGCCAGCACATTCCCAAGGGCTACATCTATGCCGCGATGGCCTTCTCGGTGTTCGTGGAGCTGATCAACCTGTGGATCCGTCGACGCGCCGCCAGCCAGGCCGCGCCGGTGGCGCTGCACGAGAAATACCGCGGCGAGCCTGGCTGACCCGGCGCTGCGGCGGCGCGCGGCACATGCGCGCGCCGTCCGCCGCTCAGCCGGTGTTCTGCAGACCTTGCGACACGCCGTTGACGCAGGCGACCAACGCCTGCAGCAGGGCATCGTCGGTGCCGTTGCCCGCACGCCAGCGGCGCAGCAGGTCGACCTGCAGCAGGCTCATCGGGTCGATGTACGGGTTGCGCAGGCGGATCGAAACCGCCAGCCGCGGCGAGTCGTGCAGCAGGGCGCTGGTGCTCTTCAGGCGGAGCAGCCAGCGGCGGGTGCGTTCGAACTCGTCGCGGATCAGGCTGAAGAACTCCTCGTGCAGCGGCCCGGACAAGGCGGAGAAGGCCTCGGCGATGTCGAGATCGCATTTGGCCAGCACCATCTCCACGTCGTCGAGCATGTTGCTGAAGAACGGCCAGTGCCGCGCCATCTCTGCCAGCGTGGCTTCGCCGAATTGCTCCACACCCTGCTCCAGCGCACTGCCCAGGCCGTACCAGCCAGGCAGGATCGAGCGGCACTGGGTCCAGGCGAACACCCACGGAATGGCGCGCAGGTCCTGCACGCCGCGCATGCTGCGGCGACTGGCCGGGCGCGAGCCCAGGGTCATCTTCTCGATCACGTCGACGGGCGTGGCGGTGCGGAAATACTCCACGAAATGCTCGCGGTCGACGAACGCGCGATAGGTCTTGCGGCTGGCCGCCGAGAGCGCCGTCATCACCTCCGACCAGCGCACTTCGCGGGGGTCGGCCTGGCGCGGTCGCAGCGAGGCGCGCAATACCGCGCCCACGGTCTGCTCCAGCCCGCGCAGGGCCAGCGCCCGGATGCCGTACTTGCGATGGATCACCTCGCCCTGCTCGGTGACGCGCAGCACGCCGGCCACCGCGCCGCGCGGCGAGGACATCAGCGCCGGGGTGATGCGCGCGCCGCCACGGCTGGCCGAACCGCCGCGGCCGTGGAAAAACGCCAGCTGGATACCCGCCTTGCGCGCCACGTCCAGCAGTTCGCCCTGTGCCCGTTGCAGGGCCCATTTGGAGGCCAGCGTGCCCGCGTCCTTGCCGCTGTCGGAATAGCCCAGCATCACCCACTGCTGGTCGTCGCGCGCCGCCAGGTGCCGGCGGTAGACCGGATCATCCAGCAATGCCTGCAGCGAGGCGGGCGCGTTCTGCAGATCGTCCACCGTCTCGAACAGCGGCGCGATGTCCAGCGGCACGTCGCGCGGTGGCTCCGGCGAGACCAGCCCACCGCGTCGCGCCAGCGCCAGCACGGCCAGCACGTCGGCAGCCGAGCGCGCCATGCTGATGATGTACAGCCCGGTGGCTTCCAGGCCGTAGCGCTGGCGGCTCTCGCGCAAGGTGATGAAAACCGACTGCAGGTTCTTCGCCGCCTCGTCGTCGCAGGCATCGAATGCCTGCTCGCCGCTGGCGTAGGGGCGCAGGCGGTCGGCACGCTCCCGCTTCGGACGGCTGGCCCATTCGGGATCGTTCAGCAGGGCGCCCAGCGCATCGTCGTGCACGCGCGAATCCTGGCGCAGGTCAAGCCGCGCCAGATGGAAACCGAAGCTGCGCACGCGACAGATCAGCCGTTCCACGGCATAGGCGCCGGCATGCAGACCCAGGTTGTCGAACAGGCTGTCGGCGATCAGCTGCAGGTCGGCGGTCAGTTCGGCGGCAGACGTATAGCCGTCTTTTTGATCGTCACGCGTGGCTTCCAGTCGGGCGGCGATCAGCACCAGGAAACAGCGATAAGGCATGTCCAGGTGGCGCGGCCGGATCTTCGCCG
>JBIQMK010000288.1:0-3694 GCA_044463365.1 Rhodanobacter sp. | reverse complement strand
GCGTGGATGGCGCGATAGTGGATGCGGGCGTCGGGAAAGATGGTGTCCATCGCCAGCACGTGTTGCACGAAAACCAGGTTGCTGCCGTAGTCGGTGATGTTGCCGAACGCGACCAGGGCCAGCCACAGCGTGATCGCCAGCATCAGCAGGATCCGGGACAGGCGTATCGGCATGCCGCGCTCCTCAGCGGGTGAACAGCTTCTTGAAGCCGTTGTCGCTGAAGCCCACGCTCACCGTGCCATCGGGTTGTACGACCACAGGACGGCGGATCAGCGCGGGGTATTCCTTCAGCAGCAGCGTCCACTCCGGATCGCTGCCGGGGTTCTTGCGCTGCGGCAGCAGGTTGCGCCAGGTGGTGGACGATTTGTTGACCAGCTTTTCCCAACCGCCAAGCTGCGCGGCCCAGTCTTTCAACGTGGCCGCCGGCACCGGATTGGCGCGGTAGTCGATGAAGTCGTGGGCCACGTCGAAACGGGCCAGCCAGTTGCGAGCCTTCTTGCAGGTGTCGCAGTTGGGAAGGCCATAAAGCGTCGGTTCGGTCACGCCGGTTTCCTGTAGGAGCGCACCCTGTGCGCGATTGATTTCACCGCAAGTCCCGTCGCCCACAAGGTGGGCTCCTACTCCGCAGCGCGCAGCAGCTCGTTGATGCCGGTCTTGCTGCGCGTCTTCTCGTCCACCTGCTTCACGATGATGGCGGCGTAGAGGCTGTGGCTGCCGTCTTTCGCGGGCAGGCTGCCGGCCACCACCACGCTGCCGGCGGGTACGCGGCCATAGCTGGTTTCGCCCGTGGCGCGGTTGTAGATGCGGGTGGACTGGCCCAGGAACACGCCCATGCCGATCACGCTGCCCTTCTCCACCACCACGCCCTCGACCACTTCCGAGCGCGCGCCGATGAAGCAGTTGTCCTCGACGATGGTGGGGCCGGCCTGCAGCGGCTCCAGCACGCCGCCGATGCCGACGCCGCCGGACAGGTGCACGCCCGCGCCGATCTGCGCGCACGAGCCCACCGTGGCCCAGGTATCGACCATCGTGCCCGCGCCCACGTGGGCGCCGATGTTGACGTAGCTGGGCATCAGCACGGCGTCCCTGGCGATGTGCGCGCCGCGGCGCACCAGCGCGCCGGGCACCACGCGGGCGCCCAGGTTCTGCAGCTCGGCGTCGTTGCCGTGGGCAAAACGCAGCGGCACCTTGTCGAACGCCTGCGCCGCGCCACCGTCGACGACGTGGTTGCCATTGATGCGGAAGTACAGCAACACGGCCTTCTTGAGCCACTGGTTCACCGTCCAGCCGCCCTGGCCATCGGGCTCGGCCACGCGGCGCTCGCCCGATTCGAGCAGGTCGATGACCTGTCCGACGGCGGGGCGCAGCTGGTTTTCGATTTCGGTGGCGGTCAGTTCATTGCGACGCTCGAACGCGTCGTTGATCAGGGTTTCGATGGCTTGCATGGGCTGAAGTTCGCTCGCGTATCTGGATGGCTAAATGCGCGGCCGGTCCACGGCCGCGCAATCGGACTGCCAAGGTTACAGGAACTCAATCCTTGGACGGCCCGATGCGTTCCAGCAGCGCATGCAGCAGGCGATCGCGCAGGGCCTGGTCGAGCGGCGCGTTGTGGCGATCGCTGAGCAGGAAGAAATCCTCGACCCGCTCGCCGAAGGTGGCGATGCGTGCGTCGTGCACGCGCGCGCCGGCCTCCAGGATCACCTGCGCCACCGCCGCCAGCAGGCCGGGGCGGTCGGTGCCGACCAGCGCCAGCTGGGTGCGGTCGCCCGCCTCGTCGAAGCTGATCTTGGGCGCGGTCTGGAAGTGCCGCTGGTGGCGCGACATGCTGCGTTTGCCGGGCTGCACGCCGGTCGACTGGGCCAGCGCCCGTTGCAGTCGCTGCTGCAGTTCGTCGGCGCGCGCGGCGCTGGCCGGCTGCTGGCTGTCCGCTTCCAGCAACAGGAACGTATCCATCGCCATGCCCCTGGGCGAGCTGAGGATGCGCGCTTCCATCACCGAGAAGCGCAGCCGGTCGAGCATCGCGGTGACGGTGGCGAACAGGCCGTCGCGGTCGGGCGTGCAGACGAACAGCTCGGTGCTGCCGCGCACCGACATCGGATGCACGGCCACCAGCGGCACCGCGCCGCCGGCGCGCAGGATGGCCGCCGTCTGCCAGGCGATCTGCTCGGGCCGGTGGCGCAGGAAGCTGAGCTGCGGAAAGTCCGCCCAGACGCGCTCCACGTCGGCCTCGGCGACACCCTGGTCCATCAGCAGCGCCAACGCGTATTCCGCACACTCCTGCACCCGCTCGCCGGCATCGCGCGGCAGGTCCACGTCGCGGCTCACGGCGTAGCGGGTGGCTTGGTAGAGATCGGCCAGCAGGCGATCCTTCCAGGCGTTCCACAGGCGCGGGCTGGTGCCGATCACGTCGGCCACGGTGAGCAGGTAGAGCTGGCCCAGCCGTTCGCGGTTCTCGACCTTGTCGGCAAAGCGCTGCACTACGTCGGGATCGGTGATGTCCTGCCGCTGCGCGGTGGTGCTCATCAGCAGGTGCCAGCGCACCAGCCAGGCCACGCGCTCGACGTCACCGCGCGACAGCCCCAGCCGGGTGCAGAACGCGCGCGCCTCTTCCTCGCCCAGGACCGAATGGTCGCCGCCGCGGCCCTTGGCGATGTCGTGCAGCAGCGCGGACAGCAGCAGGATCTCGGGTTTGGGCATTTCGGCCCAGATCTCGCAGCCCAGCGCGAAATCGCGTTTCGCGGCAGGGTCGGCAAAGCGCGCCATGTTGCGCAGCACGCGCAGCGTGTGCTCATCGACGGTGTAGACGTGGAACAAGTCGTATTGCATGCGGCCGAAGACCTTGCCGAACGCGGGCAGGATCGCCGCCAGCAGGCCGTGCCGGTTCATCCGCCACAACGCATCCACCGCCGGCGCGCCACGGCGCAGCAAACGCAGGAACGCCGCCAGCGCGTCGGGGTCGGTGGCCAGCATCGCCTCGTGCACGGCGGTGGCCTGGTGGATGCGGCGCATGCTGTCGGCGCTGAAACCGACCACGCCGGGCACGTCCAGCCGCGCGATGAAAATCTCGATCAGGGCCGCCGGCCGTCGCATGAACAGCTCGGGGTCGCGCGCCGCCAGCCGCCGGCCGTAACGCACGAAATCCGTGCCGACAGGCTCTTCGTCGCCGGGCGGCTCCAGCATCTCGACGAAACGCTCGGCCACCTGCACGCCCAGCCGCTCCACCTGGCTGGCGGCGCGGTAATAGCCCTGCATGAATTGCTCCACGCCCAGGTTCTTCTCGTGCTCGTCCTCGAAGCCCAACCGCGCGGCCAGCGCGCGCTGGTAGTCGAACAGCAACCGCTCCTCGGGCCGCCCAGCCTCCAGGTGCAGCGCATAGCGGTAGCGGCGCAACGTGGTCTCCGCCTCGCACAGGCTGGTGCGCTCGGCCGGATCGAGCAGGCCTTCGATCTGCATGTCCTCGAACCCGCCTGCATGGGCCAGCCGACGTCCCAGCCAGCGCAGCGAATCGAGCGTGCGCAGGCCGCCGGGGCCGTCCTTGATGTTGGGCTCCAGGTTGTAGGCGGTGTCGTCGTAGCGCGCGTGGCGGGCATCGCGTTCGGCCAGGCGCGCGGCCAGGTAGTCGGCCGGCGGCCACAACTGCGGATCGTCGATGATGGTGCGCAGCGCCGCATCGAAAGCCGGGTCACCGACCAGC
>JBIQMK010000287.1:0-3701 GCA_044463365.1 Rhodanobacter sp. | reverse complement strand
CGACATCGAAGCCCATGGCGACGGCGGCCACTATCGCCTGCGTCACGGTGAGTCCGCCTGCGACGTGCGCGGTGCGCGGCTGCTGGACAACACGCTGAGCGCGCGCTTCGACGGCGAGGCGCAGCGCCTGCCGCTGCGCGCCGATGCACGGCACGTCCTGCTGCACGACGCCGATGGCCAGCGCTACAGCTTCACCCGCGCGGTGGCGTTTGCCTGGGAAGCCAGCGACGCGGCGGGCGGCAACCAGGTGATCGCGCCGATGCCCGGCCGCATCGTGCTGGTGAAGGCGCAGGCTGGCGATCAGGTCGAGCAGGGCCAGGATCTGCTGGTGATGGAGGCGATGAAGATGGAGTTGGCCTTGAAGGCGCCGCGCGCCGGCACCATCGAAAGCGTGAGCGCAGCGCAAGGCGAATTCGTCGAGGCCGATGCGGTGCTGGTGAAATTCGCCGAAACCTGAGCTGTAGGAGCGACTTCAGTCGCGATGCTCTTCGTAACGTAACGTAACGCATCGCGGCTGAAGCCGCTCCTACATTCAATCCGGAGCTTGCCATGACCTCTTCCGACCACGTACGCATTGTCGAAGTCGGCGCGCGCGACGGACTGCAGAATGAAAAGACGCTGCTGCCGGCGACGGTGAAGATCGAACTGATCGACCGGCTGTCGGATACTGGTTTGCAGACCATCGAGGCCACCAGTTTCGTCAGCCCGCAATGGGTGCCGCAGCTGGCCGACGCGGCGGAAGTGTTCGGCGGCATCCGCAGGAAGCCGGGCGTGAGCTATCCGGTGCTGGTGCCCAACATGCAGGGCTACCAGCGCGCGCTGGCCGCCGGCGCCACCGACGTGGCCGTGTTCACGGCCGCTTCGGAGGCGTTCAACCGCCGCAACATCAACGCCTCCATCGACGAATCCATCGAGCGTTTCGCGCCCGTGCTGGAGCAGGCGCGGGTCGATGGCGTGAGCGTGCGCGGCTATGTGTCCACCGTGCTGGGTTGCCCCTACCAAGGCGACGTGCCGGTGAGCGACGTGGTGCGCGTGGCGCAGCGTTTGCACCGGATGGGTTGCCATGAGATTTCGCTGGGCGACACCATCGGCGTGGGCACGCCGGCCAAGGCGCGGGCCATGCTGCGGGCGGTGGCCGGCGAGGTACCGATGGCGGCGCTGGCGGTGCATTTCCACGACACCTACGGCCAGGCGCTGGCCAATATCCTGGCCTGCCTTGAGGAAGGCGTGCGCGTGGTCGACAGCGCCGTGTCCGGCACGGGCGGTTGCCCCTACGCCAAGGGCGCCACCGGCAACGTGGCCAGCGAGGACGTGGTCTACATGTTGCACGGCATGGGGCTGGAAACCGGCATCGATCTCGACCTGCTGATCAACACCGGCGCGTGGCTGGCCACTCAACTCCACAAGGAAACCGCCAGCCGCGTGACCCGGGCGCGCACCGCCGCCGCCTGAGCTACCATCCTCCCCCGCCACTGCGGCGCACCCACGCCATGACCGACACCTTCCTGATCCGCCCGATCCAACCCGCCGACGACGCGGCCATGGCCGCGATCATCCGCGCCGTGATGCCCGAGTTCGGTGCCGACGGCCCCGGCTTCGCCATCAACGATGCCGAGGTGGACACGATGTACGCCTCCTACACGCAGCCGCGCAGCAGCTATTTCGTGGTCGAGCGCGACGGCGTGGTGATCGGTGGCGGTGGCGTGGCGCCGCTGCAGAACGCCGAGTCGGATATCTGCGAACTGCGCAAGATGTATTTCCTGCCCGCCGCACGCGGCGTCGGCGCCGGCCGCGCGATGATCCAGCGCTGCCTCGATGCGGCACGCGCGCATGGCTTCAAGCGCTGCTACCTGGAAACGCTGACCGGCATGGACGCGGCGCAGGCGCTGTACAAACGCAGCGGCTTCACCCCGTTGTGCGCACCGATGGGCGGCACCGGGCATTTCAGTTGCGATCGCTTCTTTATCCGCGAACTGTGAGCGAAGGCCATGACCAGCCACGATCCCCGCATCGACGCGTACATCGCGAAATCCGCCGAATTCGCCCGACCGATCCTGCAGCACCTGCGCGAGCGCGTGCACGTCGCCTGCCCCGACGTGGAGGAAGGCATCAAATGGGGCATGCCGTTTTTCAGCTACAAGGCCGCACCGATGTGCATGATGGCCGCGTTCAAGCAGCACTGCAGCTTCGGCTTCTGGCTGTCGAAAGAGGTCACCGGCGGTAGCGACGAGGACGGCATGGGCCAGTTCGGCAAGCTCACCTCGCTGCAGGACCTGCCCACCGACAAGCAGCTCGCCACGTATCTGAAAAAGGCCATGGCGCTGAACGAGGCCGGCGTGAAGAAATCGCGCCCCAAAGCCGCGGCCAAACCCTCCCCCGTCGCGCCTGACGATCTGGCCAACGCACTCGCCCAAAAGAAACATGCCGCCGCACGCAAGACCTGGGAAAGCTTCGCTCCGGGCGCACAGCGCGAATACGTCGAGTGGATCGGCGAAGCAAAAACCGACGCCACTCGCCAGAAACGCCTCGCCACCACGCTGGAGTGGCTGGCCGAAGGCAAGAAACGCAACTGGAAATACGAGAAATGCTGAAGGCTGCCACCCGATGATCCGCACTGCCCGCGACTCGGACGCCGCCGCCATCCACGCCATCTACGCGCCGTCCATCACCGACGGCGTGGCCACCTTCGAAACCGAACTGCCCGGCGTGGATGCCATGGCCGGGCGCATCCGGGCCAAATTGCAGCATTACCCATGGCTGGTATGGGAAGAGGCCGGCGACGTGCTCGCCTATGCCTACGCCGGACGTTTCCGTGAGCGCGCCGCCTACGACTGGATCGCCGAAACCTCGATCTACGTGCGCAACGACGCGCAGCGTCGCGGCATCGCGCGCCGCCTGTACGGCGCGCTGCTGGAGGTGATGCGCGAGCAGGGCATCACCCAGGCGGTCGGCGTGATCACCCTGCCCGGCACGGTCAGCGTGGCGATGCATGAAGCCATGGGTTTCACCCCGGCCGGCGTGTGGCGCCAGAGCGGTTACAAGTTGGGCCAATGGTGGGACGTGGGCGTGTGGCAGAAGGAGCTGCAACCGGCGACAAACCCGCCCCGGCCGGTCACGCCATTTCCCCAGCTTGCGCCCGCAATGTTGCGGACATGGCTGGATCACGGCGACAGCGCGCTCGGTTAAGATGGCGGCCTTTCCCACTGGGGACGGCTCATGCAACTCAATCAGGTCAAGGCCATCATCACCGGCGGCGCTTCCGGCCTCGGCCTGGCGGTGGCGCGGCAACTGGTCGCCAGCGGCGGCAAGGTCACCTTGTTCGACGTCAATGACGCCAACGGCCACGCCGCCGCCAGCGAACTGGGCGACGCGGCGCGCTTCCTGCGTACCGACGTCACCTCGGAAGATGGCGTGGCCACCAACGCGGCGGCGGCGCACCACGCGATGGGCGGCCTCAACCTGGTGATGAACTGCGCCGGCATCCTGGGCGCGGGCCGCGTGCTGGGCAAGCAGGGCGCGATGCAGCTGGCCAATTTCTCCGGCACCGTCATGGTGAACCTGGTCGGCAGCTTCAACGTCGCCAAGGCCGCCGCCGCGCGCATGCAGCACAATGAGGCTGGCGAGGACGGCGAGCGCGGCGTGATCGTCAACACCGCGAGCGTCGCGGCCTACGAAGGCCAGATCGGCCAGGCCGCGTACTC
>JBIQMK010000286.1:0-3706 GCA_044463365.1 Rhodanobacter sp. | reverse complement strand
TAGCACTGCGGCAAGGCGGCCGTCGCCAAGCAGCAGCGCCAGCGATGCCAGCAGCAGTACGCCCAGTCCCGCGCGCCAGCCATGCAGCAAGGGGCCGCGTCGCGGTCGCGGCGCACGCCATTGCAACCACAGCAGCGCCGCCGCCAGCAGCGCGCCGAACACGCCAAGCATCAGCCGCAGGCCAATGTCGTCGGCCTGCTGCAGGCGCCATGCCGCCGCCAGCGGCAAGCCGATCACCACGCCGAGCAGCCAGGCCGTCTGGACGGCCGAAGGCAGCGTGCCGGTGCCCTGGAACATCGGCATCACTACGCGCGATACCGTGGCGATCAGCACCACCACCCAACCCAGCACACCCCAACTGGCGTGCACGTCGGTCAGCGCCAACGCCGGCCATGTCAGCCAGCCGCCCAGCGCCAGCGTGAGGCCGCCGCCCAGCAGTGCGGTAAAAACCGCACCAAGCAAAGCCACGACGAAGCCCGTCCGCAGCAGGCGTTGTGCAGCCGCGGTCAGCAAACCGGGCAAGGTCATGCCGGCCAGCAGCAGGAAGCTTGCGGGCAACAGCACGCCGGCAGCACCCAGCGCAAAGCGCCAGTGATGATGCAGGCCGACCACCAGCAACACGCTGCCGAGATTGAACAAGCCGTGCAGCCACCTGCCCCAGCGCAGCCCGCGCAATTGCACGCCGGCGGCTGCGGGCAGGAACTGCAGCACGCTGCCGAACATCGCGTTGCCCAGCACGCCGAGCGTGAACACATGCACCAGCGCCAGCGTGCCCGGGTTCCAGCGCGAGCACAGCAGCGCGTCGCCATCGAGGATCAGCAACAGCCCCGCGAACATGCCCCACCACGGCATGCAAAGCAGGAAACGTCGCGGCAAGGCGGGCGCAGGCGCCCGCTCAATCGTCAGCCGGGCCATGCGGATCGGGGCGACGAATCCACACGCGCGCACCATGGTCCGGCAGCAGCTCCGCCTCGGCGTGCAGGCCGCGTTCGGCCAACACCTCCAGCAACGGCAGCGGCATGAACGGGGTGAGCACGCTCAGCGCGCCACCGGGTGGCAGCGCGTCGGCGGCGTCCAGCGCGCGTTCCATCGGTTCGGGCATGGGCAGCACGCGCAGGTCGAGTTCGTCGACAGGCGCGGCAACCGGCGAGGCGACAGCGGATCGGTTCGGGGAAAAAGCCATGCCGTCATTGCAACGGCATGGCCACGGTCGCGCGCTGATCTGGGTCAACGCAGCAGGGGTTGCCTCCCATGCCATTCCAGTTGCAACCACAGCCGCGCATCGTCGCGACCGAAACCATCGGCACGGTAATCGGACACCTTCACCAGCGCACTGAGCCCGTCTGTCAAAGGCGCGGACAGCGACGCATTCCACTCGCTGCCGTAATGCCTGTCGCCGTCCATGCGATGCGTGGCGCGATAGTCATGCCAGCCCACCACCCAACCGAGCCGCGCCGCAACGCCGTGTTGGCCGAGGTTGCCGTTGAACGCGACGTAGCGATCATCCAGCCCGCCGGCCGGCGTCACGTTGAACTGGTCGGCCCAGCCGTTGAACGCATGCAGCGTCCCCAGCGGTGTTTGCAAGGCGTGGTGACCGTTGCCACCGAGGTGCTCCCAGCCCAGTTTCGCGGTGACGCCGTACTGCGTCCACGACGGTTCCGCCAGCCAGTAGGTGTGGACAAACGATTGCGGGTTGTTGGCGTAATCGCGTTGCTGCGCCGCCTCCAGTGCCCAGCCGAAACCGCCATCGGTCGCGGCGGGCTTGCCGGTCCAGCGCAGGCCCGAGGTCACGGTGGAGGCAGCGGCGACATCGCGGTCGTCATGCAGGTAGGTGTAGCCGCTCCACTGTTGTTTGCCGCGCACGTAACTGGCGTTGAGCAGATGGGTGTCGAGCCGGCGCTCGCGGGCCTGCGGGTTCAACGCGTCGCGACCGGCCACGCGGTGCACGCGATCGAGCCAGTCGTAGCGCAGGGTCCAGCCGCTGGCCGGTTGCCATTGCACGCCGATGCCGTCGAAGGTCTGTTCATGCTGGCGCCAGCCGCTGTTGCCCACCCAGCGCTGGTTGTCCAGCAACAGGCGCCGGCGCCCCGCGGTCACGCCGAAAGTGTCGCCCTGCCACGCAAGCCAGGCCTGGTTGAGCTCGCTGCCGCGGGGATCGGTGATGGCGGGATAACGCGTGCGTCCGTTCGCGCCACTGTTGTAGTCGTTGCCCGCGCTGGCCACGCCGGCGCCTTCCAGCAGTGCGCTCCAGCCATCGCCGAAACTGGCGCGCAGACCCAACCGCAGGCGCAGCGTATTGGCGCGTGCGTCACGACTGAAGGCGTCGTTGTCGACCTGCTCGTGGCGGGCGCGCATGTCCCATTCCAGTTGCAGTGGAACCGCTGCTGCATCGGTTGTTGCTGCGTGCGCGGGCAACGTCAGCATGCCCACTGCCAGCAGGCAGCTTGCGGAAAGAACCTTGTGTTTCACCTTCATCACCATGCTCCCTTGTGGATGGGGAGCAGTCTCTGCGCGGTTTGGTTGATGTCGTTTGACCGCCGTCAAATCCGGACTGGAAAAGCGGCCAGCGTGACAACGCGCCACACCACCGCCGTGCGCATGCATGCCATCGCGAGCGCGGATGACCGCACATTCCGGGGGATATATATTCAACGACATTCACACGGGATGGCCGCATGAAACAAACCAGGCGTCGATGCCTCGCGCTGCTTTTCGTGCTGCCGATGGCGTGCATCAGCGCTACCGCCTTCGCGGCGGATCTGGTGGTTTCCGCGGCGTCCAGCCTCACCAACGCCTTCCAGGAGGTGGCGCGCGCCTACGAGGCCGTCCATCCCGAAACGCATGTGGTGTTGAACTTTGCCTCGTCCGATACCTTGATGCGCCAGATCGTGCAGGGCGCGCCGGTGGACGTTTTCGCGTCGGCGGACCGGACGGCGATGGATCGCGCGCAGGCGCAGGGTGTGCTGAGCGCCGGCAGCCGCGTCGATTTCGCGGCCAACCAGCTGGTGCTGATCGTGCCCTCCTCCAGTCATGCACGCGTCGACACGCTGAAGGATCTGTTGGGGCCAATGTTCAAGCGCGTCGCCTGGGGCAACCCCGCCTCGGTACCGGCGGGACGTTACGCGCGACGCGTACTCGACGATGCGGGGCTTGCCGGTGCGCTTGAGTCGCGAGCGGTACTGGCGCAGAACGTGCGCCAATGCCTCGACTACGTCCACCGTGGCGAGGTGGATGCGGGTTTCGTCTATGCCACCGATGCGGCGATGGCGCGCGCGCAGGTGCGGATCGCCTTGCGGCTGGATTCGCCCACGCCGATCACCTATCCCATGGCGATCGTGGCGCAGGCCGCGCATGCGTCCGCAGCGCGATCGTTCCAGCACTTCGTACTTTCTGCTGACGGGCAAGCCCTGTTGGCGAAGTACGGTTTCCTGAAACCGCACTGATGGCGCCGGATATCTGGCAGCCGTTGTTGCTGTCGCTGAAAGTGGCGCTGTGGGCGACCAGCCTGAACCTGTTGCTTGGCGTGACCACCGCGTTCGTCCTGTCGCGCTGGCGATCGCGGCTGAGTCATCTGCTGGGTGCGATGTTCACCCTGCCGCTGGTGTTGCCGCCGACCGTGCTGGGCTATTACCTGCTGGTGCTGCTGGGCCGCCGCGGCGCGTTCGGCGCGTGGCTTGAGCATTGGGGGATCAATCCCGTGTTCACC
>JBIQMK010000285.1:0-3716 GCA_044463365.1 Rhodanobacter sp. | reverse complement strand
GCAACAGGTAATGGCGCAGCGACTCGGTTCGACGCACCGGCCCGGCGGCTTGCCACAACAGGTCGCGCAGACGGGACAGATCGGTTGCCGCCAGCGCGCTGCCGCGTTCCGCCCAGCGGTGTTCCCCGCGTCCGACGACCGCCGGCGTTGCCGCGAGCACGGCACCGAGACGTCGGCCGCACAGGATCCCTTCCAGCAACGAGTTGCTGGCCAGGCGGTTGGCGCCGTGCACGCCGTTGCAGGCCACCTCACCCGCCGCGTACAAGCCGGGCACGCTGGTGCGGCCATCGCCATCCACCACCAGGCCACCCATGTGGAAGTGGGCGGCCGGCGTCACCGGAATCGGTTGTCGGCGAGGGTCGATGCCGTGTTTCAGGCAGGCCGCCAGCACGGTGGGGAAAGCGGTCTCCCACTCGGCCGTGATCGCACTGGCATCGAGCCATACGCGGCCGTCATCGCGCCGGGCCTGCCACACGCGCCGCGCCACCACGTCACGCGGGGCAAGGTCGCCCAGCGGATGCAGGCCTTCCATCAGCAAGCGGCCGCCGGCATCGCGCAGGCGCGCGCCGGCGCCGCGCAAGGCTTCGGTGATCAGCGGCAGGCAATGTGCGCCGGGCACGTCCAGCGCGGTGGGATGGAACTGCACGAACTCCAGGTCGCGTGTACGCGCGCCGGCCGCCATGCCCAGCGCCAACCCGCTGCCATCGGCGCCGGATGGATTGCTGGTGCATGCGAACAGCGCACCGATGCCGCCGGTGGCCAGCACCACCGCCGAGGCCTCGATCACGTGATGCCTCCCCTCCCCGTCGATGGCACGCACGCCACACACCGCGCCGTCGCGCAGCAGCAAGGCATCGGCGTCGATCCCACCGCGCCACTGGATATGTGCGGCGCATTGCGCCTTGGCCAGCAAGGCCCGCAACAGCACCGCACCGCTGGCATCGCCACCGGCATGGACGATGCGCGCCACCCGATGGCCACCCTCGCGGCCCAGTTTCAGCGCGCCGCCCGCGTCACGGTCGAACGCCACGCCTTGCGCCTGCAACCAGGCGATCGCCTCGGGCGCCTGCGCGCACAGCCAGCGGACCATGGCCACGTTGTTGTGATGGGCGCCGGATACCAGCGTGTCCTCGGTGTGCGCCAGCGGGCTGTCGGCCGGGTCGAGCGCGGCCGCGATGCCGCCTTGGGCCAGCGCGCTGGCACTGCCGGTGCCGTCGATGGCGCGGCACAACAGCCGCACCGGCGCCGGCGCCGCCGCCAGCGCCGTGGCCAGCCCGGCCACGCCGCCGCCGATCACCACAATGGGTGCGCGCGGATGCTTCACACGCTTTCGCGCCGACCCACCGCCAGCATGCGTTGCAGCGCGGCGCGCGCTCGTGCGCTGACATCGGCGGGAATCTCGATGGCGTGTTGCAGGTCGCGCAGGCAGGCGTAGATGTTCTGCAGGGTGATCCGCTGCATGTGCGGGCACAGGTTGCACGGCTTGATGAACTGTGTGGTGGGAAACTGCGCGCGCAGGTTGTCGGCCATGGAGCACTCGGTGATCATCGCCACCCGCGCCGGTTTCTCGCGTTCCAGCCACTTGCCCATCGCCGTGGTGGAGCCGACGAAATCCGCCTCGGCCAGCACCTCGGGCGGGCACTCCGGGTGCGCCACCAGCTTTGCATCGAATTGCTCGCGTGCATGCCGCGCCTGCTGCGCGGTGAACTTCTCGTGCACCTCGCAGCGGCCATGCCACAGCACCAGCTCGACGTCGGTCTGGCCGGCGACATGACGACCAAGGAATTCGTCGGGCAGGAAGATCACCTTGGGCACGCCCAGCGATTCCACCACCTGCACCGCATTGGCCGAGGTGCAGATGACATCGGACTCCGCCTTCACCGCGGCGGAGGTGTTGGCATAACTGACCACCGGCACGCCCGGATGCTGCGCACGCAAGGCCAGCACATCGGCGGCGGTGATCGACGAGGCCAGCGAGCAGCCGGCTTCCAGGTCGGGAATCAGCACGGTCTTGCCGGGCGCCAGGATCTTCGCGCTCTCGGCCATGAAGTGCACGCCGCACACCACGATCAGCTCCGCGTCGCAATCGGCCGCCGCCTGGGCCAGGCCCAGCGAGTCGCCGGTGATGTCGGCCACGCCGTGGAAGATCTCCGGCGACTGGTAGCTGTGCGCCATGATCACCGCGCCGCGCTGTTTCTTCAGCGCGTTGATCGCGTCGATCCACGGCAGGTGCATCGGCACTTCCAGGCACGGCAGCAAGGGTTCCAGGCGTTCGACCAATGCTGCGTATTCGAGTGGCAAGTCGTCGCGCCAGGCGGGCACGGGCAAGGTGTCAGTCACGGTCATGCGTTTCGCCAACAGGGGGAACGGTGGATGTCAGCCAGCCTGGCCGCGATGGGCGGCGCGGGCGCTGCGGGCAAATCGCGCGCCCCGGTTCAGCGCGATACGCAGGCCCAGCGGCACCGATTCCCACGGCAGCCGTTCGAGCAGATTGCGCGCGGTGAGGCCCAGTTCGGTATCGCCGGTAAGCACCAATGCGCGTTGGAAGAACAGCGTGTCGGCGTCTTCCAGCCGGCTGGCCAGCAGCAACAGATCGGTGGCACTGCCGCGCACGCTGGCCTCGGGTTCTTCATCGACGACGCCCAGGCGGTCGCCACGCAGGGTCAGCACCCAGCGCAGGCCCAGGTCGGTCACTTCGATGGCGAGTTTGCGCCCGCGCATGAAGTCGAGTGAACCGTCGTGGATCGGCGTGGCCAGCACGCGCGCCATGGCCGCCTCCAGCCATGCGCGTTGCCAGCGTTGTGGCACGACGATGCGCAGCACCGGCTGCAAACGCCGTGGTGGTGGCAGCAGGCGCAGCAGTCGCGGCGCGAAGCGTCTGGATGGCTGTGGCAAAAAGTTGGCAGTGGGCATGATGGCGCGCATCATCGCCGCGATTCGCAGGGTGTTGCCTTGACCCACATCAACAACGCGGCAAGCATGCGCGCCCTGCGTCAATCGGCGGCGTCGACGATGTGCCCCGCCGCCACGGCCAACGCATGCGCCGCCGGCAATACGTTGTTGACGTAGACGTGTTGCGCCTTCACCGGATCGAAGTCGGCGTGCTTGCGCTTCTTGACGCCGTAGTCGGACAGCACCAGATGCGTGTCGGCCGCCACGCCGGCATTGGCCAGGCAGGCCGAGGCGCATTTCAGCACGCAGCCATCCAGCGCCAGGATGCGGCGGCCGCTTTGCGCGGTGCGCACCAGCCCGGTGACGCCGCCACCGACGCCGGCGATGCAGGACATTTCCGCAACGCCTTCGCGATCCAGTTTCAGCGCAAGATCGTTGGCCATCTGCGCGGCACTGGAACAGCCCGAGCAGGAATAGACCAGCGGCATGGAAGTACTCATGCATTGTTCTCCATCGTTGACACCTCTCGACTCGACACGAAACGGCAAGCACGGCGGTGCACGCCACGCATCGCCAGCCACACACCCAGCCACGCCAGCACGACCGCCGCGCCGGCAAGCCGTGCCAGCCATGGCGACGGCCACAGCACCGCCGCCGGCAACAGCAGCAACGGCACATGCGCCAGCAGCGCCCGGTGCTTGTCGCTGTCCGGCAGCAGCCGTTGCACGCCGGGCACCTGCACGCCGCGGCCGCAGTGGCGGTGCAACTCGATCCAGCCGATGAACGCCACGATCTCCATCGCCATGCACGCCACCAGCAGCGGC
>JBIQMK010000284.1:0-3822 GCA_044463365.1 Rhodanobacter sp. | reverse complement strand
GGGCGATTCTTTTTTTGTGCGGGCCGCTCGCGCTTTCCCCTGTGGGGTTAAAACGCGACAATGGGCAGCTTTCCCGAGCGTCGCCGGTCGTGCTGACGCATCCCCTGAACTGTCGTTGCAGAGAGGTCACAACCGACAATGTCTTCCACGCCAAAGATCATCTACACGCTGACGGACGAAGCTCCTTTTCTGGCCACGCAGTCGCTGCTGCCGATCATCGACGCTTTCACCGGCACCGCCGGCATCGCGGTGGAGACGCGCGACATCTCTTTGGCGGGTCGCATCATTGCGCTGTTTCCCGAGGCGCTGAAGGATAACCAGCGCATCGCCGACGACCTCGGCGAGCTGGGTCAGCTGGCCAATACGCCCGAGGCCAACATCATCAAGCTGCCCAACATCAGCGCCTCGATGCCGCAGCTGAAGGCCGCCATCAAGGAACTGCAGCAGCAGGGCTACGCGCTGCCGGATTACCCGGACGAGCCGAAGGATGCGCAGGAAAAGGACGTCCGCGCGCGCTATGACAAGGTCAAGGGCAGCGCGGTGAACCCGGTGCTGCGCGAAGGCAATTCCGATCGCCGCGCGCCGCCTTCGGTGAAGAACTACGCGCGCAAGCATCCGCATCGCATGGGTGCCTGGAGCGCGGATTCGAAAACCCGCGTGGCGCACATGGATCACGGCGATTTCTACGGCACCGAGAAATCGGCGCTGATCGAACGCGCCGGCAACGTCAGCATCGAATGGTTCGGCAAGGACGGCAGCCATGCCGTGCTGAAGGCGA
The DNA here is from genome assembly GCA_044463365.1 of Rhodanobacter sp. Taxonomy (GTDB): domain Bacteria; phylum Pseudomonadota; class Gammaproteobacteria; order Xanthomonadales; family Rhodanobacteraceae; genus Rhodanobacter. The sequence continues at coordinate 3,044 of JBIQMK010000284.1, read as the reverse complement.
AAACCGCGCTGCTGGAAGGCGAGATCATCGACGGCGCGGTGATGAGCAAGCGCGCGCTGGCCGCTTTCATCGACGCCCAGGTGGCGGATGCGAAAGCGAAGGGTGTGCTGTTTTCGCTGCATCTGAAAGCCACCATGATGAAGGTCTCCGACCCGATCATGTTCGGCGTGGCGGTCAGCGAGTTCTACCGCGATGCGCTGGCAAAGCATGCTGACGCGCTGAAGCAGGTCGGCTTCAACCCCAACAACGGCATCGGCGACCTGTACGCCCGCATCGGCAGCCTGCCGCAGGATCAGCAGGCGCAGATCAAGGCGGACCTGCAGGCGGAATACGCGCAGCGTCCCGCCTTGGCGATGGTCAATTCCGACAAGGGCATCACCAACCTGCACGTGCCCAGCGACGTGATCATCGACGCGTCGATGCCGGCGATGATCCGCGACTCCGGCAAGATGTGGAACGCCGAAGGCAAGCTGCAGGACACCGTGGCGGTGATCCCCGACCGCAGCTACGCCGGCGTGTACCAGGCGACCATCGAGGACTGCAAGGCGCACGGCGCGTTCGATCCGGCCACCATGGGCAGCGTGCCCAACGTGGGCCTGATGGCGCAGAAGGCCGAGGAATACGGCTCGCACGACAAGACGTTCCAGATCGCCGGCGACGGCGTGGTCAAGGTGATCGACGACGCCGGCACCGTGCTGTTGCAGCACGACGTGGAGGCCGGCGACATCTGGCGCATGTGCCAGACCAGGGATGCACCGATCCAGGATTGGGTGAAGCTGGCAGTGAGCCGCGCGCGGCTCTCGTCCACGCCGGCGGTGTTCTGGCTGGACCCGCAGCGCGCGCATGACGCGCAGGTGATCAGCAAGGTCGAGCGCTACCTGAAGGACCACGACACCAGCGCTCTGGACATCCGCATCATGGATCCGGTGGCCGCCACGAAGTTCTCGCTGGAGCGCATCCGCAAGGGCCAGGACACCATCTCGGTCACCGGCAACGTGCTGCGCGACTACCTCACCGACCTGTTCCCCATCATGGAGCTGGGCACCAGCGCCAAGATGCTGTCGATCGTGCCGCTGATGGCCGGCGGCGGCCTGTTCGAGACCGGTGCCGGCGGCTCCGCGCCCAAGCACGTGCAGCAGTTTGTGGAGGAGAACTACCTTCGCTGGGATTCGCTGGGCGAGTTCCTGGCGCTGCAGGCCTCGCTGGAATTCGTGGGCGAGCAGACCGGCAACGCGCAGGCCAGGGTGCTGGCGCAGGCGCTGGACCAGGCCAACGGCAAGGTGCTGGACAACAACAGGTCACCCGCGCGCAAGGTGGGCGAGCTGGACAATCGCGGCAGCCATTTCTACCTGGCGCTGTACTGGGCGCAGGCGCTGGCCGCGCAGGACGACGATGCCGCGTTGAAGGCGACGTTCGCACCGCTGGCCAAGGCACTTGCCGACAACGAAGCGGCCATCGTGGCCGAGCTCAATGGTGCGCAAGGCAAGCCTGTGGACATCGGCGGTTACTACCATCCCGACATGGCGAAGGTGAGCCGCGCGATGCGTCCCAGCGAGACGTTCAATGCGGCGTTGGCGACGCTTTCGAAGGGTTGATCGGGTAGCGCGTATGGCCGTCTTTACGGCTTGTTGAAAGAGGCGCCTTCGGGCGCCTCTTTTCGTTTGTGCACTCAGCGGCATTCCACGAGCAAAGGCCCCTCTCCTCGGTCCTCTCCCGCAAGCGGGAGAGGAGGTCAGGGGTGAGCGCAAGAGGCGGTCGGTGTGAACCCCTCTCCCGCTTGCGGGAGAGGGGCAGGGGAGAGGGCTCGTGCCGCGAAAAGGTCCCCAGTCAGCCTTCCCCTGACACAATGACCACTCCCCCGCCTGGAACCTCCCATGCGCCTGCGCCCAGCGATTTCCCTGCTCGCCCTGATCGCCCTGATGGCGGGCGCGCCCCTGCGCGCCGCGCCACCGCCACCGTCATCGACCAACGTGGCCGACCTGCCCGCCGTGCTGGTCACTGGCGTGCAGCCGGGGCCGGGCATGTGGCGGGTGTCGCGGGATGGGCATGAGTTGTGGATCCTGGGCACGCTGTCGCCGCTGCCGCGCGGCATGACGTGGCAGTCGCGCGAGGTGGAATCGGTGATCGCCTCGGCGCAGGAAATCCTGCTGCCGCCCACGGTGAAGATGAAGGTGGACACGGGCTGGCTGGGCAAACTCTTCCTGTTGCCGTCGGCCTACAGCGCACGCAAGAACGAGGATGGCAAAACCTTGCAGCAGGTGTTGTCCGCGCCCACGTATGCGCGCTGGCAGGCGTTGAAACAGACCTATCTGGGCGACAAGCGCGGCGTCGAGCGGTGGCGGCCCATCTTTGCGGCGCAGGAGCTGTACAAGGCGGCGATCAAGGCCAACGGCCTCAGCAATTCCGGTGGCGTGAAGGCCACCGTCGATGCGCTGGCCAAGCAACATGGCGTGCCGGAAACCGCGGTCGAGTATCCGGTGACGATCGAGCACCCGCGCGCGGCGATCAAGGCGTTCAAGCAGGCCGCGCCCAACGACGTGATGTGCATGAGCCGCACGCTGGATGCGATCGAGCATGACCTGCCGGCGATGAAAGCCCGCGCCAACGCCTGGGCCACCGGCGATCTGCAGTTGCTGCGCGAGCTTCCCGACAGCAACCGCCGCCAGGCCTGCATCGACGCGCTGGCGGACGCGGGCTTTGCGCGCCAGCTGGGCATCGACGACATCCCCGAGAAAGTACAAGCTGCCTGGCTGGCCGCGGCGCGCAAGGCGCTGCAAACCAACAAGCAGACCTTCGCCATGCTGTCGATGGACGAGTTGCTGAAACCCGACGGCTACCTGGCGCAACTGCGGGCCGAGGGTTACGCGATCGAGGCGCCCGCGGAGTAGGGGTGGAAGCTTTTGCGAATCCGGAATCCGGAAAGCTTGCATAAGCCGTCATCCCAGCGAAAGCTGGGATCCAGCGCCTCGGCTACTGCATGAAGGCACTGGATTCCAGCTTTCGCTGGAATGACGAATAAAAGACGGGTCCGGGAATCCCGGATC
>JBIQMK010000283.1:0-3851 GCA_044463365.1 Rhodanobacter sp. | reverse complement strand
CGAAGGCGGCCGCACCGTCGGCGCCGGCGTGGTGGCCAAGGTCATCAAGTAATACCGTCAATCACGAGGCCGCCTTGCGCGGCCTCGTGTGTATGGCCGCGGAGGCTCATCGACCGATGTGTCGAAGGGGCTTCACTAAGCGGAAGTTTGCAGATATACTTCGCAGCTTGCTTATCGACGGACATGGCTCCGTCGATCTACCGCGAAATGAGACACAGGAAGTGTTTCGAGTTCGCTGGCCGGGGACGGCCCTCGCAATATCACTCGATCAAAGGCATCGCCGCTGATCGGTTTTTTTGCGCGAAAGCAAATGCTGGTCCAGGCGAGCTGTCATTGCCCGCCTGGGCTTTTCGAATTTGGGGTGGCGTGTTTTGGCGGCCCCGATGTGGTGCAGAAAGGTAGTGCGGGGCGGTGAGAAGCCGTTCCGTTTCACATTACGTTCTTTCGACAACAGGACACGGTTATGGCGAACCAGAAGATTCGGATTCGGCTGAAGGCATACGATCACCGACTGATCGATCGCTCGGCCAGCGAGATTGTCGAGACCGCCAAGCGCACCGGCGCAACGGTACTCGGCCCGATCCCGCTTCCGACCAAGATCGAGCGCTACACGATCCTCACGTCCCCGCACGTGGACAAGGATGCGCGCGATCAGTACGAGACCCGCACGCACAAGCGTGTGCTCGACATTGTCGACCCGAACGACAAAACCGTGGACGCGCTCATGAAGCTTGATCTCGCCGCTGGCGTCGATGTTCAGATCAAGCTCGGTTGAGCGACAGACAGGATACGAAGATGAGTATCGGATTGGTTGGCCGCAAATGCGGCATGAGTCGCCTCTTCACTGAAGATGGCCGCTCGATTCCGGTGACGCTGATCGAAGCGACCCCGAATCGCGTGACCCAGCTGAAGACGGAAGATAACGATGGCTACAGCGCCGTCCAGGTTGCAGCAGGCACCAAGCGCGCGAACCTGTTGACCCAGCCGCTGAAGGGCCATTACGCAAAGGCGAAGGTCGAGCCCGGTCGTGGCTTGTGGGAATTCCGCGTGTCTGCCGATGATCTCGGCAAGTACAGCGTCGGTGCCGACATCAAGGCGGACGAGGTGTTCAGCGTCGGCCAGATCGTCGATGTCGCCGGCGTGTCGAAGGGCAAGGGCTTCCAGGGCACGATCAAGCGCTGGAACTTCAAGATGGGTGACGCCACCCACGGTAACTCGCTGTCGCATCGCGCGCCGGGTTCCATCGGTCAGCGTCAGACCCCGGGCCGCGTTTTCCCGGGCAAGAAGATGGCCGGTCACATGGGTGCGGTCAACCGCACGCAGCAGGGTCTGAAAGTGGTCAAGGTCGACGCCGAGCGTCACCTGATCGCGGTGAAGGGCGCGGTCCCCGGTGCAACCGGTGGCGACGTCATCATCCGCCCGACGACGAAGAGCTGAGGAGAGACGCCATGGAACTCAATGTCATTGGTGCCAAGCCACTCAGCGTTTCCGACGAAGTGTTCGGCGGTGAGTACAAGAAGGCCCTGGTTCACCAGGTGGTGGTGGCCTATCAGGCCGCCGGCCGCGCCGGTACGAAGGCGCAGCTCTCGCGTGGCGAGATGTCCGGTACCACCAAGAAGTTCAAGAAGCAGAAGGGCGGCGGCGCGCGTCACGGCGACTACCGCGCTCCGATCTTCATCGGTGGTGGCGTCACCTTTGCCGCCAAGCCGCGCAGTTACGAGCAGAAGGTCAACCGCAAGGCCTACCGCGTGGCGATCCGCTCGATTTTCTCCGAGCTGGTGCGCCAGGATCGCCTGAAGGTGGTCGAGAGCTTCGGCGTCGATACGCCGAAGACCTCCGCGATGGTCGCCAAGCTGGCGGAGCTGGACGTTTCCGGCCGCGTGCTGCTGGTGTCCGAAGATGCGTCCGAGTCGGTATTCCTGGCCGCGCGCAACATCCCCTATATCCATGTGCTGGACGTGATGGGTCTGAATCCCGTCAGCCTTGTCGGCTCCGACCACGTGGTGGTGACGGTCGACGCGGTGAAGAAGATCGAGGAGTGGCTGGCATGAACAACGAACGCATTCTCGACACGTTGCGTGCGCCGCACATTTCCGAGAAATCGGCGCGCCTGGCCGAGCACAACCAGTACGTATTCGTGGTCGCCCCCGCGGCAACCAAGGCCGATGTCCGCGCTGCCGTGGAGAAGCTGTTCGACGTCAAGGTCGAGCAGGTGAACCTCGTCAACACGAAAGGCAAGGTCAAGTCCTTCCGTTTCCGCGCTGGCAGCCGCCAGGGCAAGCGCAAGGCCTATGTGCGTCTTGCCGATGGCCAGACCATCGACGTGTCCGCCAAGGCCTGAGCCAGGAGTTCTTTGAGATGGCACTAATCAACCACAAGCCGACCTCGCCGGGCCGCCGCGACGCCGTCAGCGTCAAGACGGAAGGCCTGTACAAGGGCGCGCCGTACGCGGCGTTGACCGAGTCGCAGTCCCGTAGCGGCGGTCGTAACCATCATGGCCGCATCACCGTGCGTCATCGTGGCGGCGGTCACAAGCAGCATTACCGCATTATCGATTTCAAGCGCGACAAGGAAGGCATCGCCGCCCGCGTCGAGCGCATCGAGTACGATCCGAACCGCACCGCGCACATCGCGCTGCTGTGCTACGCCGACGGCGAGCGCCGTTACATCATCGCGCCCAAGGGCGTGCAGGTGGACGATCGCCTGGTGTCCGGTCGCGATGCGCCGATCAAGGCCGGCAACTGCCTGCAGCTGCGCAACATCCCGATGGGCAGCACGATCCATTGCATCGAGCTGCGCCCGGGCAAGGGTGCGCAGATCGCCCGCAGCGCCGGCGCCTCGGTGCAGCTGGTGGCCCGCGAGTCGGGCTACGCCACCTTGCGTCTTCGCTCCGGCGAAATGCGCCGCGTCTCGGTCGATTGCCGCGCCACCATCGGTGAGGTCGGCAACGGCGAGCACAGCCTGAAGAAGCTCGGCAAGGCCGGCGCCAAGCGCTGGCTGGGTATCCGCCCGACCGTTCGCGGTGTGGTGATGAACCCGGTCGACCATCCGCACGGCGGTGGTGAAGGCAAGACCTCCGGCGGTCGTCATCCGGTCAGCCCGTGGGGCACGCCGGCGAAGGGTTACAAGACCCGCAACAACAAGCGCACGCAGCAGTTCATCGTGCGTCGTCGTACGAAGTAACAGGAAACCGACATGCCTCGCTCTCTGAAGAAAGGTCCGTTCGTCGACCTTCACCTCGTAAAGAAGGTGGAAGCTGCGGTTTCCGCCAACAACAAGCGTCCGATCAAGACCTGGTCGCGTCGCTCGATGATCCTGCCGGAAATGGTCGGCTTGACCATCGCCATCCACAACGGCCGTCAGCACGTGCCCGTCCTGATCAACGAGAACATGGTCGGGCACAAGCTCGGCGAGTTCGCGGTGACCCGTACGTTCAAGGGCCATGTCGGCGACAAGAAGGGCAAGTGATGAGCACTGAAGCCAAAGCGATCCTGCGTGGCGCCCGCATCTCGGCGCAAAAGGCACGCCTGGTGGCTGATCTCGTCCGCGGGCTTCCCGTGGGCCGGGCCAGCGACGTGCTCACCTATACCAACAAGAAAGCGGCACACCTTGTGCGCAAGGTACTGCTTTCGGCCGTCGCCAATGCCGAGAACAACCTCGGCGCCGACGTCGACGAACTGAAGGTGTCCAGCATCTTCGTCGACGAGGGTCCGGCGATGAAGCGCATGTATGCCCGGGCCAAGGGCCGCGGTTCGCGCATCCTGAAACGCACCAGCCACATCACTGTGGTTGTTGGCAACTGACCGAGGATATAGACGATGGGTCATAAAGTTCATCCCACCGGCATCCGC
>JBIQMK010000282.1:0-3859 GCA_044463365.1 Rhodanobacter sp. | reverse complement strand
CAAGCTGACCGAAGCGCTGCCGGCGACCACCCGCGTCGAACTGGCCCTTGCGCGCCTGCAACTGCTGCGCGACGCGCGCCACCGCGTCGAGCTGTACGCGCCGCTGTTGCCTGTCGATATCTACGCCAGCGACGACGAACTGGAGCAATGGCGCCGCCTGGCCACCTCGGGCCGCAATGCCCACATCCGCATCGTGCTGCACGACCCGGCCGCAGCGCTGCGTGACGACCACCGCCTGATTGCGCTGGCCCAGCGCCTGCCCAGCGCGATGCACATCCGCACGCCGCTGGAGGACGCCGACCTGAGCTACGGTTCGTCCTACCTGCTCAACGACGTCGGCGGCTACCTGCTGTTGCCCGACGCCACCCGTCCTCCGGGCCGCGGCGCGCGCCATGACCGCGCGGCGCAGGCGCCGCTGCGGCAGCATTTCGATCATGCGTGGGACCGGTCCGCGCCGGCCAGCATGCTGCAGATACTCGACATATGAACGCCCGCTGGCCCGGCGACGTGGCGGCGGCATGCCGTTTCCTACACGGCTGCGGGCGCAAACTGCGAGGGTATGGCCGCGATGGCCGATGACCCGGCACAAACGCTCGCCGGACAACGGCGCGGCGGGACTTTCACGGTTGTCCTGCCGGCGTGACGGAGGGCTATAATTATAGGAATTGCCGCCAGCCATCATCCCCATCGATCAGCACGGTGGCTGCAAGCATCTCTTCCCCAACCGGTGGTGACGTGAGCAAGAACCTGATCCGCGAATTCCTGGAATCATCGCAACTCGCCGGCGGCAACGCCGACTACGTCGAAGCGCTGTACGACGCCTGGCTCGCCGATCCGTCATCGGTGCCCGAGCAGTGGGCCGGCTATTTCGACACGTTCAAGGGACGCGAGGCGGGCGATGTCTCCCCGCGCGCCGCCATTGCCCGCATCGAGGCCGCGCAGAAACAGCGCCGTCTCGGCGGAGGCACGGCACCCGCGGCGGCATCCGACGGCCACGCCAGCAAGCAGGCCGGCGTACTGCGCCTGCTGACCGCCTACCGTTCACGCGGCCACCTGGCGGCCGACCTGGACCCGCTGGGGCTCACCGAGCGCATGCCCGCACCCGACCTGGGCCTGGCCTTTCACGGCCTGGCCGAATCCGACCTCGACACCGAGTTCGATTGCGGCACCTATGCCGGTGGCGGCCAGCGGATGAAGCTGGGTGAACTGCTGGCGCGCCTGAAAAAGGTCTACGCCGGCACCGTCGGCGCCGAGTTCATGCACATCAGCAACCACGAGCAGCGCAACTGGGTTTACACCCGGCTCGAAAAGGCCAACGGCAGCGCAGGTCTGGATGCCGATGGCAAGCGCCGCATCCTGGCCGAACTCACTGCCGCCGACGGGCTGGAGCGCTACCTGCACACGAAATACGTGGGCCAGAAGCGTTTTTCGCTGGAAGGCGGCGACAGCCTGATCCCGCTGCTGAACGACGTGGTGCGGGCCTCCGGCGACAACGGCATCAAGGAGATGGTGGTGGGCATGGCCCATCGCGGCCGTCTCAACGTGCTGGTCAACATCCTGGGCAAGCCGCCGAAGATGCTGTTCAACGAATTCGAGGGCAAGTTCGAACACGCCGACGATCCGTCCTACTCGGGCGACGTGAAGTACCACATGGGTTTTTCCGCCGACGTGAAGACGCCCAAGGGCGGATTGCACGTGGCGCTGGCGTTCAATCCGTCGCATCTGGAGATCGTCAACCCGGTGGTCGCCGGCTCGGTGCATGCGCGCCAGATCCGCCGCCGCGACACCATGCACCAGCTGTCGATGGCGGTGCTGATCCACGGCGACGCCGCGTTCGCCGGTCAGGGCGTGAACATGGAACTGTTCAACATGTCGCAGGCCCGCGGTTTCAAGATCGGCGGCAGCTTGCACATCGTGATCAACAACCAGGTCGGCTTCACCACCTCCAACCCGCAGGACGCGCGCTCCACCATGTACTGCACCGACCTGGCCAAGATGGTCAACGCGCCGGTCTTCCATGTGAACGGCGACGATCCCGAGGCGGTGATCGAGGTCACCCGGCTGGCCTACGAATTCCGCAAGACCTTCCGCAAGGACGTGGTCATCGACCTGGTCTGCTACCGCCGCCACGGCCACAACGAGGCGGACGAACCTGCCGCCACGCAGCCAGTGATGTACCAGATCATCCGCAAGCGCAAACCCACCCGCGAGCTGTACGCGCAGCAGTTGGTGAAGGAAGGGGTGATCGCCGAAGGCGACGGACAGAAGATGTTCGACGCCTACCGCGGGCAGCTGGAGGCCGGCGACACCGTGGCCAATCTCGATCCGGACGCCGCGCACAGCAACATCGTGGACTGGTCGCGCTTCATCGGCGGCAAGTTGACCACCCCCGCCGACACCACCGTGCCGAAAAAGAAGCTGCAGGAACTGTTGGCGAAGATCCTGGACGTACCCAAGGACTTCACCCTGCAGGGGCGCGTGGCGAAGATCTACGACGATCGACGCAAGATGGCTGCCGGCGAACTTCCTGCCGACTGGGGATTCGCCGAAAACCTGGCCTACGCCACCCTCATCGACGCGGGCAACGAGATGCGTCTGGTGGGCCAGGATTCCGGCCGCGGCACCTTCTTCCATCGCCATGCCGTGCTGCATGACCAGAACGACGGCCGCACCTACATGCCGCTGGCCAATGTGCGCGCGGGCGCCGATGTGGAAATCGTCGACTCGCTGCTCAGCGAGGAAGCGGTGATGGCGTTCGAATACGGCCACTCCACCACCGATCCGGACACGCTCAGCATCTGGGAGGCGCAGTTCGGCGATTTCGCCAACGGCGCGCAGGTGGTGATCGACCAGTTCATCAGCTCCGGCGAAGCGAAGTGGAACCGCCTCTGTGGTCTGGTGCTGCTGCTGCCGCACGGCTACGAAGGCCAGGGTCCGGAGCACTCCTCCGCCCGCCTGGAGCGCTTCCTGCAGATGTGCGCGATGGAAAACATGCAGGTCTGCGTGCCCACCACGCCGGCGCAGGATTTCCACATGATCCGCCGCCAGATGCTGCGCCCGGTGCGCAAGCCGCTGATCGTGATGACGCCGAAGTCGCTGCTGCGGCACAAGCTGGCGGTGTCTTCGCTGGACGAGCTGGCCAACGGCAGCTTCCAGCTGGTGATCGGCGAACACCGCAAGCTGGCCGCCAAGAAGGTCAAGCGCGTGGTGTTCTGCTCGGGCAAGGTCTATTACGACCTGCTGGAAGCGGCGGAAGAGAAAAAGCTGGCCGACGTCGCCATCGTGCGCGTCGAGCAGTTGTATCCCTTCCCGCGTGCCGAAGTCAGCGCCGAACTGGAGAAATTCCCGGCCGCCAGGGAAGTCGTGTGGTGTCAGGAAGAGCCGATGAACCAGGGCGCCTGGTTCCAGATCCGCCACCACCTGCAAGCCTGCAGCGGCAGCAGCCACAGCCTGTCGTACGCTGGCCGCGCGCGCCTGCCGGCACCGGCGGCCGGCCACCTCAACACGCACGCCGCCGAACAGGCGGCGCTGGTCGAACAGGCGTTGACCGAGCCCGTCGGCGCAGATCATTCCGCGGAATAGGTCTTTTCGAATGGTGCGGCCATGGATGGCCGCTTTTTGCTCCTTGCGCCCACGGATGGACGCACAAACTCAAGAGCCTCTTATGTCCATCGAACTCAAAGTCCCCGTTCTGCCCGAGTCCGTCTCCGATGCCACCATCGCCAGCTGGCACAAGAAAGCCGGCGACGCGGTCAAGCGCGACGAGAACCTGGTCGACCTCGAAACCGACAAGGTGGTGCTGGAGGTCCCCGCGCCGGTCGACGGCGTGCTGAAGGAAATCCGCCACCAGGTCGGCGAC
>JBIQMK010000281.1:0-3878 GCA_044463365.1 Rhodanobacter sp. | reverse complement strand
CTTGGCGGCCTGCGCGGCGATGCGGCCGAACTCGGCGTTCTCGACCTGCTCCTCGATGTATTCGCCGACCTTGGCGTCGGGGCGCACGTCCAGCGCATCCATCAGGCGCAGCTGATACGACGGCGATTCCATCTCGCCATCGTCGGCAATGATTTCCCAGCGGCGGAAGGTCTCGTATTCGCCGGTGTCATGATTGATCGACACGCGCACATCGGGCTCTTCCTCGGGGTAGCGCTTCTTCGCGGCCGAAGCCAGCGCGGCCTCCATCGCCTCGAAAATCACTTCCAGCGGCACGCCCTTTTCATTGGCGACCGCGTCGACGACCAGCAAAAGTTCTTTGCTCATTGCAGCAACTCCGTAGGCACCCCTTTGCGGATACCGATGGTTGAAATGATTGTGCTCATCCCGGAACACAAAACCTGGAACGCGGCCATGGACGGACCGCGTCGAATCATTTTTTGCCGGACGCCTTGCCGCCGGGCTTGGGTTGCGGCGCATAACCCAGCGCCACCCAATCCGGCACCACACGCGCACTTTCCACCAGTGCGTGATCGAACTCGAACGTCTTGCCTTCGGCTTCCAGCACGATGTGCCCGCCTTCCACCGATACCAGCTTGCCACGCAGGCGGCGGCGCCCTTCCAGCGGTGCCTTCAGCAGCACCTTCACTTCCTGCCCATCGACCTTCGCAAACTGGGCGGCGGTGAACAGCGGGCGATCGATGCCCGGCGAGGAAACCTCCAGCACATAGTGGCCGGGAATCGGATCCTCCACATCGAGCAGCGCCGACAACTCGCGGCTGGCGCTCTCGCAATCCTCGATGCCCACCTCGCGGCGCTCGGGGCCGGCTTTGTCCAGCAGGTCCACGTAGATGCGCAGGGTACTCTGCCCTTGCGACGGGTTGAACTCCACACCAAGGCATTCCAGACCCAGATCGGCCAGAACCTCGTTGAAGCGTTGTGCCAGTGCCTGCGTATCCATGGGTCGTCATTCCGGCTCATTCTCAGAACGGCAGAAACAAAAAATGGGCTCCAACGGCCCATTTCCCTGTGTCGCCGATGTTCCTCCTCGTGCAGCTCCTTCCGGTGCCCTGGCGAACCTGCCACCCGGCACTACGCATCCTTGCGCCCAACAAAAAAGCCTCACGAGGAGGCTTTCTTGCATCAAGAAAGATCTGGTAGCGGGGGTAGGATTCGAACCTACGACCTTCGGGTTATGAGCCCGACGAGCTGCCAGACTGCTCCACCCCGCATCAGAGTCCGAAGATATTAACGTAATGGCCGGTTTCTTGCAAGCTTCGATACCGTCATTTCCGCCATTCGCCGCATCGCCCTAGAGGCCGAACGCGCGGCGGCACCAGGCCAGCAGCGGTCCCCAGTACAGTCCCAGTGCCAGCAGCGAAAGCGCGTACAATGACAACACCAGGCGCAGCGGCTTGTCCTGCTGCACCTGCAGCGCGCCACCGTCTTCCGGCGCGTCGAAATACATCACCTTGATGACGTACAGGTAGTAGTAGAGGCCGACGATGGCAAACACGATGCCGACGATCGCCAGCCACAGCATGTCCGCATGGATAGCCGCTTCCAGCACCAGCACCTTGGCCCAGAAACCGAACAGCGGCGGCACGCCGGCCAGCGAGAACATTGCCAGCAACATCAGGAATGCCATCCACGGTGCCTTGCGGGCAAGGCCCTTGAAATCGGCAATCTCCTCGCATTCGAACCCGGCCCGGCCCAACGCCAGGATCACGCCGAACGCGGCCACACCCATCAGCGCATAGCAGATCGCGTAGAACAGCGCGGCGGCGTAGCCCTCCGGGCCGGCCGCGGACAAGCCCAGCAACAGATAGCCCATGTGCGAAATCGTGGAATAGGCCAGCATGCGCTTCAGGTTGGTCTGCACGATGGCGACCAGGTTGCCGATCGCCAGCGACAACACCGCCAGCACCGCCAGGATCAACTGCCAATGCTGCGCCAGGTCGCCCATGCCGTCCGCCAGCAGGCGGTAAGCCATGCCGAATGCGGCCAGTTTCGAGCCGGCGGCAACGAAGGTGGTCACCGGCGTGGGCGCGCCCTGATAAACATCGGGGATCCACATATGGAACGGCGCGGCGCCCAGCTTGAAGCCGATGCCGATGATCATGAAGATCAGGCCGAACAGCAGCAGCGTGGGCGCCGTGGTGTAAGCCATCACATGGCTCAACTGGGCCAACTCCAGGGTGGGCGTGACGCCCATGCCCGACGCGCCGTAGACCATCGACATGCCATACAGCAGCATGCCCGACGCCAGCGCACCCAGCACGAAGTACTTGATCGCCGCCTCGGATGGCAGCTTCGCCTCGCGGTTCAGGGCCACCAGCGCATACGACGACAGCGAGAGCAGTTCCAGCCCCAGGTAGACGGTAACCAGGTTGCCTGCCGAAACCAGCAGCATGATGCCGATCACGGCGAAGATCATCAGCGTGTAGAACTCGCCACCGAGCAGATTGCGGTCGATCAGATACGGACGCGCATAGACGAAGATCATGGCCGTGGTGCCCAGCGCGAAGACCTTGATGATCTCTGCCACGTCATCGCGCACGAACATGCCGCCGAATGCGGTCACCGCCCGGTCCGGCTGGCCCGCGATCACCAGGTAGATCGCCACCAGCAACACCGCGATCGAGATCCAGTGCAACAACGGACGCTGCGCCGGTTTCATGAAGGCGTCCAGCAACAGCAGCAAGCATGCTGCCGCCACCAGGTAGAACTCCGGCAGCAGGATCAGGATGTCATTCAAAGTTGGCATGGTGTGTCCGTGTCCCGATCAAATCTTGTGAATGGCGAGCTGCTGCACCAGCTGCGCCACCGAACTGTCCATCAGGTGGACCAGCGGTTGCGGCCAGATGCCAAGCGCCAGCACGGCAGCGGCGAACGCCACCAGCACGAAGGTCTCGCGACCGTTGATCTCCTTCATTTCCGCCACGTGCGGATTGGTGATCTCGCCCCACAGCACGCGCTTGACCAGCCACAACGTGTAGGCCGCGCCGATGATCAGGGTGAACGCCGCGAACAGCGCGATCCACGGGCTGGCGGCGAAGCTGGCCAGGATCACCATGAACTCGCCCACGAAACCGCTGGTACCGGGCAGGCCGCAGTTGGCCATCGCGAACAGCACGTAGAAGAAGCCGAACCACGGCATCGCGTTGATGACGCCGCCGTAATCCTTGATCTGGCGCGTATGCAGGCGGTCGTACATCACGCCGATGCAGGTAAACATCGCGCCCGAGACGAAACCGTGCGAAATCATCTGCACCATCGCGCCCTGCATGCCCAGCAGCGCCATGTCGGTGCTGCCCTGCTCACGCACCAGGGCGAAGGCGATGAAGATGCCCAGCGTGACGAAACCCATGTGAGCCACGGACGAATACGCCACCAGCTTCTTCATGTCCTCCTGCACCAGCGCCACGTAGCCGATGTAGACCACGGCAACGAGGCTCAGCACCACGATCAGCCAGGCGAAATGCGCGCCCGCGTCCGGCACGATGGGCAGGATGAAACGCAGCATGCCGTAGGTACCCACCTTCAGCATCACCGCCGCCAGCACCACCGAACCGCCGGTGGGTGCCTCGACGTGGGCGTCCGGCAACCAGGTGTGCACCGGCACCATCGGCACCTTGATCGCGAACGCGATCAGGAACGCGAAGAAGATCCAGGCCTGCTCCTTGAACGTCAGCGGCAGCGCCGCCAGCGTGGCCAGGTCGAACGTACCGGCCTTCTGGTACAGGTACAGCAGCGCGATCAGCATGAAGACCGAGCCGAAGAACGTGTAGATAAAGAACTTCAGCGTGGCATACACGCGCCGCGGGCCGCCCCACATGCCGATGAGGATGAACATCGGG
>JBIQMK010000280.1:0-3957 GCA_044463365.1 Rhodanobacter sp. | reverse complement strand
CCGAAATCGGCGTGGGGCCTTCCATCGAGTCGGGCAGCCACACATGCAACGGCACCTGTGCCGATTTGCCCATGGCGCCGACGAACAGGCAGATGCAGATCACCGTGGCGGCGTCCCACTGCGTGCCGGCCGTGATCTGCAGCGTGCGGCCCACCAGTGAAGGCGCGTTGGCGAACGCGGTGGCGTAATCCAGCGTACCCAGGAAATACAGCACCGCGGCGATGCCCAGCAGGAAACCGAAATCGCCCACGCGGTTGACCAGGAACGCCTTGAGATTGGCGAAGATCGCGGTGGGGCGCTTGTACCAGAAGCCGATCAGCAGGTACGACACCAGGCCCACCGCTTCCCAGCCGAAGAACAGCTGCATGAAGTTGTTGCTCATGACCAGCATGAACATCGAGAAGGTGAACAGCGAGATGTAGCTGAAAAAGCGCGTGTAACCGGGATCGTCCCGCATGTAGCCGATGGTGTACACGTGCACCAGCAACGACACGAAGCTCACCACCACCAGCATCATCGCGGTCAGGCGGTCGACCATGAAACCGACGCTGGCGTTGAACTGGCCGATCTGGAACCAGGTATAGAGGTTCCGGTTGTACTCGGCCGCGCCACCCGCGGTCAGCTGGTAGAGCACAAGGAAGGACAGCGCGCAGGACACCGCCACGCCGAGGATGGTGACGCTGTGCGCGCCGATGCGGCCGATGAAGCGCGCCAGGAAGCCGGCCAGCAGGCAGCCCACCAGCGGCGCCAGCGCGATGATCAGCAGGATGTTTGTGGATATCGCCATTGTTCTTCCATTGCTGCGTGACCCGGAGTTTCTTGCGAGGAACCGTCCATGGTGCTGGGCGCCGGGCCGGACGTCCTGTCCGGCCGTTCGGCCTGGCGCGACATGCCACAGGCATGTCGCTCCGGCCTCACCCCTTCATGCTGTCGATGTCGGCGATATTGATCGTGCTGCGGTTGCGGAACAGCAACACCAGGATCGCCAGGCCGATGGCAGCTTCCGCCGCAGCCACGGTGAGGATGAAAAACACGAACACCTGCCCCGATACGTCGCCCAGAAACCGCGAGAACGCCACGAAGTTCATGTTCACGGCGAGCAGCATCAGCTCGATCGACATCAACAGCACGATCACGTTCTTGCGGTTGATGAACAGGCCGGCGACGGCGATGCAGAACAGCACCGCGCCCAGCACGATGTAATGCGCGAGCGAAATCATGACTGCGGCTCCTGGCTGGCGGTCGATTCGTCCGGACGGACGGCGGCCATCTTCACGATGCGCACGCGGTTGCGCGGATCGACCTTGACCTGCTGACTCGGGCTCTCGTAGCGGGCGTCGCGGCGCTCGCGCAGCGTCAGCGCCACGGCAGCGACCACGCCCACGGTAAGGATCAGCGCGGCGATCTCGAACGGCAGCAGGAACGTGGTGTACAAGGCATGGCCCAGCCATGCCGTATTGGACATGCCCGCCACGACGGCCGGGTTTTCCCCCAGCACATGGGCGTTCATCGCGCGCACCCCGACCAGCCCGAGCATTTCCACCAGCATCACCACCGCCACGATCAGGCCGACGGGCAGAAACTTGACGAAGCCTTCGCGCATTTTCTCCTGGTCGATGTCCAGCATCATCACCACGAACAGGAACAGCACCATCACCGCGCCGACGTAGACCACGATCAGCGCCAGTGCCAGGAACTCGGCCTCCAGCAGCAGCCACAGGCAGGCGGCACTGAAGAACGTGAGCACCAGCGCGAGCACGGCGTGCACGGTGTTCTTCAGCGAGATCACCGACAGCGCCGCGGCCACGGTGACGAAGCTGAAGGCGTAGAAACAGATGAGTTGCAGCGTTTGGGGATTCATCGTCAGGCCTCAGCGGTACGCCGCGTCTTGCGCGCGATCGGCGGCGATCTGCTGTTCAAAGCGGTCGCCGATGGCAAGCAGCTGCTGCTTGTTCACCACGTTCTCGCCGCGGTTCTCGAAGTGGTACTCGTGGATCGAGGTTTCGACGATGGAATCCACCGGGCAGCTTTCCTCGCAGAAACCGCAATAGATGCACTTGAACAGGTCGATGTCGTAACGCGTGGTACGGCGTTGCCCGTCGCTCTCGCGCGGCGCCGAGTCGATGGTGATCGCCAGCGCAGGGCACACCGCCTCGCACAACTTGCAGGCAATGCAGCGCTCCTCGCCGTTGGCGTAGCGACGCAACGCATGCAGGCCGCGGAAGCGGTTCGACTTGGGGATGTGCTCCATTGGGTAGCGCACGGTGTACTTGGGCTTGAACATGTAGCGCATGGTCAGCCCCATGCCCTGGAACAGCTCGATCAGCAGCAGGCTCTTGAAGAAACGGATCATCGCATTCACGGCTTACGCTCCCATCCCGACGGTGATCACGTCGAAATACTTCAGGCATCCGGCCACCATCACCCAGACGATTGCGATCGGGATCAGCACCTTCCAGCCCAGGCGCATGATCTGGTCATAGCGATAGCGCGGGAACGTGGCGCGGAACCACAGGAACAGGAAGCTCATCAGGAAGGCCTTGATGAACAGCCAGACGAAGCCACCGTGCCCGATGAAGCCCCACGACGCCGGGAACGGCGACAGCCAGCCGCCCAGGAACAGGATCGAGGCCAGGAAGCTGATCAGGATCATGTTGGCGTATTCGGCCAGGAAGAAGATCGCGAACGCGGAACCGGAATACTCCACGTGGAAACCGGCCACGATTTCCGACTCGCCCTCGGCCATGTCGAACGGGGCGCGATTGGTCTCGGCCACGCCGGAGATGAAATAGATCACGAACACCGGCAGCAGCGGCAGCCAGAACCAGTCGAACAAACCCTTGCTGCCGGCCTGCGCGTTGACGATCTCGGTCAGATTGAGGCTGCCTGCCAGCACCAGCACGCAGACCAGGCAAAGGCCCATCGCCAGTTCGTAGGAAATCACCTGCGCGGCGGAGCGCATCGCACCCAGCAGGGCGTAGCGGGAGTTGGACGCCCAGCCGGCGATGATGATGCCGTACACACCCATTGAGGTCATCGCCAGCAGGTACAGGATGCCGGCGTTCGCGTTGGACAGCACCATCTTGCCGCTGAAGGGGATCACTGCCCACGCGGCCAGCGCCGGTATCAGCGCGATCAACGGCGCCATGAAGTACAGGAAGCGGTTGGCCTTGGTCGGCAGGATCACTTCCTTGATCAGCAGCTTCACCACGTCGGCGAAAGCCTGCAGGATGCCGAACGGACCGATCTTGTTCGGCCCCATGCGCACGTGCATCCAGCCGATGACCTTGCGCTCCCAGTACACGAACATGGCCACCGCGATGACCAGCGGCAGCACGATGCACAGGATGTAGATCACCGGCCACAAGACCTGGTTGATGAGTTGATCAGCCATGATGCTCAAGCCTTGCTCAAGGTGATGGTCGCGCCATACGGCGGCAACGTGGCGGTAAGGTCCTGCGCCGCCTCGATCCATGCGGCCCCATCGGGAACCGCCCCATCGACACGCAACGGCAGCGACGCGTCGCCGATGCGTACCTGATCGCCGTCGGCCACGCCCAGCCGCGTCGCTTCATTCGCGTTCAAGCGAACGGCCGGCGCCCGGTTGAGCGGATGCGCGTTGAGTGCCGTCGCGCGGCGCAACACCGCATCGCTGCGATAGATGGGCCAGGTAGCGACGCGGGTCAGCCCGGTCGATGCGCCGTCACGCGAAGCCATGCCATCGCGCGCGATCACCGCGCGATCGGTGATGCCGTTGCGCAACCCGGCGATGTCGTCGAAGTCGAAACCGGACAGCTGCAGCGAGCCGCCCAGCGCGCGCAGGACTTTCCAGCCCGGTCGCGCCTGTTTCGGTGCCTTGGCGCCGGCGATCACGCCCTGCGCCAGGCCGTCGACATTGACCAGGGTGGCGTCGGTTTCGGGCAGCAGGGCGATCGGCAGGATCACGTCCGCCACCTC
>JBIQMK010000279.1:0-3960 GCA_044463365.1 Rhodanobacter sp. | reverse complement strand
TGCCGATCTCGGCCGGGTCGATGTCCACCTGCGCGATGAATTTCGCGCGCGGGGCGAACTTGTCCGGCACACCGGCCACGCGGTCGTCGAAGCGCGCGCCGAGGGTCAGCACGAAATCGCAGTCTTCCACCGCGTAGTTGGCGTAGGCGGTGCCGTGCATGCCCAGGAAATGCAGGGCCAGCGGGTCGGTGGTGTCGAACGCGCCCAGGCCCATCAACGTGGTGGCGACGGGCAGGCCGAAGTCGGCCACGAACGCGCGCAGCGCCTCGGCGGCACCGGAGGCGATCAGGCCGCCACCGGCGTAGATCAGCGGACGCTTGGCCTGTGCCAGCGCGTCGAAGAAGCTGGCGCAGTCGGCGTCGTCCAGATGGGCCGACTCGACGTTGCGCAGGCGCGCGCGGTAGCCGGGAATGGGCAACTGGCCGTGGCCGCGAAAGGTCAGGGCGGTGTTCTGCACGTCCTTGGGAACGTCCACCACCACCGGTCCGGGCCGCCCGCTGCGGGCGATCTCGAACGCGGTGCGCAAGGTGCTCTCGAGCAGGCTGGCGTCCGTCACCAGGAACACGTGTTTCGCGCACGCGCCCATGATCGTGCTGACCGGCGCCTCCTGGAACGCGTCGCTGCCGATGGCGGCCACGCCGACCTGGCCGCAGATCACCACCATCGGGATCGAGTCGGCCATCGAGTCACGCACCGGCGTGACCATGTTGGTGGCGCCGGGACCGGACGTGACCACGGCCACGCCTACCTTGCCGGACGCGCGCGCATACCCGGCCGCCATGAAACCCGCGCCCTGCTCGTTGGCCGGCACGATCAGCGGCAACGGTTCGCTGCCGTCGTCGTTGGGGTGGGTGGCGTTGTGCCGGAAGACGGCGTCGTAGACCGGCAGGATGGCGCCGCCGGAGTAGCCGAACAGCACGTCGACGCCTTCGTCCGCCAGTACCTGCACGATGACCTCGGCGCCGCTCATCGACGTCGCCGCCAGCGGGTGCAGGTGGCCGGCGGGAGCCGGGGTGGACTTGGCATTCATCAGTTGTGCATTCACGATCTTGCGGTTCCTTGGCATGGCCGGCAGCGCCGGGTGCTTGGACGCGATGCGGTGGCGGTGCGGCGCACCTGTCACCTCAACGCTGGTGTCATGAGTGGGAGGCCGATTCCCGTGATCGTCCTGATGTGACCGGAGCGCCGTAGGTCTCGACGATCTTCAGATCCTGTTCTGTCGCGCAGAAGCTTTCCCACACCAGGCCATTGACGTCGGTGGTGCTGGAAAACCCTTCGGCGAGGTCGTCCTCGAAGCCGATGTGGCGCAACTGGCCCGCGCGCTCCGGCATCTGGTTGATGGAGAAGTTGAGCAGGTCGGTACGCCACATCGCGTACTTGCCGGCGACGACGGCGCTCGGCTGGGCATCCAGTCGACGGCTGTAGTCGTCGATCGACTCGGCCAGGTCGCGAACCGCCAGCGCAATGTGAAAACGTTTCACGTCGTGTCCCCGATGGAAAAACATTGCCGTCCCGTTCCCCGGCGAGCCGGGGAACGGGACGTCGATCAGCCTGCCTGCTTCGCCGTTTCCGGCTGCAGCCACGGCATGCGGGCGCGCAGCTTGGCACCCACCACCTCGACCGGATGCTCCAGGTCGGCCTGCTTGAACTTCTTGTAGTTCGGCAGGCCCGCTTCGTACTCGGCGATCCAGTTGCGCGCGAAGGTGCCGTTCTGGATGTCGGTCAGCACGTCCTTCATGCGCGCCTTGACGCCGGCGTCGATCACGCGCGGGCCGCTGACGTAGTCGCCGTACTGGGCGGTCTCGGAGACGAACTGCAGCATCTTGGTGATGCCGCCTTCGTAGAACAGGTCCACGATCAGCTTCAGTTCGTGCAGCACTTCGTAGTAGGCGATTTCCGGCTGGTAGCCCGCTTCCACCAGGGTCTCGAAGCCGGCCTGCACCAGCGACGAGGCGCCGCCGCACAGCACGGCCTGTTCGCCGAACAGATCGGTCTCGGTCTCTTCCTTGAAGTCGGTCTTGATCAGCATGGCGCGGCCGCCACCGATGCCGTTGGCGTAGGCATGCGCCTTGGCCTCGGCCTGGCCGGACACGTCCTGGTACACCGCCCAGATGCTGGGCACGCCGCGGCCGCGCTCATACTCGGTGCGCACCAGCGCGCCCGGGCCCTTGGGGGCGACCAGGATCACGTCGATGTCCTTGCGCGGGTCGATCCGCTTGAAGTGCACGTTGAAGCCGTGCGCGAACAGCAGCGCCGCGCCGGGCTTGATGTTCGGCTCGATGCTCTGCGTATAGACGTCTGCCTGCACCATGTCGGGCGTCAGCACCGCGACCAGGTCGGCACCCTTCACCGCCTCGCCCGGCTCGGCCACCTTGAAGCCTTCGGCACTGGCCTTCTCCCAGGACGGGCCGCCCTTGCGCAGGCCGACGACGACGTCGAGGCCGGAGTCGCGCAAGTTGAGGGCGTGGGCGCGGCCCTGGCTGCCGTAGCCGAGAACGGCGATGCGGGCATTGCCCAGGGTGTCGTTGTTGCTCATGCGGTAACTCCTGCTTTGGTTGGTTTGTTTGTGTGGGCGGGCGTCTGCACCGCCGTATCGGGGTGGGTGTTGGCGCCGTCGGAGGCGGAACCAACCAGCCGTGCGTACTTGGCCAGTACGCCGCGGGTGACTTTGGGCTCGGGCGGCTGCCAGCTGGCGCGGCGGCCGTCGAGGTCGGCATCGGTGACCAGCTCGCGGGTGTTGGCATCGATGCGCAGGTGGTCGCCGTCACGCAGCAGCGCGATCGGGCCGCCACGCGCCGCTTCCGGCGCCACGTGGCCCACCATGAAACCGTGGGTGGCGCCGGAGAACCGGCCGTCCGTGATCAGCGCCACGTCGTCGCCCAGCCCGCGGCCGATCAGCGCGGCGGTGACGCCCAGCATCTCGCGCATGCCCGGGCCGCCGGCGGGACCTTCGTTGCGGATCACCACCACGTCGCCCTTGCCGATGCGGCCTTCCTGCACGGCGGTGAAGGCCGCTTCCTCGCTCTCGAACACGCGGGCGGTGCCTTCGAAATGGGTGGCGCCATGGCCGGCGCTGTTCTTGCCGGGAATCTTCAGGATGCAGCCTTCCGGCGCCACATTGCCGTAGAGGATGGAGTAGCCGCCGCGCGGCTTGATCGGTGCGCTGACCGGGAACACCACCTGCTGATCCTCGAAACGCGGCGCCTCGGCGGCTTCGGCAAACAGCGTGCGACCGGTGACGGTGGGCGCGTCCTGCAGCATGCCGGCGGCGATCAGTTCCTGCGCCACGCGGGCAATGCCGCCGGCGTCGAACAGTTCGACCGCGGTGTACTGGCCGCCGGGCAGCAGGTCGGAGATCACCGGGGTGTTCTCCGAGGCGGGCTGGAAGTCCTCCAGCGTCCACGGCACGCCGGCCTCGCGGGCGATCGCCAGCAGGTGCAGCACGGCATTGGTGGAGCCGGCGGTGGCGGCGACCATGCGCGCGGCGTTGCTGAACGCGGTGCGGTTGAACATCGAACTGGGGCGGCGATCCTCGCGCAGGCATTCCATCACCAGCTCGCCGCAACGCTGCGCGGCGGCGAGCTTGTCCGGATGCGTGGCGGGGATGTCGTTCAGGCCCATCGGCGACAGGCCCAGCGTGGTCAACACCATCGCCATGGTGTTGGCGGTGAACTGGCCGCCGCAGGCACCGGCGCCGCCGCAGGCATCGCATTCGACCGAGCGCAGCTCGGCATCGTCGATCTTGCCCGCGCCATGCGCGCCGACCGCCTCGAACACCTGCTGGATGGTGATCGGGCGGTTCTTGTGCAGGCCATGCGCGATGGTGCCGCCGTACAGCGCCACCGCCGGGATATCCAGCCGCGCCATCGCCATCGCGGCGGCGGGGATGGTCTTGTCGCAACCGCACAGCACCACCATGGCGTCGCACAGGTGGCCTTCGACCGCCGCCTCGATGGAGTC
>JBIQMK010000278.1:0-3991 GCA_044463365.1 Rhodanobacter sp. | reverse complement strand
TGGCAAACCCTTCGCTGGTGCCACTGGGGTCCGGCGGCAAGCCCAGATCCTGCAGCACCACGGCCGGTTGGTGGCTTTCCAGCATGGCCAGGGCCGAGGCGCGGTCGTCCGCGAACAACACCTCGTAATCCTCGAAGCTCCAGCGCAATTGGGTCTGCAGACCCGGGTCGTCCTCGACCACCAGCAGATGGCGCGGCGACGTGCTCATGATGCTGCCACAGATGGATCGGTCATGGCCGAGTCCCCTTCGTGACCGGCCAGCGGCAGCCGGATGGTAAATGTCGTGCCCTCGCCTGGCGTGCTGTCTACATTCACCGCGCCTCCCAGGGAGCGGACATACTCACGCGCCTGATACGCACCCACGCCCATGCCCTTGCTCGCCTTGGTGGAGAAAAATGGCTTGAAAAGCCGGTCACGAATGAAATCCTCGTCCATACCTTCCCCATCGTCCTCGATATCAATCACTGCCTCGCCCGCAACGCGTCGGGTGGTGAGCGTAACGTGGCCATGCGTTCCTGCCGCGTCCTGGGCGTTGCGCAGGACATGCCCCAGCACCGTGGCGAACTGGTCCGGGTCCGCTTTCACCCAAAGCTTTTCCGGCACCGGTCGGTAATCGGGTCGCGGCGACTGCGCCTGGCATTCAGCCAGGGCCTTGTCGACCACGGCAGTCAGTTGCACGCGGCCGAGGTTGGCAGGCGCCACGCCTCCGCGCAACTGCTCGAGCAGGCGCGAGATGCGTCCCACGGAGTTCGCCACCGTCGTGAGCATGTCATCAACGAACGCCGGCTTGTACTTGTGCCGCTCCGCGTTCTGCAGCAGCAGCGATTGCTGGGCAGCGACGTTCTTGAGGTCGTGCATCAGGAACGCGGTGAGCCGGTTGAAGCCCTCGAACTGACGCGCCTCGGCCAACCGGCGCGCGTTGACTGCCTGCGCGAGCGTGCCCGCAACCTGGCTGCCGGCCGCCCGCAGCAGATCGATATCTTCCCAGTCAAAGGTGCGACGCGCGCGTGGCTGCGCCACCACCACCACTCCCACGAGCCGATCCTCCAGTACCAGAGGCACCAGCAACCAGGCACGCGGCAAGGCCCGGAAAACGTCTGGCGCCCGCAGCCGCTCCTCGCCCAGCGGCGGGGGTTCGTCCAGGTTGAAAATCCAGTGGCGCTTGCGCATCAGCTCGATCGCGGGCAAGGCGGTCGAGACCGTCAGGCCGGGCGGAACGGGCATGTTCCAGCGTGCCTGCGGCACCAGATCATTCTGCTCATCGCACATGAACAGCGCGCCAGCCGGGCTGTCCATGATCTGCGCCACGGCGCGCACCGCGCGCAACGGCAACTCGGCCTCGCCAGCGGACAGGGTGGCGGTCAGGCGCAGCCATTCCTCTCGGTAATCGTGCCGGAAACTGAAGAAGTTCTTCTGCAAGACCACGCGAACGCGCGCGCGCGCCTGCCCTGACGTGGCCAGCAACAACACGAACAGCAAGGCGAAACAGATCAGCGTGATCTGCGCGACGCTGCCCCAATCGCCGCCATACAGGCGCACGTAGTAGCCGCCGATAGCGGTGGCGATGATGTAAACCGCCACCACCAGCAGGCTCGTGGAATAAAACACCACTCGTCGGGAAACGCCGACTTCCAGCGACCACCCCGGGTTGCGCGCCGCCGCCACCAGCAGCAACGGCACCAGTGCGGCGTCGATGAAACCGCGCGCAGCCCACGCGTCCAGATTGAATTCCCGGTAGAGGACCGCGTAGGAATACAAGAAGATGTCATAGGCGAACAGCACGCCGAGGGCTATCACCAGAAACTTCAGCGCCCACCGCTGCTCCGGGTCGACGTTGCGGTATATCTGCTCAAGAAAAACGACCCCAAGCAGGGCCAGTACCAGCACGCCCGCCAGCGGCACGCTGATATCGAGCATCAACCCGGTCGCGCGTGCCAGTCCGCTCATCGGCCACACGCAGCAGCAGGCCAGCGCAATCCAGAGCACATGCACGCCGAAGCCCCAGCCACGCCTGCCGAAAAGCGCGCTCACGAACGCCAGCCACGCGCCAAATCGCAACACTTCGGCCAGCAGTATCCAGTTTGCCGATACCGCTCGCGTCCATTCCGCGTAAGCCAGGAACACGCTCCACAACGTCATGACCAGGCTCGCCACGATCAGCAAGGCGCCAATGCGCTGGCCACGCCAGCTGACAGCCAGCAACGCCGCTCCGATCAGAAAGGCGGCCCCGCAGATCAGGTAGCTGGCAATGGCAATGACGTGCATGGATTAGTCGCGCGGGTGGTGCGGCAGTGTTGTCGGCCCTGGCGGGCGCGGCGCTCGCTGGATCGGTGGGCGCCCGTCAGGATAGCCGCTAGGAGGCGGTTGCCGGCTCCGCCACGTCCGCCGCCGGCATGACGTTCCATCGCCGGCGGATATCGGCCACGACCCGCGCCGCGGTTTGGCCGTCCCACATGTCGGGTTTGCGCCCATGGACACCGTTGCCGGCCAGAAGCGCCTCGATCGCGGGCAGCAGGCCGGCGGCCGCGATCAGCTGGTTGCTTCCTTCGGTGATGGTGACCGGGCGCTCGGTGGTTGTGCGCAACGTCAGGCACGGGATCCCCAGGTAGGTGGTCTCCTCCTGGACGCCGCCGGAATCCGTGACAATCAGTCGTGCGTCGCAAACGAGATTCATGAAATCCACATAACCCAGCGGCTCGACAAGCTGCACGCCAGGCGCCTGCGCCAACTCCGTCCACAGGCCGAAGGCTTCCAGGTTCTTGCGTGTGCGCGGATGAACGGGAAACACCAACGGCAACCTCGCCGCCATGGCGATCAACTGATGAACCAGTTCCGACAATGGACCTGGCTCATCCACGTTCGAGGGTCGATGCAGCGTCACTACCGCGTATTCGCGCCGCGCCAAGCCCCTCCGCTGCCGCTCGCCACTGGCCTCGATACGTTCGCGCATCAGCTCGTAGGAATCGATCATGATGTTGCCTACACGCGTGATCTTGTCCGCGGCCACACCTTCGGCGGCAAGATGCTCATCGCCGTCTGGGGAAGGCGTCCACAGGATGTCGGCGAGGGTGTCGGTCACCAGACGATTGATTTCTTCGGGCATGTCGCGGTCGCCGCTGCGCAAGCCAGCCTCCAGATGCGCCACCCGAATGTGCAGCTTGGCCGCGACCAGTGCGCAAGCCACAGTGGCATTGACATCGCCGACAACGATGACCAGGTCCGGGCGTTCCGCCACGCAGGCGGCCTCGTAACCGAGCATCACGTTGGCCGTCTGCTCGGCATGGCTGCCACTGCCCACCCCGAGATGCAAATCCGGGGAGGGCAGCCCGAGGTCACTGAAAAAGGCATCCGACATGTTCTTGTCGTAATGCTGGCCCGTATGCACCAGCCGCACGCTGCACCACGGTTCCCTGCGCAACGCGTGGAAAAGTGGGGCAATCTTCATGAAGTTGGGCCTTGCGGCCGCGATCAAGTCAATCCTGAGCCGCTGCATTGCGGAGTGCCCCCTTGAGCTTCAGATAAGCTTCTAGTGTACAGCGTGGCATGCGCCCGGCTTTCGAGCCACGTTGGCTTCTGGCCTGTTCGTGGCGACAGGGCGGCTTGGTTGCGATAAAAAAAAGGCCCGCCTGGACGGCGGGCCTTCACAAGCACTTTCAGTGTGCTTCACATCCGACGTCTGAAGACTGCTCAGACGTTCTCGCGACGGCGGCGGCTGGCGGCAAAGCCGATCAGCAGCGCACCGAGACCGAACATGCCAAGAGCGGCCGGTTCCGGAACGGGGTGGACGGATTCCACCAAGACCACGAAGTCGTTGTAATCGAAATCGCCACCGTCTTCCCAGGCCTGCAGATACTCACCCGGCGTGAACACGCCGTTGGTCGCCGCAACCTTGTTCGAGCCATCGCCGGCGTAGGTCACAACACGGGGGGTACCGTTGCCGTTCAGCGAATTGTCCGAGTAGTAGAAGGTGTTGCCGACCTTCAAGAAATAA
>JBIQMK010000277.1:0-4017 GCA_044463365.1 Rhodanobacter sp. | reverse complement strand
GGCCTGCGGCCTGGCGTTCGGGCACAGCAGCGCGCGCGTGCGGTCGGCCAGTGCCATCAGCGCCGGGTTGTGCTTGATGGCATGCTTGGCACGGGCGATCTGCGACATCACCTTTGCCGCCACGCTGCCGCAT
The DNA here is from genome assembly GCA_044463365.1 of Rhodanobacter sp. Taxonomy (GTDB): domain Bacteria; phylum Pseudomonadota; class Gammaproteobacteria; order Xanthomonadales; family Rhodanobacteraceae; genus Rhodanobacter. The sequence continues at coordinate 3,884 of JBIQMK010000277.1, read as the reverse complement.
GGCGAAAGTCCGGTGAAGCTGTCGAGCAGCGGCTCCTCGTCCTTGCAGAAGGCGTGCTTGTAGCCGTCGTCGCCGACGCCGAGATCGAAGCCGGTGTAGCCCTGTCCGGCGTAGTGGTCGATCATGTTCCGGGTCAGCACCATGCCCGGACTGAAGCGGGCGTTCTCCGACATGGTGTAGGTGCCGAACATGGTCGAGAAGCGCTGGCCGTCGGCCATGCCGGCGAAGATCGCCAGCACCTCGGCGTCGCATTCCAGGGCGTGCAGTGTGATGGCGCGGCCGCCGGAGGCGAGCCGGGTGTGGCAGGTCTCGCGCACGAAGCGCTGCACCGCCGCGTCGGAAAAGATATCCGGCAGGCCCTGCGCGGCCATGCGCTGCGGCTTGATCAGGAAGAAGGCATCGAGAATGCGCGCGATGTCATCGTCGCTGTCGGCGGCGATGTGGCGGTAGCCGGACAGCGCCTGCAGCTTGCGCTCCTTCTTGTTGCGCAGGAAGCGGCGCAGCGAATTCTTGATGTAGTCGGTCGGCGCGGCGCCCGGCGCGATGGTCAGCAGCGGGCAGGCATTGACCGAGGCTTGCGACGGCAGCGCCAGCATCGGGTTGGGCAGGCCGTTCCACCGCGCCGGCTGGCGTTCGAGAACCAACAGGTCGGCGCGCGCCGGCGGCGCACGCAAGCCGGCGAGCAGCGTCTCGCAGTCGGCCGGGGTCATCGCCGGCGCGAAGCCGGCCGCGATCACCGGGGCGTTGAAGGTCGCATGCTTGCCGCCCATGAAGCGGGCGCAACGCACCCCATGCTCGCGCCGGATGACCAGCGGCAGCAGGAGCAGAGGCCGCCGCGCGGCGTCGCGGGCGACAATGATGCATGGCCGGAAGCCCTCGGCCTCGCCAATGTGGCTTTGCCAGGAGCTGAGGACATCGAACCGCTGAAATGGTGTCGCCCACGCCGCGCCGGCTTCGAGCTGGCGCCAAGCCGGCTCGGCGGCGGCGAGAGTGTCGACCACCTCGACGTCGGGGATCCGCGCCGTCGCCCGGATCTGCGCCGGTGTCGTCTGGTGGTCGGATACTGCAGTCATGGTCATCGTCTGGTTAGCCGGTTCTTCATCAGGGACAATCAGGTATTATTATGACTACGCTGGTAGCCACGGACCACCGCGACCCTCGCAGACAAGTTCCCACAAAAGTGTAAAGGTAATTAGAGAAAGGCGGATCCTTTGCCGCAGTCGGCCGCTTACCGGTCGGGGCGCGACATCCAGGCGACGATCGGCATCGCCGGCAGCACCCAGCCAAGCCCCGCCACCACATAATAGATCGCCTGCACCAGCTTGGAGCCGGCCACCAGCGGCGCCTGCGCCAGCGCCATCGCGGTGAGCGACCACAGCGCCACAAGAACCAGCAATGCGACGGTTCCGACCAGTTTGCGGGTGCGAATCGGCATGGCAGCCTGTTTTCGAGGAGGGGGTCCGGCTTGCGTGCCGTGGCGGCGCGACTATAAGGGCCGCGCCGACCCGATCAAGGTGCCCCGCCAGATGTCCCAGGGAATGCCTCAAGGAATGCCTCAAGGTTTTCACCCCGCCGTTCACCCGCCGCGTCTCACCGCGGTGCGCGTGTGGCTGATTGTCGTGGCGGTGCTGATCGCAACCATGGTGGTGGTCGGCGGCGCGACGAGGCTTACCGAATCCGGGCTGTCGATCGTCGAGTGGAAGCCGGTCACGGGCACGCTGCCGCCCCTGTCCGACGCCGCCTGGCACGAGGCGTTCGAAGCCTACAAGACCATTCCGCAGTATCGCGAGATGAACGCCGGCATGACGCTTGCCGAGTTCAAGACCATTTTCTGGTGGGAGTGGGCGCATCGCTTGCTCGGGCGCGTTATCGGCCTCGTCTATCTGCTGCCGTTCCTGTTCTTCCTGTGGCGCGGCGTGCTCGATGGCGCGCTCAAGCGCCGGCTGTGGGTGATCTTCGGCCTCGGCGCGCTGCAGGGCGCGGTCGGCTGGTGGATGGTGGTGTCGGGCCTGACTCACCGCGTCGAGGTCTCGCAGTATCGGCTCGCGGTGCATTTGATGCTGGCGATGATCATCTTCGCCGGCGTCGTGTGGACGCTGCTGCGGATGCGGCCGGCCGCATCCAGGCCGGCAGAGCCTGTGCCGGGCCGTCTGCGCGGCACGGCGGTGGTGCTGACCGTGCTCACGTTCCTGCAAATCTATCTCGGCGCGCTGGTGGCGGGCCTGCGTGCCGGCAAAGCCTACAACACCTGGCCCACGATCGACGGCGCGCTGATCCCGGAGGCGGATCGGCTATTTTTCGAAACGCCCTGGTGGCGCAACTTTTTCGACAACGTGCTGACGGTGCAGTTCAGCCACCGCATGATCGCCTATCTGTTGTGGGGCGTGGCGCTGTGGCATTTGATCGACGTCATCGCCGCGCGCACGACGGCGGCGCTCGGGCGTGGCGCCGTGGTGCTGTTCGCGGCCATCAGCGCGCAGGCCGCGCTCGGCATCTGGACGCTGCTGGAAGGGGTGCCGCTCGGCCCGGCGCTGCTGCATCAGGGCGGCGCGATCGTGGTTCTCGCGATCATGCTGATGCAACTCGATGAGGCCGGCCGCAGTCCCGCCATGCGGGCGGCGTCAGCCCCGGCCGCGGCTTGAATGGAGCAATTCTAAAATATCAGGGAAGCCTTGCGAATTGCGGTGTTTGTCGACGTTGACGCACACTGCGCGCAAGCCCGCGCCTTGATTCCATCCGCTCGGGGGCTAAAACCGGCTCGTCGATTTCGGGCGGATCTTCATGTCCAGTGCATTCATCCAGGCGGCAGCCATTCTGCTGCGCGAGGGGCTTGAAGCGCTCCTCATTCTCGCAGCGCTCGCGGCCTACCTCGTCAAGGTCGGTGGCGCCCATCGCATCCGTGCGCTGTATTTCGGTGCGCTGGTCGCGGTCGCCTTCAGCCTCGTTGCAGCGTGGGTATTCGCGACGTTCTACGCCGGCCAGCACAACGACCTGATGGAAGGCGTGGTGATCCTGTTTGCCGCAGCCCTGATGCTGTATGTCAGCGGCTGGCTGATGGTGAAGCAGGATCCGCAGGGCTGGAAAGAGTTTCTGGCCGACAAGGCCGATGCGGCGCTGGCCCGCGACACCGATTGGGCGGTGGCGGCGCTGGCGTTCTTCGCGGTGTTTCGCGAGGGCGCGGAGACGGTGCTGTTCATTCAGGCGCTGGCGGCAACCGAGGGCGGCTGGAGCCTTGGGCTGTTCGGCGGGCTTATCGCGGCGGCGATCGGGCTGGCGGTGCTGTTCTATTTCATCAACATCATTGCTCAGCGCATTCCGCTGCGGCCGCTGTTCATCATTACCTCGGCCTTCCTGTTCGTCATGGCGATCCTGTTCATCGGTGACGGTCTCATCGAGTTTCAGGAGCAGAACTACATCCCCTATACGGAAGTGGCGGGCGGCGAATGGCTGTCGGCAATCGGGCTGAACCCGACGGTCGAGGCGCTGTCGATCCAGCTTCTGGTGATCCTGGCGGCGCTGGCGACCTATGCCACCGTCCAGCGCAACAACCGGCTGGCCCGCGAGCACAAGGCGGTGCAGCAGCGGTGAGCGTTGCGTAATCCGTCCGTCATGGCGTTGGGACGTGGATGCGCGGGCATAGGCGTTCTACAGAACGCCGTTCTTCGAACGGCTATGCCCGCGCATGACGAAGTGAGATGGGTGCGCCATCAACTCCGTAAAGATTCCGGCAAATATTGAAACGCTCCGTCCGTGATGGCCGGACGTGTTCCGGCCATCCACGTCTTGGTGAAGCGCCACGCTCGCCGGCTTGATCCATTCAGGCGCGCAACGCCTGATCGAGGTCGGCGATCAGGTCGTCCTTGTCCTCGATGCCGATCGACAGC
>JBIQMK010000276.1:0-4041 GCA_044463365.1 Rhodanobacter sp. | reverse complement strand
GCATTCCCGCCACCAACGTGTACTGGTTCGATGCCTCGCGCCAGAGCAAGCGCATCAGCGCCAACGTCAGCGGCATGTTCGGCACCACCCGCATCAGCCTCAACGACAACCTGCTCAAGCGCAGTTCGCCCGACGAGGTCAAGGCCGTGCCGCCGGCGAAACGCGTTTACTGATCCTGCGCCTGCAGGTGGCACCACATCATACGTTGCGCAGCCGGGGCCTGGCCCCCGCTGCCGAACCGAAGGGTCGAGGACATGGCTGAATTCGCGCTACCGAAGAACTCAAAGATCCAGCCGGGCAAGCACTACCCGGCCAAGGATGCCAAGAAGCCGCGCACCTTCCGCATCTATCGCTGGTCGCCGGACGATGGCCAGAACCCGCGCATCGACACCTACGAGGTCGACCTGGCCGCCTGCGGCCCGATGGTTCTGGACGCGTTGCTGAAGATCAAGAACGAGATCGACCCCACGCTGACCTTGCGCCGCTCCTGCCGCGAAGGCATCTGCGGCAGCTGCGCGATGAACATCGACGGCACCAACACGCTGGCATGCACCTGCGCCATCGCGGAAGCGGGCAAGGGCGGTGGCGACGTGAAGATCTATCCGCTGCCGCACATGCCGGTGGTGAAGGATCTGGTGCCCGACCTCACCCATTTCTATGCGCAGTTCGCCTCGATCAAGCCGTGGATCCGCACCCAGAGCCCGGCTCCCGACCGCGAGCGCCTGCAGTCGCCCGAAGAGCGCAAGAAGCTGGACGGCCTGTATGAATGCATCCTGTGCGCCTGCTGCTCCACGAGCTGCCCCAGCTACTGGTGGAACGGCGACAAGTACCTGGGCCCGGCGATCCTGCTGCAGGCCTACCGCTGGATCGTGGACTCGCGCGACGAGGACACCGGCGCACGCCTGGACGACCTGGAAGACCCGTTCAAGCTGTATCGCTGCCACACCATCATGAACTGCACGCGCACCTGTCCGAAGGGCCTGAACCCGGCCAAGGCGATCGCGGAGATCAAGAAGCTGATGGTGGAGCGGCGCAGCGCGTGATTCCTTCTCCCCTTTGGGGAGAAGGTGCCCGAAGGGCGGATGAGGGGCGGTGCTTGCGGGGAAGCCGATCGAAGCTTTCGACGAGGCTATCTCGCAAGATTGTCCCCCTCTCCTCAATCCTCTCCCCGGTGGGGAGAGGAGGCAAACGAGGCGCTGCGCGCGGATTTGTTATGAATAAGGGCAGACTCCAATGGCGCGCCCGCCGCGGCACCCGCGAGCTGGACGCGTTGTTGGGCGGTTGGCTGGATGAGCGCTTCGACAACGCCAGCGAGGCCGAACAGCAGGCGTTCGATGAGTTGCTCGACGTGCAGGACCCGGACCTGTGGGACTGGGTGATGGGCCACGCCCGTCCCGAGCGACCGGACTGGCAGGCGATCATCGATGACATCCGCGCCCGCCATCGGCTTTGAATATGCACCGTCGCGACTGCTGCGACGCTGCCTGCTGGCGGTCGCGGTATTGGCCGCGCTGGCCGTGATCCTCTCGGGTTTGCCCGTCAGGTTGAAGCTGGCGCTGGTCGCGGCCGTGGCGCTGGCGCCCTGGCAGAACCTGCAGCGTGCGGCGAGATCGCCGCTGGCTGCCGCTGGCTGGGCCGCCGAGGGCGGCTGGACCTTGCGCACCACTGACCACGAAGACATCGCCGCCACGCTGGCCTCGTTTCGCGTGCTCGGCGGCTTCATCCTGCTGCGTTTGCAGACGGTCGAACGCGGCGTGCAGGTCCTGCTGCTGGCGCCGGACAACAGCGACCCCGACATTCGCCGCCGCCTGCGCATGCGCCTGGCGACGGTGCAGCCCGGCGAGGCGCTGCCGCGAATCTGACTGCTGCGCAACTTGCCGCGTACCCCGGCTTCGGGCACCCTGCCGCCGCCGCGCGCCATGCGCTAACGTATACCGCTCCGGCGGCCGTCCGTATCGGCTTTCCCTGCCGCTCCCACGAATCAGGTTGCCATGTTCCGACCGCTCGAACTTTTCATCGGCCTGCGCTACACGCGTGCCAAGCGACGCAACCAGTTCATCTCCTTCATCTCCACCGTATCGATCGTGTGCATCGCGATCAGCGTGATCGCGCTGATCACGGTGATGTCGGTGATGAACGGCTTCGACTACCAGATGCGCGCGCGCATCCTGGGTGCGATCTCGCACGCCACCGTGTCCGGCGTGGGCCAGAGCCTGGAGGATTGGCCGCGCACGCTGAAGGTCGCCAGCGCCAATCCGCACGTGCTGGGTGCCGCGCCCTACGTGGAAAGCGAGGCGATGCTGCTGGCGCGGCGTTCCAGCGGCGCCCTGGTGCGTGGCATCGAGCCCGCGCTGGAGCCCAAGGTGGTCGACATCGACAAGCACATGGTGGAAGGCTCGCTCGATGCGCTGAAGCCGGGCAGCTGGAACATCGTGCTGGGCAAGGAGCTGGCGATGACGCTGGGCGTTAGCGTGGGCGACCGCGTGACCATGGCCGTTCCCGAATTGCGCGCCACGCCAATGGGTGGCGTGCCGCGCATGCGCGGTTTCCATGTCGCGGGCGTGTTCGAACTGGGCATGGAGCAGTTCGATACCGGCCTGGCGCTGGTCAACATGAGCGATGCGGAAAAGCTCAACAGCCTCACCGGCCCCACCGGTATCCGGCTGCGCCTGGACAATCTTTTCAACGCCCGGCCAGTGGCGCGTGAACTGGCCGAGCAACTCGGCGGGGTGTACCGGGTGCAGACCTGGATGGACACCAACGCCAACCTGTTCGCCGCGCTGTCGATGGAAAAGATGGTGATGTTCGTGATCCTGTCGCTGATCATCCTGGTGGCAGTGATCAACCTGATCTCGATGCTGATGATGCTGGTGACCGACAAGCAGGCGGACATCGCGATCCTGCGCACGCTGGGAGCCACGCCGCGCAGCATCATGGGCATGTTCATGGTGCAGGGCGTGCTGGTGGGTTTCGTGGGGATCGGTTTCGGGGTGGGATTGGGCTCGCTGCTGTCGTGGAAGTTGCCCGGCATCATCAAGTGGATCGAGCACACCTTCCACGTCACCTTCCTGTCGCCCGACGTCTATTACATCAGCGAGGTGCCCAGCCGGCTGGACTGGCACGACGTGGGCTCGGTGGCCCTGCTCACGTTCACGTTCTCGCTGCTGGCCACCTTGTATCCCGCGTGGCGCGCCTCGCGCACGCAGCCGGCGCAGGCGCTGCGCTATGAATAAGGCCGTCATGAACTCCACCACTGAAAACGTGCTGCGTGCCAGCCACGTCGCCAAGACCTACCAGGAAGGCGGCTTGCGCACCGATGTATTGAGCGACGTCAGCTTCGAACTCAAGCATGGCCAGACCATGGCGATCGTGGGCGCGTCGGGCTCGGGCAAGAGCACGCTGCTGCACATCATCGGCGGGCTCGACACCTTGAGCGCGGGCGAGGTGGAGGTCGATGGGCGCCTGCTGTCCACGCTCTCCGATGCCGAACGCGGCCGCGTGCGCAACCGCTCGCTGGGCTTCATCTACCAGTTCCATCACCTGTTGCCCGAGTTCACCGCACTGGAAAACGTCTGCATGCCGTTGCTGATTCGCGGTACCGCGATCGCTGAGGCGCAACGCCAGTCGGCCGCGCTGCTGGAGCGAGTGGGGCTGGGCAAGCGCCTGCAGCACAAACCCTCCGAGCTTTCCGGCGGCGAACGCCAGCGTTGCGCGGTGGCGCGTGCGCTGGTGACGCGGCCGGCCTGCGTGCTGGGCGACGAGCCCACCGGCAACCTCGACGAGGACAACGCGGCGCAGGTCTACGGCCTGATGCTGGAGCTCAACCAGGAGATCGGCACCAGCTTCGTGCTGGTGACGCACGACCCGCGTCTGGCCGCGCGAATGGACCGCACGCTGGTGTTGCACAACGGCGTGTTGCAGGAAAAAGCCGCCATCTGAGCGGGCGCATACCCGGTGCGCATCGGTCGTCCGCAGTAACGAAAACCTGTAGACACTCTGTTCCAAGTCAAGCGCCGGCGTATAGCTTCTGGGATTCGTAAG
>JBIQMK010000275.1:0-4094 GCA_044463365.1 Rhodanobacter sp. | reverse complement strand
CGCGACATTGATCGGAATATGGATAGCGCCGAGGATGCTGAGCGCGAACCAGCTGATCGACGCGGGCTACGAGATCCGCATCGACGCCGCCGCAGAGGACATGCGGGACAGCCCATCGGAGATCCGCATGCCCCTGTCGTCGGCTCAGGCGGGCAAGCCGCAGGCCGGCAAGCAATACATCCAGTCGTTCACCTACCAGTTGCAATAAAGGGCCCACATGATCTGGCGATTCGCCCATCGATGGCTGGGCCTGGTGGCGGGCACGCTCGCGCTGGTGCTGGGCATCACCGGCACGCTGCTGGCGCTCGATCCGTTGCGCAACGCCATCCAGGCAGCCCCCACTGAGCCTGACATGCCGGTGGCCACTCTGGTGCAACGTGTACAGGCGACTGTCCCGGGAGCGGAGGAAATCCGCCGCCAGCCTTCCGGCGCCATCGTGGTGTATGCCTTCGAGGACGGGCAAGCTCGCGCGTTGCGCGTCGCCCCCGCAGACGGCCGGGTGCTGGGCAGCTACCAGCCCTCGCTCTTGCCGCGCTGGGTGAAGAACCTGCATCGTGCGCTGTTGCTGGACGATCCTGGGCGCGTCGTTGCGGCGGTGGTGGCGCTGGCCATGTTGGCGCTGTCGGTCTCGGGCCTGGTGCTGCTGCTGCGCCGCATGGGCGGCTGGCGACGCCTGGCAGGCCCGGTGCGCGGCACACTGGCGCAGCGCCTGCACGTGCTGGCCGGGCGGGTGGTGCTGGCGGTCCTGGCCCTGTCGGCGGCCGCCGCGCTCTACATGAGCGCAGCCACCTTCAGCCTGGTGCAGCTCGATGCTGACGCGGAACCCGAGGTCGCATCCGCCCCCAACGGTCAGGCATCGCTACCGGCGGGTCAGTTGCCGCTGCTGCAAGACCTGCGCGTGCAAGACCTGCGCAAGCTGAACGTGCCCGCGGCCGACGACCCGCAGGACATCTGGAGCATCGTCACCGTCCAGGGCCAAGGCTGGGTGGATCGCTACAGCGGTCAGACCCTGGCCTGGCATGACACCACAACGGCGCAGCGCGTACACGACTGGGCGCTGCTGCTGCACACGGGCGACGGTGCCTGGGCCTGGGCCGTGGTGCTGGGTGCCATGGGCGCGAGCATCCCACTGTTCTGGGTCACGGGCGTGCTGCTGTGGTGGCAGGCGCGTCGCAGCCGGCCCGCCATCGAGGGCAACAGCCCGCTGGCGCAGGCCGACAGCCTGATCTTCGTCGCCAGCGAAAGCGGCAGCACCTGGGGTTTCGCCCAGGCCCTGCACACCGCGCTGGCAGCCGCGGGCCACCGCGTGCACACCACGGCGCTGGAGCGCTGGCGCGTGCCGCCGACCGCGCGCCATGTCTACGTGCTGGCCGCCACCTATGGCGAAGGACAGGCGCCCGCCCATGCCGCACGAGCGCTCGACGTCATCGCGCACCAGCCCGTCACCAGCGCGCAGGTGGCGGTGCTGGGCTTTGGCGACCGGCAGTTCCCCGCCTTCTGCGCCTTTGCCGAAGCGCTGGATCAGGCCCTGCTTGCCCAAGGCTGGAAGCCGCTGCTGGCGCTGGAGCGCATTCACCAGCAGTCCGCGCAGGAGTTTGCCCGCTGGGGACAGTCGCTGGCACAAGCCCTGGGCCAGCCTCTGTCGCTCGCCTACCAGCCGCGCCTGCCGCGCACCGCGACACTCACGCTGGTGGCGCGGCAGGACTTCGTGGGGGGCGCCGGCGAGCCAGCGGCCATCCTGCGCTTTGCCTTGCCCGGCCGTGGCCTGCCGCGCTTCGTCGCCGGCGACCTGCTGGGCATCGTGCCACCGGGGGATCAACCGGTGCCGCGCTACTACTCGCTGGCCTCCGGCATGCGCGACGGCTTCGTGGAAATCTGCGTGCGCCGCATACCGGGCGGCGTTTGCTCCACCTACCTGCATGGCCTGCAACCCGGCGACCATGCGCAGGCTTTCATCCGTCCCAATCCGGGCTTCGCGCTGCACGGCTCGCGCCAGCCCGTGCTGCTGATCGGTGCGGGTACGGGCGTGGCGCCGCTGGCGGGCTTCATCCGGGGCAACGCGCGGCACCGGCCCATGCATCTGTACTACGGCGCACGCGATCCGGCGCGGGATTTCTATTTCGGTGAGGACCTCCAGGGTTGGCAGGCCGAGGGCCGCCTGGTCGATCTGCACACCACGTTCTCGCGCACGCCGGACGGCGGCGGCTATGTGCAGGATGCCCTGCGCCGCGACGCCGCACGGGTGCGCGACCTGTTGGCGCGCGGCGCCATCGTGCGCGTGTGCGGCAGCCGTCCCATGGCGCAGGGGGTGGCGCAGGTGCTCGACGACATCCTGGGTGGGTTGGGGCTGAGCGTGGCCCGGCTCAAGCAGCGTGAACGCTATGCCGAAGACCTCTTCTGAACTCCGGCGCCTGAACCTGCACGGCCCCACCATGGGCACGCGCTGGTCCGTCACCTGCGACGCCGAGCCGGGCGTGGACGCACCGGCCCTGCAACAGGACCTGGCCGCCGCCGTGCTTCAGGTGGATGTACAGATGTCGCCCTGGCTGCCCGACAGCGACCTCAACCACCTCAACCGCGCATTACCGGGCACATGGCTGACGCTGCCGCCCGAAATCCTGGAGGTGCTGGCCTGTGCGCTGGACATTGGCCGCCTGAGCCAGGGTGCGTTCGATCCGGCCGTGGGCGCGCTGGTCGATGCCTGGGGGTTTGGCGCGGCGCGCGATGAACCCGATGCGCCGGCGATCCGTGCTGCCGTGTCAGCCTCTCGCCCGCCCACGCATGAAGCGCTGGAGTTGGACCGCACCGCCGGCCGTGCGCGCAAGCACGCGCCGCTGCAACTGGACCTGTGCGGCATCGCCAAAGGCTACGCTGTGGACCGCATGGTCGACGCGCTGCGCCGGCACGGCGTACGCCACGCCTTGGCGGCGCTAGACGGCGAACTGCGCGCCGTGGGCGGCCAGCCCAGTGGCCAGCCCTGGGCTGTGGCCGTGGAGAGCCCACAGGCCGGGCGCCGTGCGGTGCACAGTGTGGTCGAGCTGCAGAACCTGGCCGTGGCCACCTCCGGTGACTACCGGCGCTATCTGGAGGTGGGCGGCGCACGCCTCTCGCACACCATGGATGCGCGCCGCGCCGCGCCCGTGCGCAACGATGTGGCCTCGGTCACGGTGCTGGCGTCGGCCTGCATGCACGCAGACGCCTGGGCCACGGCGTTACTGGTGGCCGGCCCCGATGAAGGGCTGGCGCTGGCGCAGCGCATGGGGCTGGAGGCGCTGTGGCTGCTGCGCCGCGACGGTGCGCTGGTGGAGATGGGGCTGGGACGGGTCGGCAATGCGCCTGTGCACGGACATGACGACGAGGGGCGTTGATGATGAGCACTTTGTCTGAGCATGCCGATCGCTTGCGCGCCATCATCGAATCGGCTGCGTACCGCCTCGCGTACGAGGACAATGATCTTCTCGCCCAGGACGATTTGCGTCCGCTGCGTCTCCAGCTCGAACTGCTCAAGCCCGAACGTGTCTTGCGTGAGCAAGGCGTGCGTTCGACCGTGGTGGTGTTTGGCAGTGCACGCGTAAGTGATGCTGTCACCGCACGCGACCGGCTCGCTGTGCTGGAGCAGCAAGCGGGCACCATGCCGGGGAATCCAACGTTTGGGCGGGACCTGACCTTGGCCCGTCGCCGCGTGGAACAGGCACGCTATTACGAAGAGGCACAGCGCTTCGCCCAACTGATCTCTGCTCGTTTCCAGCAGGAGGGGCGGTGCGACTTCGTCGTCATCACCGGTGGCGGCCCCGGCATCATGGAAGCCGCCAATCGCGGTGCTTTCGATGCCGGGGCTCGCTCGATCGGCCTCAACATCACGTTGCCGCACGAACAGGCCCCGAACTGTTGCCGCCGACTGAAATTTGACCCACCCGTGAGGGCCCTGCCGACCCAAATTTGACCCAGGTGTTCAACCTACCCTGCCCGAGATATCCACAGCTGGGCGGGGTTCGAGGAGTGATCACCATGGTGATGATTGGCAAGGTCTTGCGGATGCACCGTGAGCGTCCAGCCGCCCCATCTTGCTCAAGGCCTATAGGCGGCTGACGATG
>JBIQMK010000274.1:0-4142 GCA_044463365.1 Rhodanobacter sp. | reverse complement strand
TCGAGGAAACCGTCGTCGAAGCATTCCGGGTGGCGGCGGAAGATCTCGGTGGCGGAGATCGCCATGGGCGAGTCGAGGAATACCCTCACGTGCGGCGGGATCGCGCCATCGTGCATGCCGCGATGCAGGTAGTAGAGGATTTCCTGCGTGCGCTCCAGCGCGAAGGTGGGAATCACCACGTTGCCGCGCCGGTTCACCGTGTCGCGGATCGCCCGGTACATCTCGTCGATCGAGTCCGGCACCGAGCGGTGCGGGCGGTCGCCGTAGGTGCTTTCCATCACCACGTAGTCGGCTGGCGGCGCGGGCGTCGGATCGCGCAGCAGCGGGCGGCCGGGGTTGCCCAGATCGCCGGAGAACAGCATGCGGCGCTGCTGCTTGCCGTCGTCCAATTCCAGCAGCACCGAGGCGGAGCCGAGAATGTGGCCCGCGTCGAGGAAGCGCGCATGCACCCCTGCGACGACCGGCACGGCGTCGTCGTAGCCGACATCCGGGCCGAAGAAATCCAGTGCGTGCAGCGCATCGTCCAATGTATACAGCGGTGGCGCCACCACCTCGCCGCGGCGGTTGTTGCGTTGCGCGCGGCGTGCGTCCTCTTCCTGCAGCCCGGCGGCATCGAGCATCACCACGCGGGCCAGCTCGCGGGTGGCGGCGGTGGTGAGGATGCGGCCACGAAAGCCCTGTCGCACCAGGCGCGGAATCCGCCCGCAGTGGTCCAGGTGCGCGTGGGTGAGCAGCAGCACGTCGATGCTGGCGGGGTCGAAGCCGAACGGCTCGGCGTTGGCGCGCTCGACCTCCTCGCCGCCCTGGAACATGCCGCAGTCGATCAGCACGCGATGGTCGTTGCAGGTCACCAGGTGGCAGGAGCCGGTGACCTGCTTGGCGGCGCCATGGCAGCTGTAGGTGATCATAATGGGCGACACTCCGGACGATGGTGGTTTGGGCGCGGCAACGACACTGTGGCAGGGCGGTGGACGGAGCGGGTTGACCGAGGTCAGATCGCGTATCGCCGTGGCCTGCTGGCCGGTCGTATCGATGGCGGCGGGCGCGCGGCGGGGCAAACAGCAAACAGGCTTTTTTCCGGGGAAGCGGGCTCATGATTGCAGTGCCATTCCATCAGAATGCGGCGGCCACTCGCGGCTTCATCGTGTTCTCGCGCCTGGTCGCGGTGTTGGTGGTTGCAGTCGCGCTGGTCGTGCTGGCCGGTTGGTGTTTCGGCGCGCCGCTGCTCACCACCCTGGTTCCGGGCCAGCATGCCATGAAGGCTAATGCGGCCATCGCGTTTGCGCTCTCAGGGGCGGCGCTTTTCCTGAGCCAGGATTTCGTGCCCGTGCGATGGCGCCTCGGTCACTGGCTATCGATCGCGGTGGCGGGCATCGGTGCGGCGACGCTGGGTGAACACCTCTGGTTGGTGGATCCGGGCTTCGATCACTTGTTCGATGATCCAGCCGCACGGGCTGCCGGGTTGCCGCCGGGGCGGATGGCGGTGCTCTCGGCGGTCGCGCTGACTCTGCTGGGCGGCCAGGGCCTGCTGGTGTCCACGCGGCGCTATCTGGTTTTGCGCGAGATCATGGCGGTGGTGCTACTGGCCATCGTGGTCACCGGCCTGGCCTCGTATGCGGTCGCGTTGACCGGCAGAGTCAGCGGCCCGTTCGAACAGGTGCCGTTGCCGACCTTGCTGATGCTGCTGCTGGTGGTTCTGGGCTGGCTGTCCTCATCGCCAGCCACGGGGCTGACCCGGGTGGCCACGGCGGATACGTTCGGCGGCGCGCTGGCGCGACGGCTGCTGCTTCCGGCGTTGCTGCTGCCGGTGGTTTTCGTGTTCGCCCTGGAGGCCTTGCAATCGCATTTGGGCCTGCCCGAAACGTTGGCCTTCGCCTTTGTGGCGCTGGGCAGCGGTGGCGCGCTGGCCGGGCTGGTGTGGTGGGTGGCCAGCCTGCTGGACAAGCTGGAACGCCAACGCATGGAATCGGCGCAGCTGCGCAACCATGCCGACACCGACGTCCTGACCGGGCTGGCCAACCGGCGCGCTTTCGATGATGCATTGGCCAGCCTGCTGCGCGGGCAACGCGAGCGCGACGCCGTGTTTTCCCTGTTGATGCTCGACCTGGATCGTTTCAAGGCCTACAACGATGACTTCGGCCATCTGGCGGGCGACCAGGTGTTGCGGATCACCGGCCACCTATTGCGCGCCACGCTGCGCCCGTCGGACCGCGCGGCGCGTTATGGCGGCGAGGAGTTCGTGGTGCTGCTGCCCAATACCGAGGCGGCCGGCGCGCACGAAGCCGCCGAGCGCATCCTGCATGCATTTCGCGGCTTCGCCTGGCCGCAGCGCGCGGTCACCGTCAGCATCGGCGTGGCGCAGGCCGCCTGCGCTGATGACGCCGCCGACCTGGTGCGCCGCGCCGACGCCGCGCTGTACGCCGCCAAGCATGCGGGGCGCAACCGGCTGCAGGCCGCGGAGGTCGCGCCTGCGCGGGCGACAGCGGCGGAGGCCTGATTCACGTGCGCTGGCAAGGTCGCACCAACGTGATGACGCCGCCAGCGACTGCCATCGAGAGAAACATCATGTCGCCACGCCTTCGATTCATCGCCATGCTGCTGCTGGTGTTCACGGGCCTGCAAGCGCAGCCGGTGGGGACACAGCCTGCCGACCCCGTGGCCGTGCTGATCCGCCAACAGCTGCAGCCGACACTCGACGCGCCCGCCACCGGCTTGGACAAGGCACGGGCGCAGTTCTATGCGCTGGGAGATTTCGCGCCGGCGTGGACACGCGCGCCCGACGTCGATCAATTGCTGGCGGCATTGCATGGCATGAGTGCCGATGGCCTCGATCCGGCCGATTACGCACTGGACGAGCTACTGCGCCAGCGTGCGGCGCTGGCCGATCCGCGGGCCACGCCGATGCAGCGCGCACGGTTCGACCTGCTGGCCACCCAAGCCTGCCTCACCGCCCTGGCCGATCTTTATCGCGGCAAGGTGGACCCCGCCTCGCTGGATACCCACTGGAATTTCGATGCACGACAGCCGGCGCCGGGGCAGGGTGTGCAGACCGTACGCGACGCGCTGGCACAGGGGCAGCTGGTGTCATTGTTCGCGCGGGCGCGGCCGCAAAACCCGTTGTACGACGAACTGCGCGCCGCGCTGGCGCGTTGGCGTGACATGGCCGAGCAAGGTGGCTGGGTGCCGATCCCGAATGGCCCCACCTTGAAGCCGGGAATGCGCGACCCACGCGTCCCCGCCCTGCGCCAGTGGTTGCGACTGGCAGGCTACCTGCCGGCCATCGTTGATGGCGCCGCCGAGGCAGGGCCGTCCGAAGACTATGACGCGGCGACCGAACAGGCGCTGCGGCAGTTCCAGTCCGAGCAATACCTCACCGTCGATGGCCGGCTCGGGCCGGCCACGCTGGCGGCGCTGAACGTACCGGTGGCCGCGCGCATCGACCAGCTGCGGGTGAACCTGGAGCGCGCACGCTGGCTGCTGCACCAGTTGCATGGCGACTTCGTGATGGTGGACATCGCCGGTTACCGCATCGCCTATTACCGCGACGGCAAGCCGGTCTGGCGCTCGCGCGTGCAGGTTGGCAAGCCGTACCGCAGCACGCCGGCGTTCAAGTCGCAGATCACCTACCTCACGCTCAACCCGACCTGGACGGTGCCGCCCACGATCCTGAAAAACGACGTGCTGCCCAAGGTGCGCCGCAACCGCGGCTACCTTGCCGCCAACCACCTCCGCGTCCTGGACGGCCAGGGCCGCGAACGCTCGCCAGCGAGCGTCGACTGGAACAACCCGCGCGGCATCGTGCTGCGCCAGGACGCGGGACCGCACAACTCGCTGGGCCGCCTGGTCATCCGCTTTCCGAACGACTATGCCGTCTACCTGCACGACACGCCGCACCAGGAGTTGTTCGCCAATCCGCAGCGCGCGAGCAGCTCCGGCTGCATCCGGGTGGAGCGCCCGCGCGAGCTGGCCCAGCTGCTGCTGGATGATCCGGCGCGCTGGAGCCGCGCCGCGATCGACAGCGCCATCGACACCGGCAAGACGCTGAACGTGACGCTGGCCCGGCCGGTGACGCTGTTGCTGGCGTACTGGACGGTGGATCTGCGCGAGGACGGCCGGGTCGGCTTCCGCCCGGACGTGTATGG
>JBIQMK010000273.1:0-4195 GCA_044463365.1 Rhodanobacter sp. | reverse complement strand
GCTCGGCGCAGGCGAGGCCGGTGCCGCGGTCGTTGTGCGGGTGCACCGAAAGCACGATGTGCTCGCGCCGGTCCAGCCGCCGATGCATCCATTCGACCTGGTCGGCGAAGACGTTGGGCGTGGCCACCTCGACGGTGGTGGGCAGGTTGATGATCATCGGCCGTTGCGGGCCGGCATCCCACGCCTTGATCGCCGCGTTGCAAACCGTCAGCGAGACATCCAGCTCGGCCATGCAGAACGTTTCGGGCGAATACTGCAGCACCCACTCGGTCTGCGGCTGTTGGGCCGTGAGCGTCCTGAGGAATCCGATGCGCTCTTCGACCATCTCGACGATCTGCGGCACGCTCATGCCGAACACGATCTCGCGCCAGGCCGGCGCGATGGCGTTGTAGAGATGCACGATCGCGCGCCGCGCGCCCTGCACGCTGCTTACGGTGGTTTCGATGAGGTCCTCGCGCAGCTGGGTGATGACCATCGGTGTGACGTCGTCCGGAATCAGGCCGTCATCGATCAGGTGGCGCACGATCTCGAAGTCGGTGGTCGAGGCGGACGGAAAGCCGATCTCGATCTCCTTGAACCCGATGCGCACCAATTCCTGGAACAGGCGCAACTTGCGCTCGCGGTTCATCGGCTCGAACAGCGCCTGGTTGCCATCGCGCAAATCGGTGGAAAGCCAGATCGGCGGCTGGGTCAGCGTACGCGAGGGCCATTGCCGATCCGCCAGGTCGATGGCGGGGAACGCACGATAGCGGGTGCCGGGATTTGCCAACATGAGTAGCCTCGAACAGGTAGGTAGCCGACCTCCGTGCCGACGAATGCGCCAGCGCCGGGATCGGGCCGAATCGGAGGCGCGGCGCAGGCGCAAGCGCAGGGGTCTGCGGCATGCGCCATCGGAGCGTGCGCGCCGCTCTCCGCAGAACGGTTTACCTCCGGGAATATAGGCTTGTTCGACATGGCTATCCATAAAATAATGGACAACCGCTATAGCGAAATGGACACCGGCCGCCAATGGGATTTGCCTCGCCGCGAGAGGGCAGCCGGGCGCTGGACCTCAGCGCCCACGAGTCCTCGTCATTGCCGGTGACGGGCGTTGCCGAAACATATCCGGCCAATCACGTGGTGCCCTCGCACCATCACGGCCGAGCCCATCTGCTGTACGCCGCCGAGGGCGTCATGCGGGTGCAGGCGTCCAGCGGTCAATGGCTGGTTCCACCGACCGCGGCGGTGTGGCTTCGCCCGAACGTGGAGCATCGCCTGATCATGCACACGCCGGTGCGCGTCTACGGCATTTTCGTGGACGCGGAAGCAGCCGATGGCCTGCCCATCGCGGATGGCGTGCTGCACGTTTCGGCGCTGCTGAAAGCGTTGATCGCCGAGCTGGCGCAGCCGATAGCGGGCCGCTGCGGTTCACGGCGCGAGGCGCTGCAGTCGGCGCTGTTCCTGGAAGAGCTGGGCGGCCAGCGCCCGCTGCCGTTTCATCTGCCATGGCCGGTCGACGGCACCGTCCAGCAGGTGTGCGAGGCCTTGGTCAGTGATCCCGCGCACGCCTTTTCCGCCGACGATTGGGCGTCGTCGCTCGCCATGAGCGCCAAGACCTTCCATCGCCACTTTCGCAAAGGCACCGGCATGACGTTCGGCCGCTGGCGCCAGCAACTGCGGTTGATGTCATCCATCACCACGCTGCTCGGCGGCGCGCCCATCACGCAGGTGGCGTTGAACAGCGGCTACGAAAGCCACAGCGCGTATGCCGTGGCGTTCAAGAAGCACTTCGGCGTACCGCCGTCGAAGTTTCTCTCGATGGTTGATCGCCCGGCGGGATAGGTGCCGCTCGTGTTGTCCGGATGGCCCTACCGTCCATAGCCGCGCCACACCCATTCCAGTGCCGCGGGCAAGGTCTGCTCGCGTACCTTGCGGTCGCAATGGCCCGAGTTGCGCGCGAACACGTACTGATACGCGTAACCCTTGTCTTTCAGCACGGTCGCCATGCGGTGATTGGCGGCGACCCAGTCGTGCATGCCGTCGCGCATGACGTTGGGATTGAACAGGTCGCGGTCGCCGACATCCATCCACAACCGGATGGGCTTGGTGGCGCTGTTCGCGATCAGGCCGTCGTCGCCGTGATAACCCCACGCGCCATCGGGTGTTTGCGGGTTGAACGGCCACTGCTGGTTCACGAACGTGCCCGAGTAGCTGATGACCCGGTGATACCACTGCGGGTGGTACCAGGCCATGGTGAACGCGGCCGCGGCGCCAGAACTGCAGCCCATCGCGGCGCGGCCGTCCGCATCGTTCGTCAACGTGACGCCGTAGCGTTTCTCCACCTGCGGCAGCACCTCGGCCTGGATGAACTCGGCGAACTTGCCGGAGAGAGTGTCGTACTCGAGGCCGCGTTCGCTGCCCTGCGCATCACCGCCGCCGTTCTGGATCATCACGGCGATCATCACCGGCACGCGCTTGTCGGCGATGAGGTTGTCCAGGACGTGCGGCAACATCAGGTCGGGCGCGCCCAACGCCGGCCCGTCGTGCGTGACGATGAAGGGCGCCGCGGTGCCGCGCCGGTACTGCTGCGGAATGTAGACGGTAACGGTGCGCCGATACGGCGCGGCATGGGTGTCGACGAGCAGCGTCTTCGGATTGGCGGGATCGACGCTGCCGAACACGTCGCGACCGATGCCCGGGTAGAACCGGCTGTCGGTCGAATCCATGACGAACTGCTGCACGGTCCCCTGCGGCACACCCTGGCGCACGGCAAGTTCGGGCGCCGGCACATAGTCGGGGCCGATCACGAAATTGCCGTTCGCATCCACCGGCGCATTGGCCCCCCGGCCCTCGATCACCGTGAACGGCGGCGCGCCCGGCGCGTCGAACAGGCGGGTCGGTGGTGGCTCGGGCGCGGCATCGAGGGCATTCGCGGCCATGGGACAAAGCATGGCGAACAGGGCGCCGACGGCAATGACACGGACGAAGCTTGGCGTTCTCATGAATTCCTCATCGCTACGTTGCGGCTGGCAAGGATCCTCCTCTGCGCCTCCTTAGGGAGGCTCTGATTTTTGCTCGTCATCCCAGCGAAAGCTGGGATCCGGTCCCTTCAAGGGATTGCGAGGCGCTAGATCCCAGCTTGACCGGCCCTTCGGCCGTTGAAGAGCGCCTCGCTGGGATGACGGCTTGTTCAGGCTGTCCTTAGGGCTTTCAACAGATAGGCGCAGCCGGCTCAACCTTGTTTCATGTAACCCAGGCCAGCCATCCAACGCTGGAGCAACTCGGGCCAGATGCTCAGCAACGGGTCGTTTTGGCCCAGGCCGCTGCCGTGTTTGCCCGTGCGGAACACATGCAGCTCGGCCGGCACATGCTGCCGGTGCAGGGCAAGGTAGTAGGCGACGCTGTTTTCCGGTGGCACCAGGGTGTCGGCATCGATGACATAGATGAAGGCCGGCGGCGTTTCGGCGGTGACCTGCGTTTCGTTGGACAGCTCGTGCACCAGTGCGGGTGAAGGGTGCGTGCCGATCAGGTGCTCCCGCGAATCGAGGTGGGTGAAGGGCTCATCCATGGTGATGACGGGATAGGCCAGTATCGTGAAATCCGGTCGCGCGGAAGCCTGCCCCACGGCGTCGTGCAACAGCGCCGTCTTCGGGTCGTAGTGGGTGGAGACGGTGGCTGCCACGTGACCGCCGGCGGAGAAGCCCATGATGCCGATGTGTTGCGGGTCGAGGCCATAGGTCGCGGCGTGCTCGCGCACCCAGCGCACCGCGCGCCGGCCGTCGTCGATCGGCTGCGGGTAATGGTGCCCGTCGCCGTGGCGATACTGCAGCACGAAGGCCGCGACCTGATGCTGGTTGAACCAGTGGGCAACGAGCACGCCCTCCCAGTCCAGCGCCAGCGCGTGATAGGCGCCGCCGGGGCAGATCACGACCGCCGTTTTCGTGGGATTGGACGCGGGGATGTAGGCGGTCAGGGCCGGCAATTGCCCCTGCCGCGCGCCATCGGGCAGCGCGCCGCCGGGCCACAAGGGAACCGCCGTACCTGTCGCGTGGACGGTGGTGGCGACAGTGAGCAGCGCGAGCAAAGCCAGGGAAAGCGACGGAACGCGCATGTAGGTGATCTCCTGAAAGCCGAAAAAATATAGCAACGACCGGCGGCGTCGAGGCCATGATGGCGGGTACGGGAAGCGACGAACGAAATCGTCGCTTCCCGCAGA
>JBIQMK010000272.1:0-4234 GCA_044463365.1 Rhodanobacter sp. | reverse complement strand
CGCGCTGGTGGTCTTTCGCCTGGGCTCGTTCATTCCGGTGCCGGGCGTCAATCCGGCGGCGATGACGAGCCTGGTCAACGGCAATGGCCTGATGGACATGTTCAACATGTTCTCGGGCGGTGCGCTGGAGCGGTTTTCGGTATTCGCGCTGGGCGTGATCCCGTACATCTCCGCGTCCATCGTGATCCAGATGATGGGATCGGTGGTGCCGAGCCTGCAGGCCTTGCGCAAGGAAGGCGAGTCCGGCAAGCGCAAGATGACGATGTATACGCGCTTCGGTACGGTGGGGTTGGCGTTGTTCCAGTCGTTCGGCATCGCGGTGGCGCTGCAGAAGCAGGTCGCCGCCGGCGGGGCGCCGGTGGTCTACCACCCGGGCTTCGGCTTCATCATGGCCTCGGTGATCGGGTTGACCGCGGGAACCATGTTCCTGATGTGGTTGGGCGAACAGATGACCGAGCGCGGTATCGGCAACGGCATCTCGCTGCTGATCTTCGCCGGCATCGTCGCCGGTCTGCCGGAAGCGGTGGTGCATACGCTGGGCATGGCCAACAACGGCGAATTGTCGGTGCTCAAGCTGTTGATGGTGTTTGCGCTGGTGCTGGCGGTTACCGCGTTTGTGGTGTTCATGGAGCGTGCGCAACGGCGCATCACCGTGAACTATGCGCGGCGCGGCGGTGGTCAGAACGCCTACCAGAACCAGAGCTCGCACCTGCCGCTGAAGATCAACATGTCGGGCGTGATCCCGCCGATCTTCGCGTCCAGCCTGTTGATGTTCCCGGCGACGGCGATCACTTGGTTCGGTACCGGACATCAGGCGCGCTGGCTGCAGGAGCTGACCCAGTCGCTGAATCCGGGCGAGCCGTTGTACGACATCGTCTATTCGATACTGGTGATCGGCTTTGCGTTCTTCTATACGGCGATCGTCTTCAACGCCGATGAGACCGCCGACAACCTGAAGCGGTCGGGTGCGCTGATTCCGGGTATTCGCCCGGGTCGGGCCACCGCCAGCTACGTCGATGCGGTGATGACGCGCTTGACCGGTGTGGGCGCCCTGTATCTGGTGCTGGTGTGTCTGGTGCCGTCGTTCATGCAGAGCTTCTGGCACGTACCGTTCTACTTCGGCGGCACGTCGCTGCTGATCGTGGTGGTGGTGGTGATGGACTTCACGTCGCAGATCCAGGCGCACCTGGTCAGTCATCAGTACGAAAGTCTGCTCAAGAAGGCCAACCTTCGCCGCAGTTGAACTGCGTGTGTCGGGTTCGAAGTCGGGAGGTGGCGGCACCGCGGTGCCGCAGGGCTTTCCGGACAGTGTAATTCAGGTTAGAATTGCGCGTTTACCGCGCACGAAACGCATCGGAGAAAGAACATCATGGCGCGCATCGCGGGTGTCAATTTGCCGGTCCAGAAACATGTCTGGGTCGGCTTGCAGAGCATTTACGGTATCGGCCGCAGCCGGGCCAAGAAGGTCTGCGCGGATGCTGGTGTGGTTCCCACCACCCAGATCAAATCCCTCAGCGAGGGTGAGGTGGAGAAAATCCGCCACGAGATCGGCAAATACATTGTCGAAGGTGATCTGCGTCGCGAGGTGGGTATCGCCATCAAGCGTCTGATGGATCTTGGTTGCTACCGTGGCCTGCGCCATCGTCGTGGCCTGCCGGTGCGCGGTCAGCGCACGCGTACCAACGCACGCACCCGCAAGGGTCCCCGTCGCGCGATCAAGAAGTAACGGATTCCGAATATGGCTAAGCCGGTAAAAGCAAAGAAGAAGATCAAGCGCGTTGTCACCGATGCGGTGGCACATGTGCAGGCCTCCTTCAACAACACCATCGTCACCATCACCGATCGCCAGGGCAATGCCTTGTCGTGGGCTACCGCCGGCGGCGCCGGTTTCCGTGGCTCGCGCAAGTCGACCCCGTTCGCGGCACAGGTTGCCGCCGAAAAGGCCGGTCGCGTGGCGGGCGAGTATGGCGTCAAGACAGTCGAAGTGCGGATCAAGGGCCCCGGCCCGGGTCGCGAATCGGCCGTGCGCTCGCTGAACGCGTTGGGCTTCAAGGTGCTCAACATCATCGACGTCACGCCGATCCCGCACAATGGTTGCCGTCCCCCCAAGAAGCGTCGAGTCTAAGGAGTAACCCATGGCCCGTTATCGTGGAGCTACCTGCAAACTCGCCCGTCGCGAGGGTGCGGATCTCAGCCTGAAGAGCCCGGCGCGTGCGCTGGACTCCAAGTGCAAGCTGGAAAACAAGCCCGGTCAGCATGGCGCCAACAAGCGCATGCGCATGTCGGACTACGCTGTGCAGTTGCGTGAGAAGCAGAAGGTCAAGCGCATCTACGGTGTGCTCGAGCGTCAGTTCAGCAACTACTACACCAAGGCGACCACCCTCAAGGGCAACACCGGTGAAAACCTGTTGCGCCTGCTCGAGAGCCGTCTGGACAACGTCGTTTATCGCATGGGTTTCGCGGTCACCCGCGCCCAGGCTCGTCAGCTGGTCGCCCACAAGGCGATCCTGGTGAACGGCAAGAAAGTGAACATTCCTTCGTACCAGGTTCGTCCCGGCGATGCGATCGCACTGACTGAGAAGGCGCGCAGCCAGCTGCGCGTGCAGGAAGCGGCGGCCGTGTTCGACACCATGGACCTGCGTCCGATCTGGGTCGAAGTCGATGCCAAGAAATTTGAAGGTACGTTCAAGTCGGTGCCGGATCGCGGCGACCTGCCGTCCGACATCAATGAAGCATTGATCATCGAGCTTTACTCGAAGTAATTACCGGAGCTCTGCATGGCAGTTTCGTCAACTAGCGTGCTGCGGCCTCGTGGCCTCAGCGTCGAACAGCTCGGAGCCAACCGCGCCAAGGTGGTGGTCGAGCCGCTCGAGCGTGGCTTTGGCCACACCCTGGGCAACGCGCTGCGCCGCGTGCTGCTCTCCTCGATCCCTGGCAGTGCCATCGTCGAGGTGGAAATCGATGGCGTGCTGCACGAGTACACCACTCTCGAGGGTCTGCAGGAGGACGTGATCGAAGTCCTGCTCAACCTGAAGGAAGTGGCGATTCGTCAGCACACCGGCGATGAAGTCACCCTTACGCTGTCCAAGAAGGGCAAGGGCGTGGTCACCGCCGGCGATATCGCCGTCGATCACTCGGTGGAGATCATCAACCCCGAGCACGTGATCTGCCACCTGACCAAGGACATCGCCCTCAACATGCGCCTGAAGGTGCGTCGCGGCGTCGGCTATCAGCCGGCCAGCGCGCGCCAGCATCCGGATGACGAGGCGCGGCCGATCGGTCGGCTGCAGCTGGACGCGTCGTTTGCACCCGTGTTGCGCGTCGCCTACGAGGTGGATGCGGCCCGTGTCGAACAGCGCACCAACCTGGACAAGCTGGTTCTCGACATCGAGACCAACGGCACCATCAACGCCGAGGATGCGGTTCGCAAGGCAGCCGAGATCATCAACGACCAGTTGTCGGTCTTTGGGGATTTCTCGCGTCGCGAGAACGACATCAGCACCGCCGAGAAGAGCGGTTTCGACCCGTTGCTGCTGCGTCCGATCGACGACCTGGAGCTCACCGTGCGTTCGGCGAACTGCCTGAAGGCCGAGAGCATCTACTACATCGGCGATCTGGTGCAGAAGACCGAGGTCGAGTTGCTGAAGACGCCCAACCTGGGCAAGAAGTCGCTGACCGAAATCAAGGACGTCCTGGGCGGCCGTGGTCTGGCCCTGGGCATGAAGCTCGAGAACTGGCCGCCGCCGGGTTTGTCCCACGGCATGCAGCTGGGTTGATATAGCGCCGGGAATTGGGAACAGGGAGTCGGGAATCGTAAGGGCCTTTCATTGCTTCTGACGATTCTCCATTTCCGATTCACGATTCCCGAATCAAAAAGCGGGTAATCCGCGGAAAGCCGGACACAAGTGCCGGCTTTTCATAACAACAGACAGAGAGTTTTCCGCCATGCGCCACCAATATTCCGGACGCAAGCTCAATCGCACCAGCAGCCATCGCGAAGCCATGTTCAAGAACATGGCCTCGTCGCTGTTCAAGCACGAGCTGATCCGTACTACCCTGCCCAAGGCGAAGGAACTTCGCCGTGTCGCCGAGCCGCTGATCACGCTGGCCAAGACCGATGGCGTTGCCAACCGTCGCCTCGCCTTCTCGCGCCTGCGCGACAAGGAAGCGGTGGGCAAGCTGTTCGTCGAACTGGGCCCGCGCTACCGCGAACGTCCCGGCGGCTACCTGCGCA
>JBIQMK010000271.1:0-4246 GCA_044463365.1 Rhodanobacter sp. | reverse complement strand
CCGCTTGCGGGAGAGGCAAGGGGAGAGGGAAACGCCCCGCGACACACCCCGGCACGGCAACTCCCCTCTCCCGCTTGCGGGAGAGGGGCCGGGGGAGAGGGCCGCCCCACCGCCAAGCCCCGCACAACGACTCCACCCCCGGCACCTCAGGAACCCCACACCCATGCACCGCATCGTCCTGGCCAGCAGCAACCCCGGCAAGTTGCGCGAGTTCAACGCGCTGTTCGCCGACAGCGGTTGCGAGGTGATCACGCAAGCCAGCCTGGGCATCGACGATGCCGAGGAAACCGGCCTCACCTTCGTGGAGAACGCCTTGCTCAAGGCGCGCCACGCGGCCCAGGCGAGCGGCCTGCCCGCGCTGGCCGACGATTCGGGCCTGTGCGTGGACATACTCAACGGCGCGCCTGGCCTGTACTCCGCGCGCTACGCCGGCAGCCACGGCGACAACGCCGCCAACAACGCCAAGCTGTTGCAGACGCTGGACGGCATGCCGCCGGATCGACGCCGCGCCTTCTTCATGTGCGCGCTGGTGCTGCTGCGTCACGCCGCCGATCCCACGCCGCTGATCGTCGAGGGCCGCTGGCACGGCCGCGTGCTGGAGGCACCGCGCGGGCCGGGCGGCTTCGGCTACGACCCGCTGTTCCTGCCCGATGGCCAGACCCAAAGCGCTGCCGAACTCGACCCCGCGCTCAAGAACCGCCTCAGCCATCGCGGCCAGGCGATGGCCAAGCTGCAAGCGCGACTGACCGAGCTGACATGAGCCTGATCGCGCCACCGCTGTCGCTGTACATCCACATGCCGTGGTGCGTGAAAAAGTGTCCGTATTGCGATTTCAATTCCCACGGCCTGCGCAACGCACCGCCCCCGTATGCCGCGTACATCGATCACCTGCTGGCCGACCTGGATGCCGACCGCGCGGATTTCGGCGCGACGCTGGCCGGGCGACCGATAGTCAGCATCTTCTTCGGTGGCGGCACGCCCAGCCTGTTCTCGCCCGAATTGATCGAGCGCCTGCTCGACGGCGTACGCGCGCGGCTGCCGCTGGCGCCGGACGCCGAGATCACCCTGGAAACCAATCCCGGCACGGTCGAACATGGCCGTTTCGACGGCTATCTGGCGGCCGGCGTCAACCGCATCTCGTTCGGCGTGCAGAGCTTCGATGACGACAAGCTGCGGCGTCTGGGTCGCATCCATTCGGCCGCGGAAGCCGAACGTGCGGTGAAGTCGGCGCAGGATGCGGGTTACGCCAACATCAACCTCGACCTGATGTACGCGCTACCGCAACAGACGCTGGATGGCGCGCTGGCCGACGTGGATCGCGCCGTGGCATTGCAACCGGCGCACATTTCGCACTACCAGTTGACGCTGGAGCCGAACACCGTGTTCGCCGCCAACCCGCCACCGCTGCCGGACGACGACCACGCCTGGGCGATGCAGGAGGCCTGCGAGGCGCGCCTGGCCGCCGCCGGCTACGGCCAGTATGAGATCTCCGCCTATGCGCAGCCGGGCCGGCGCTGCGCGCACAACCTCAACTACTGGCGCTTCGGCGACTACCTGGGCATCGGCGCCGGCGCCCACGGCAAGCTCAGCGACGCGGCCAGCGGGCACGTGCGCCGGCGCTGGAAAGCACGCCATCCGCGCGCCTACATGGAAGCCTGCGGCGCCCCCGCGCGCATCGGTGGCGACCAGATCGTGGCAGCCGGGGAGCTACCGTTCGAGTACATGTTGAACGCGTTGCGGTTGATCGATGGCGTGCCGCTGGACGACTTCGCCCAGCGCACCGGGCTGCCGCTGGCCGCCATCGCCGCGCCGTTGCACGATGCGCAACAGCGCGGCTGGTTGCACCACGATCCGCGGCAACTGCGCACCACCGCGCTGGGCCAGCGTTTTCTCAACGACGTGATCGCCAGCTTCCTGGCTTGATGCGTTGTGACAAAACGCTCATGGTTAGCTCACCGCATCGGGCATAGACTCGACCCGTCGCATTGCTCGGGGTCATTTTGAAGATCGACATCACCGAAGACGTGCCGTCCCCCGAAAAGCCCGGTTGGCCGGCGCGCACACAACGACTGGTGGATGAAATACGCGGCCTGTGCGCCACCTGGCTGCACGAGCCGCTGCGCGCCTGCCTGGGGGATTTCGACCGCCGCCTGCACGACAAATCCGATCGCACCCGCAGCCACGTGGACCAGCAACGCTACCTGGCCACGCGGCAAACGCTGCTGCAGGGGCGGCAGGTTTTCGAAGAACGCTTCGTGGCCAGCATCGATCGCGCGTTTGCGCAGATCGGCACCCTCACCGCCCCGTCCACCGCAAAGAAACCGGGGCTCACGCTGAGCCTGCTCGATGCGGTCGAGCACGAGTTGACCGCCGCGCTGGACCAACTGGTGGCGCGCAACGAGGCACGCAACGGGCCGTTGCTGGTGGAGTTGAGCTATCGCCTCGCCGTGCTGGTGGCCGCGCCGCCGCTCGAGGGCGAACGGCTGCCGCTGGGGCCGCAGGCCATGGCCGCCGCATTCCGTGACGCCACCGCCGCACTCAGCCTTCCCAGCGAGCACGACGTGCTGCTGCTGCAAAGCCTGGAAAGCACCCTGGTGCCCGGATTGGCCGAGCTGTACGACATCGTCAATCGCCACCTGCTCGCCGAAGGCATCCTGCCGCGCCTGCGCGCGTTTCCCATGGCGCGCGCGCCGCTGCGCAAGCAGCCGCCTCTGACGCTCGAAACCCCCACGTCACCGGGGCCGGTCACCCCGCCGGGCAAGACAGCGAGCAGCGCGCTGGATGTGCTGCGCGAGCCGTTGATCCGTCGTCGACGCGCCGCCCCGGCGCGCCAGGACGCCAGCCTCGTGGCCACCGAGGAGGAATTGCGCGCCGCGCTGGCGGCGCTGCAACAGCGCCCCAGCCTGATCCCCGGGCATGTCGGCGGCACGCCCGCCAGCGCGGCGCAGCTGCGCCGCTCGCTGCTGGCATGCCTCAACGTCGCCGCCGAGAAGCCGCCGTCGCTGACCGAAGCAAATGTGCGCCTGGGCGACGAACAGGACGACATCCTGGAGCTGATGGCGCGGCTGCTGCAGTCGCTGGCCGCCGCCATGCGCCCTTCCGGCAAGGCCCGCGCCCTGCTCGGTGACCTGCAATTGCCGCTGCTGCGCCTGGCGCTCGCCGATCCGGGCTTCTTCGAACCCGGGCACCCAGCCCAGCGGCTGCTGGGCACGTTTGCCGACGCGGCCCGCGACTGGATCGAGGACAGCGACAGCGAGGCCGACCGCAGCGTTGTCAGCGCGCTGAACCAACTGGTGGACCGCACCATCTGGGAGCCGCCCGCGGCAACTCTGTACACCGCCTTGCAGGGCCAGCTCGACGCCTATCTGGCGCAACTGGAACGCAAGGCGCAACTGGCCGAGCGGCGCCACGTGGAGGCGATGCAGGGCCACGACCGGCTGGCGCAGGCGCGCCGGCAAGCGGCACAGCTGATGGCCGAACGCAAGGACCCTTCCCGCCCGGACGGTGGCCTGCGCGGGCTGATCGACCGCGCCTGGACCGACGTGCTGGCATTGACCCTGCTGCGCCATGGCGAACAGAGCGAGGCGTTTTCCAGCCGGCTGCTCATCACCGACCAGCTCTGCGGCAAGCGTCCCGTCGACAATCCGCTCACCCTGCGCCATGGGCTGGAGACCGGGCTGCAGCAGATCGGCATGCCGGCCGATGAAAGCGCGGAACTGGCCGAGTGGCTGTTTGCCGGCACCGACGATCCGGCGTCGCGCGGGCGCAGCGCCACCAGCCTGGCCATACGGCTGAAACATCGCATCGGCGAGGCGCCGGTAGCGGACGCCACAGACGACCCTGACGGCGGCGAAACCGACCCGCGCGTGCGGGAGGCGCTGCGGCAATTGCGGCAGAGGCCCGCGGGCGACTGGTTCGAATTCGCCGCCACGCAGGGTGCGCCCATCCGGGCGCGCAAGCTTGCCTGGCATGCACCGCACTCCGCGCAGTGCCTGTTGCTCAACCGGCGGGGGCAGGCGGCCGAAGACATCACCCTGCCGCAACTAGCGCGAAAACTGGTGGACGGCGAGGCACGCCCCTGTCCCACCCGAAAACCGCCATCGCTGGCATCCGCCTGGCGCGCCATGACCGAGGCCCCGCAACCCCCGTGATGCCCCCCGCCACCGCGCCCGGCGTGCGGGCCACCTCGCCGCTGAAACCGCATGACAGGCCAGCAACAACCGGCATAAACTCGTTGCTCCGGAAA
>JBIQMK010000270.1:0-4292 GCA_044463365.1 Rhodanobacter sp. | reverse complement strand
CAAACCATTTGAAGCCCACCGGCACCTCGTACAACCGGCGGCCCAGCCGCTTCGCCACGCGGTCGATCAGCGCCGTGCTGACCACCGTCTTGCCCACCGCGGCCTGCGCGTTCCACTGTGGCCGGTGGCGGAACAGGTAGTCGATCAGCACCGACAGGTAATGGTTGGGTTCCAATAATCCGCTGGAGCGGGTGACGATGCCGTGGCGGTCGTGGTCGGTGTCGCAGGCGAACGCCACGTCGTAGCGATCCTTCAGGCCGATCAGCCGCTGCATCGCATATTTCGACGAGGGATCCATGCGGATCTTGCCATCCCAGTCCACGCTCATGAAGGCGAACTGCGGGTCGACCACGTCGCTGACCACGGTGAGGTCGATGCCGTAACGCTCGGCGATCGGGCCCCAGTAATGCACGCCCGCGCCGCCCAGCGGGTCCACGCCCATGCGGATGCCAGCGCCGCGGATAGCGTCGAAGTCGATCACGTTGGCCAGGTCGGCCACGTAATGGTTGAGGAAATCGTGCTCGTGCGTGGTGGCGGCCGTGCGCGCCTGCGCCAGCGGCATCCGCTTCACCTCGCGCAGGCCGCCTTCCAGCAGTGCGTTGGCGCGGTTCTCCACCCATTTGGTGATGTCGGTGTCGGCCGGGCCGCCGTTGCTGGGGTTGTATTTGAAGCCGCCATTGTCGGGTGGATTGTGCGACGGCGTGATCACGATGCCGTCCGCCAGGCCCGACGTGCGGCCGCGGTTGTAGACCAGGATGGCGTGCGAGACCGCAGGCGTGGGGGTGAACTCGCCGCCGGCGGAGATCATCGTCTCCACGCCGTTGGCGGCCAGCACCTCCAGCGCGCTTTCGAACGCCGGCTGCGACAGCGCGTGGGTGTCGGCACCGATGAACAGCGGCCCGTCAGTGCCCTTGCCCTTGCGGTACTCGCAGATCGCCTGGCTGACCGCCAGGATGTGCCATTCGTTGAAACTGCGTTCGAGCGAGCTGCCGCGATGGCCGGAGGTGCCGAAGGCCACGCGCTGGGCCGGGACGGAAGGGTCGGGTCGCAGGTCGGTATAGGCCGCCAGCAGCCTGGGGATGTCGACGAGTATCGATGCGGGCGCCGGCTTGCCGGCGAGTGGGCTGATCTTCTGGCTCATGGGTTTTCGAAAACCTTGCGGTGACCTTCTCGGCTGGACGTGATGTCCGGGATTCGTGCTTCAAGTCGACAAGCGTGATCCCTGAAGCGCGAAAAAAAAGAAAAATGTGGGCGGCTGTTGGTGTGTGATGTGAGGTTTATGGATGCGCTGCGACATGGCCGCCTAGCGAAGGCCGAAGTCGCTGCGACGTGGTTCGTCTATCGTCCGCTGGGCATGGGCCCTTGCGGCGCCTCCCGGGACAGTTGCGCATTCTGCGCCTGCATCTGTGCCATCCACTGCATTTGCTGCCGATCGTATTGCTGCACGTCCTGCATGGTCTGGGCGACGGTCGGTGGCGGGTTGGTGATGTCCATCCGACCGTATCCGCCGCCCAGCTGGGTCGAGCCGAAGTGGATGGCGCCATCGCTGGTCCCCATCGCCGAAAGATGCTCCGGTTGCCGGATGCCCGCCTTGTAACAGGCGGCCGTGGCCTGATGCAGCCGTTCGCTGGACGTGCCCGCAGGAAACATGTCGTGCAGCTTGTTGAACAACGCATGTTGCGGATGGGCCGGGTCGCCGAAAGGGCGCAAGGCCTGCATCCCGTCGGAGGCCCGGCCTTGTTCCCGCTGGGGTTGCGCGACACGCCGGGTGGCATCGAGTTCGCGGCGCAGGTTGCCTTCGGCCGCGTTGGTGCCCCAGATCAGCCCGGGCGTGTTCCACTGGCCATCCCTGCTGCGGGTGTAGGTGTGGCCATCCGATGCCCGCAGCGTATCCGACGGTTCGTGCAGGGCATGGGAGACGGCTTCGGGCAGATCGCCGTACTGCGACCAGCCACGTTGTTGGTAGGCCGTCTGATACCGCTCGGCGATGCCCCGACGGGAGCCGGCCAGGTTGGCCTCGATGGTCTGCCGCACGGCCTCGTCGAGCTGCGCGGCACGTGCCGCGCTGGCGTGCTCGACGTGCGTCGCGGCCATGCCATGCTCCAGCATCCGATCGGTGACCACGCGTGACCATTGCTGCGTCTGCGCATCGCGCTTCCAGGGCGCGGCGACGTGGCTGGGCGTGTCGTGCGGTGCCGCTGGCTGGGTGTAGGGATCGCGCGGCTCGGCCGGATGGGCCAGCGCAAGGTTTACCGCGGCGTTGTTGGCCTGAAACGTCAGGCGATCGGCGAGTGCCGGATCGGCGCTGATCGTGCGCATCACCGGCACGGGCAGGGCGCCGTATCCCAGTGTCGGAGCCTTCCCGAGTTCGCCCGTTGGCACCTGCCGCGTCCAGCCTTGTTGCGGCTTGTCTGGATCATAGTTCCAGGCCACGCCGTGCGGGTCCGCCTGGCTGTAGATCTGGTGCCGGTCGTAGGCCTCGGCCAGCTTCTCCCCGCCGATCGCGCCGCCCACGCCACCGACACCGGCCAGCAGCACATCCAATGGCCCGGACTCGATGCCGGCCGCACCCAGCACTTGCGCACCCAGCACGGCGCCGCCCAGCGCCCCGAGATTGCGGCCGCCGAAATGCATGATTTCCGATTCGGCGCCAACGCGGTTGCCGTGCTCGCGCAAATCAGCAGCCCGCGATGCGGTGGTGGTGGCGTCGTAGGCCACGGCGGCGGCGCTCACGGCAGCGAAGCCGCGAACGGCGTTCCGCGCAACTTCGCGTTCGGCTTCCGCCGCGATGGCGGGCGTGTTGTCGACAAACCGGACAAGTTCCGGGTTGTTGAACACCTTGCGGTTGGGCACAAGCACCTGCTCGGCCCCGCCAGCTTTGGTGACCAGACCGTCCAGCTCGGAGGTGGGCGCCACGGTGCTGATGAACACCTGCGTGGGCTCGCGTGCCGTCATGCGGTACATGCCATAGCGCGGTGCTTCGCTGCCAATGGGAAGTCCGTAGAACTGGGAAATGTTCTCGCCGGCTTCGAGAGCCGCGTTGCCTGCCGATTCCCTTGCCCAATATGGTGAGAATTCGCCTGGTTCAAAACCTTTCGCGACGAATTTGACGAATACTTCGTCGGTTCCGATGGTTTCCATGCGCGGAAGTTCGCGGCCGGACTTGAGCTGATTGACTGCGCGCTCGGTGATGAACTTGGAGTCAGTGCCCGGAGGAAACCCCTCGGCGATCTGGGACCAGTAAATAGCGCCGTCGTCGGTATCGAGATAAGTGAGCGCCGCCTTTTCGCTTATGCCTTGGGGTTTGAAGGTATTGGCCTTCAATATCTGATCTGCGTATTGCTTCTTGATGGCGTCGGAAAGAAGGCTAAGGCCGCTCATCGCTTGGAACCATTACGCATGGCATCCATGCGTGCATTGATTCGAATTTCCTGCTCGGTCAATCCTCCGCGCAGTTCGATTGAGAAATTGACGTAGGCCTCGTCAACACTCGGGTTCCCATAGGGAATGTAGCGACCGTCCCCAAAGTTGTATGCACCGGGAATATCCGCTCGATCCTTCGGCTCCGTTATTTTCGCTTCCTTGGCATCCTCGATCAGCGGCGCCAGCGAACGCAGGAGGCTTTGCACCTCCTCGCTCTCGGGATACTGCTGCAGCACCCATTCGAGATGCTCGGCTGCGGCCTTGAGCTTGACGGGATTGATGGTCTGGGCCATGGCTCAACGTCCTTGAAAAGCTTGGGAGGGAAGCGTTGTTATACCGCGATCGCCGCGCAGGCATCGAGGCCGTGGTGCCCTCTCCGTTGCGGGATCTGGTCGCGGCCGTCGTACGCGGAGCCTGACGCGTTCCAGCTGCGCCGGTTTAGGTGGACGTATGGCGGGCCAGCATGCCGCGCCGCGTCGAGGTCACCGGCCTGAGCATCGGGCCATCCCTGGCCGATGCCAGTCATCGTTTTGGCCGCGTGTGTCAGCCGTTGCTGGCGGACGTGCCGTCGCGCAATTGCCGGTAGCGGCGGATCAATGCGTTGGTGGAGCTGTCGTGCGCCAATGCCGGCAGCTGGGCTGCGGTGAGTTCGGCGATGGTGGTCTTGGCCAGTTGCTTGCCCAGTTCCACGCCCCACTGGTCGAACGAGTCGATGGACCAGATCACGCCCTGCACGAACACGCTGTGCTCGTACAGGGCGATCAGCGAACCCAGCGCGAACGGTGTCAGCTCGGCCGCCAGCAAGGTGCTGCTGGGGCGGTTGCCGTCGAACGTGCGGTGCGGCACCAGCGCCTCGGCGGTGCCTTCGA
>JBIQMK010000269.1:0-4293 GCA_044463365.1 Rhodanobacter sp. | reverse complement strand
CTGCCGACAACGACGTCGACTCGCTGATCAACCGGCTGCACGGCGACGTCAAGGCCGCGCTGGCGCGGGTGGAAGTGGCGCAGTTGGGCGCCACTGCGGCGACTGCCTGGATGATCGAGATTCCGCTGGAAGGCAAGGACGGCCGCGACGTGCTGCAGGTGCAGCTGGAGTTCGTCAACGACACGGTCGAAGGCAGTGCGGGCTGGACCCTGGGTTTCGCGCTGGATCTGCCGGCGTTGGGCCCTGTGCAGGGCGAGCTGCAGTTGCGCGAGCCACGCCTGTCGGTACGGCTGTGGGCCGAGCATGCGGAAACCGCCCAGAAGCTGGAGCGGCAATTCACCCCGTTGAAGCAGCGGCTGGCCGCCTGCGGCGTGCTGCTGGATCAACTCAGCTGCCAGGTGGGCATGCCGCAACCGCCCGGACGGCACAGCGCCCTGTTGCTGCAGGCCACCGCATGAACACGCCCCTGCCGCCACCCCAGCGCAAGGTCAGCCTGCGGTTGGGCAGTGGCGCGAGCGAAACCAAGGCGATGCCGCCCGAATCGCTGGAAACCCTGCTGGCCCGCGCCCGCACGCTGGGCCTGCCCATCCACCACGATCCGCAGATCGCCGCCCTGCTGGCCGCCCTGCGCATGCGCGACGACGTACCCACCCTGCTCTACGCGTCCGCCGCCTCGGTCCTGGCCGCCGTCTACGACGCTGCCGAGGAATAGATCACGCGATCATCCGGGAATCGGGAATCGGGAATCGGGAATCGCAAGAGCATCGCGCACAAGGTGCGCTCCTGCATCGGGGCGGCGCGATTTGGTTCAGTGACCGGCGGTGTGCATCTGCCGGATCAGCAGGGCTTCGGCGTGGGTGACGCCGCAACGGGCCACCAGTTCGTCGACGTCGGCGCCTTGCCGGGCCAATTGCTGGGCGAGCTCGTACGAACCCGTGCTTTGCGGCACCACCGGCTGCTTTTGTTCCAGCAGGCCCATGCGCCGCTCCATCCGGCCCAGCGCAGTGACCAGCATCGACGTGGGCACGTCGGTGTGGCCGATGTGCGCCAGCTGCTGCGACACGGCGGTGACGTCCTGGCGCATGGAATGCAGTTGCTGCTGCAGTTGGCGTACCTGGCGCCAGGCCAACACCAGCAGGGCGCACTGGATCGCCGCCAGCACCAGCAATGCCACGATGGCGATCTCAGGCAGCATCACCGCTCTCCCCGCTGAGCCGGCACAGGCGGCGCACGTCGAGCAGGGCCACGAATCCTCCCTGCCAGTTGAGTACGCCGCTGACCGGGTCGTCGCGGCGGCTGGCGCGATCGGGCGGCGGCGGCGCGATATCGGTGTCGTCGGTGCTCAGCAATTCGCCCACCTCATCCACCCGCAGGCCGACCTGGTGGCTGCCGTGCGACAGCATCACCACACGCACGCGAGCCGGGTCGGCAGCGGGCGTATCGGGCAGACCCAGCCGCAGGCGGCCGTCCAGCACCGGCACGATGCGCCCGCGCAGGTGCCGGATGCCCAGCAGGTCGGTGGCGGCGCCCGGTACGGGCGTCAGTTCTCCCGCGCGGATCACTTCGCTCACCTGGACCAGCGGCGCGGCATACAGCTGGCTGCCGATCTGGAAGGACAGCCAATGCCCGGAACTGGATTCGGACGGAGTGGCAACGGCGTTCATGCGTGTACTCCAGCGTTGCGGGGCGCCATCATTGCAGTGGTGCAGCCGGCGGGTTGCGTCGCGGCGCACCGCCCATCGGCGCGGCGTTGGCCGTCGGCATCAGCACGCCGGCGGCGGGAATCGTCGCCTCCCGCGCGGCCGGCCCGGCAGGCGCCGTGGCGCCCGCGGCGGTCGGTGCGGTGGCCACGGTCGAGTCCGCCGCTTGGCGCAGTGTAGGCCCGGCGGGCGACGCGGCGGAAACTTCGCCATCGGCAGGTGTCGTCTCGTCCGCGGCGGTCACCCGCGCGGTGGGCAGGGCGCGCGGTATCGCGGCCTCGTCCATGGCCACCAGGGGAGCGTCGTCGAGCGGATGCGGGTCGGTGTAGAAACGGCTCGGGGCGGTGCGATCGCTCAGGACCACCACCAGCACCCGCCGATTGAGGTTGCGACCCTCGGGCGTGCTGTTGTCGGCCAGCGGGCGCACCTCACCCCAGCCGATGATGCCCAGCCGGGCCGGATCGACGCCGTGCTCGGAAAACAGGCGGGCCACGGTGGCGGCGCGCGCTGCCGACAGCTCCCAGTTGGAGGGATAAAGCTGGGTCTTGATGGGTACGTCGTCGGTATAGCCTTCCACCCGCAACGGGTTGGCGAACGGCGCGAGGATCGCGGACAGGCTGCGCAGCACCGCGCTGGCCGGTGGCGCCAGATCGGCCACGCCACTGGGGA
Source organism: Rhodanobacter sp. (assembly GCA_044463365.1). Classification (GTDB taxonomy): domain Bacteria; phylum Pseudomonadota; class Gammaproteobacteria; order Xanthomonadales; family Rhodanobacteraceae; genus Rhodanobacter. The sequence continues at coordinate 1,924 of JBIQMK010000269.1, read as the reverse complement.
ACAGGATGTCGGTGCGGATCTCGATTTCCAGCCAGTCCGCCGTGCGTCGTACCACGACCTCCTGCTTGTCGATCAGCGGTTTCAACGCCTTCTGCACCTGATCCGCAATTTCTTTGAGATTTTCCTGCGGCGTGGCGTGCTTCGAGCCTGCGTGCACGCCGCGGCCCTCGCCATGCTTGGGAACCGGATGCGGCGGAATGGGTATGGCGATCGGCACGATCGACGAACCCGGCTGGCCCGCGGGCGCGGCAATGGCCGGTTGGATATTGTGCGGGCGCACCTTGGTCGGGGGCATCGGCGCGATCACGTGACTGGAACCGTTGAACGCCTCCACGATCGACTCGGACATGACCCGGTACTTGCCCTCGTTCACCACCGAGACGGCATACATCACCACGAAAAACGCCAGCAACAGCGTCATCAGGTCGGCATAGGGGATCGCCCACGCCTCGTGGTTGAGGTGTTCCTCGTGATGCTTCTTTCTCACGTCAGGTAGCCCTGCAGCCGCGCCTCGATCTGCCGCGGATTGTCGCCCTGGGCAATGGACACCAGGCCTTCGATGAGGATTTCGCGCATCTTCGATTGCTTGCTGATCAGGCTCTTCAGCCGCGCGGACATCGGCAGCATGAACATGTTGGCCAGCGCCACGCCATAGATGGTGGCCACGAACGCCGCGGCAATGCCGTGGCCCAGCTTGCTGGGATCGGCCAGGTTCTGCATCACCGCCATCAGGCCCATCACCGCGCCGATGATACCCAGCGTGGGCGAATAGATGCCGGCGTTCTCGTACACCTTGGCGCCAGCCAGGTCGACCGCCTCGCGCGTCTCCAGGTCGACCTCGAGCACGCTGCGGATCGCCTCCGGTTCACCGCCGTCGACGAGCAGTTGCAGGCCCTTGCTGATGAAGCTGTCGGACTCGGCCTCGATCTGCGGCTCCAGCCCCAGCAGGCCCTGCCTGCGCGATATTTCGCTCCAGCCGACGATGCGGCTGATCAGATCACCCGGCTGGTGCCGCGGCGGCTTGTACACCATCGACATCATCTTCAGCGCGTGCTTGAGCACCTTGCCCTGGTTCTGCACCAGCAAGGCGGCAAAGGTGCCGAAAAACACGATCACGAACGCGGCCGGGTTCCACAACGCCGCCACCGTAGACCCCTTCAGCACCGTGCCGAGGATGATCACGACGAAGCCAAGTATCGTGCCGATCAGGCTGACCATGTCCATGGCGTATCAACCCACCGCGCGCAAGGAAGGAAGGAGTTGGCCGCGCTCGTCGGCAAGGCCGGCCAGGTCCAGCACCAGCGCCAGCCGTCCGTCGCCGGTCACGGTGGCGCCGGCCACGCCGGGTACGTCCTCGAACAGGGGGCCCAGCGGTTTGACCATGACATCCTCGCGACCCAGCACCGCATGCACCAGGCAACCCAGCCGCAGGTGGCCGATGTGCAACACCACCACGTGACGGCCGGCCGCGGTCGCCGAGCCGGTCCAGCCGGCCAGGTCGGCCAGCGGCAGCGCGCGGCCGCGGTGGTTGGCCACCATGCGACCGTCCAGCATGCGATCCTGCCCGGCGCTCAATTCGAAGACTTCCTCGACGCTGCCCATCGGCAGCGCCAGCAGGCGCTCGCCCACGCGCACCATCAACACGCGCAGGATCGCCAGCGTCAGCGGCACGCTCAGCTCAAGCTCGCTGCCGTGACCGAGGCGCGAGCGGACCTTGAGGCTGCCGCCCAGCTCCGCCACGCGGGTCTTGACCACGTCCATGCCCACGCCGCGGCCGGAAATGTCGGACACCACGGCGGCGGTGCTGAAGCCGGGGCGGAACACCAGTTCATAGGACTCGGCATCGGAAAGCCGCGCGGCCTCGTCGGCGCTGATCAGGCCCTTCTCCACCGCCTTGCGGCGCAGCACGTTCGCATCCATGCCG
>JBIQMK010000268.1:0-4301 GCA_044463365.1 Rhodanobacter sp. | reverse complement strand
TTCGTCCTAGGTGAGCCGCCCATTCTACATCGCTTTTCCTTACCGTCAACACCCTTGAAACAGAATCTTTCGAGGTGATTTCTTGCGGAGGACCTTCGCGGAGAGCGTCTCGTCGAAGGGGCGTGAATCATAGCGCCAAGGGGCGCCTCTGTGAAGGGTTTCGGCGAACTTTTTCCTGAACCATCGTTCGGCGGCGGCAGAGTACGCCCACTAGACTTCCAGGCTTCCCGGTCCATGAGCGAAAGCGATGAAAACGTGGTTTTTAGCGGTACTGGTCCTGCTTGCCGGCTGCGCCAACGCCGTGTCCTCGCCCGGTCACAAACCCGTCACGGTGGTGTTGCACGGACAGCGCTTTTCGGTGGAGCTGGCGACGGACGACGCGCAGCGGCAACGCGGACTGATGATGCGTCGGTCGCTTCCTGCGAACCACGGCATGCTGTTCGTTTTTCCGCGCACGGATCCCCAGGCGTTCTGGATGAAGAACACCCTCATCCCGCTGGACATGCTCTATTTCGATGCTGCGCGCCGGCTGGTGTCGATGCAATTGAACGTGCCGCCCTGCCAGGCGGATCCCTGTCCGGTCTATCCCAGCGAGGGCCCGGCGCGCTACGTGCTCGAGCTTTCGGGAGGGACGGCGCGGGGGATCGGGGTGCAGCCTGGTGATGAACTGAAGATCGAGGGCGGGATCGGTCCCGTGCGTTGATCTGGCGGGTGAGAATCCAGCAAGCCTGCACGGTAGGGAATCAGGTCTTCCGGACGCAGCGTTTCCAGCACGTCCCATTCGTCTTCTAACGGTATGAATTGTTGCATGGGGATGCTCCCGGCAAGGTCGTACGCGACGCGTACTTGAGGAACATCAGAGCAGGCGGCCCGGCGGTTTTGCTGTCCGGATCGGGCCGATTGCTGGCAGAACGCGGACTTCAGTCCAGCTCGATCATCTCGAAGTCATCCTTGGTGGTGCCGCAGTCGGGACAGGTCCAGGTATCCGGTACGTCTTCCCAACGCGTTCCGGGGGCGATTCCCTCTTCCGGCACACCTTCCACTTCGTCGTAGATATAGCCGCAAACAACGCACATCCATTTGCGCAAGGCCGTGGCCTGGTTGGAACTGGCACTCATGATAGGAATTCTTCGATCGTGACTGGATGCGCCATTCTCGCAACTCGTCTCACGATGCGAAAGCGCGCGGTGCCCCGATTGCTTCCGTGGGTCACGCCTGTTGCGTGTCAAAACGTCACGCCGGCGGCACGGCGGCTGGCGATGGATCGCTGCACAACGGAGAATAGTCGGCCTGATGGCCGCTGCGGCGGCATGTAGCGCCTCCCTGCGCATCGCCTTTCTCCCCACTTTCCGGAATTTCACATGACCACCAACCAAGAGCTGTTCCAGCGTGCCCAACGGCTGATGCCCGGCGGCGTGAATTCGCCGGTACGCGCGTTCAAGTCGGTGGGCGGCGAGCCGTTTTTCACCGCGAAGGCTGACGGCGCCTATCTGTGGGATGTCGAGGGACGGCGCTATATCGATTACGTCGGTTCCTGGGGCCCCATGATCGTGGGCCATAACCATCCGGCCGTGCGCGAAGCGGTGGAACGGGCGGTGAAGGATGGCCTGTCGTTCGGCACGCCCTGCGCCGCCGAGGTGACGATGGCCGAGACGATCACCCGGCTGATTCCCTCGATCGACATGGTGCGCATGGTCAACTCCGGCACCGAGGCCACGATGTCGGCGATCCGGCTGGCGCGCGGTGCCACTGGTCGCAGCAAGATCGTGAAGTTCGAAGGCTGCTATCACGGCCACGGCGACAGTTTTCTGGTGAAGGCCGGCTCGGGCGCGCTCACCTTCGGCGTGCCCACTTCGCCCGGCGTGCCCAGCGCGAATGCCGATCTCACGCTGACCTTGCCGTTCAACGATATCGAGGCGGCGCGTGCGCTGTTTGCCGAGCACGGTGCCGACGTGGCCGCGCTGATCATCGAGCCGGTCGCCGGCAACATGAACTGCATCCCGCCGAAAGAGGGCTACCTCGCCGCGCTGCGCGAGCTGTGCACGAATCACGGCGCAGTGCTGATCTTCGATGAGGTGATGACCGGGTTCCGCGTGGCGCTTGGCGGCGCGCAGGCGCATTACGGTGTCACGCCGGACCTCACCACGTTCGGCAAGATCATCGGCGGCGGCATGCCGGTGGGCGCGTACGGCGGCCGGCGCGAGCTGATGGAACAGGTTGCGCCCAGTGGCCCGATCTACCAGGCGGGCACCTTGAGCGGCAACCCGGTGGCGATGGCCGCTGGCCTGGCGATGCTGGAGCTGCTCCAGGCACCGGGTTTCCACGAACAACTCGCCGCACGCACCCGCTTGCTCACCGACGGCTTCCAATCCGTGGCTGATGGCGAAGGCGTGCCGTTCAGCACGAATCGTGTCGGCGGCATGTTCGGATTGTTCTTCAGCGCGGAAAAGGTCGAGACCTACGCGCAGGCGACGGCGGCGGACAGCGGCCTGTTCAACCGTTTCTTCCACGGCATGCTGGAGCGCGGTGTTTATCTGGCGCCCTCGGCGTTCGAGGCCGGCTTCATGTCCAGCGCGCACAGCGACCAGGACATCGCCGATACGCTGGAAGCCGCGCGCGGCGCGCTACGCCAGGCGCGCGGCTGACGAAGACGCCGCGGTACCGGCGTCACCAGACGCCTGTGTTCGGCATCGATGCCCACGGCTCGCGCGGCTCCAGATGCCCGTCCTGCAGCAACTCGATCGAGATGAGATCGGGCGAGCGCACGAAGGCCATGTGGCCATCGCGGGGCGGACGGCCGATGGTGTAGCCCATCGATTGCAGGCGTTCGCAGGTGGCGTAGATGTCGTCCACGCGAAACGCCAGATGGCCGAAATTGCGCGCTGAGCCGTAATCCTCGTCGGCATCCCAGTTGTAGGTCAGCTCCACTTCCGCGTCCGGGCTTTCGGCGGCCGACAGAAACACCAGCGTATAGCGCCCGGTGGGCACTTCCATGCGGCGCACCTCGCGCAGGCCCAGCCCTTCGCAGTAGAAGCGCAGGGAGGCGTCGAGATCGCGTACGCGAACCATGCTGTGCAGATATTTCATCGCGACTCCGTAAGGTGATGACGAAACCATGATGCCGCACGGCCGGTGAGCGGCCGGTGCAGGCGATCCGATCAATGCCCGAGGCGAGCCCTGGTGGCGCGCGCGATGGCGGCGAGTTCGTCCGCATCGCTCTGCGGCGGCACGCCACCGGGATACACGCGCAACAGGCCGTCGTCGACTCGGCGCGGGTGTACGTGCAGGTGGAAATGGAAGACCTCCTGCCCGCCCGCTTCGCCGTTCGACTGCCATAGATTAAGTCCGGGCGGCTCGTATGCGATGCGCAACGCCCGCGCCACCCGCACGGCCGCCTGCATCACCGCCGCGGCCTCGTCATCGGCCAGTGCGTAGATATCGGGTACATGACGGCGCGGTATCACCAGCACGTGACCGGGAACGGCCTGGCGCCAGTCCATGAAGGCCAGCACCTTGGCCTCGTCCAGGACAACGCTGGCCGGTGCCGCGCCGCTGACAATCGCGCAGAACGGGCAAGCGACATCCATCAGGCGGACGTCAGCTCCTGCACGGCGAGGCGCAGGCGCGACAATCCCTCCACCACGTCGGCACCGCCGATGTTCAGCGGCGGCACCAATCGCAGCACGTCCGGCCCGGCCTGCAGCAGCAGCACGCCGTGTTTGGCCGCGCATTCCAGGACCTCGCCCGCGCGGCCCTTGTAGGCATCAGCCAGGACCGCACCCAGCATCAGTCCGCGGCCACGGATACTGGCGAACAGGCCGCTTTCCTCGCCGATGGCGGCCAGGCCCGCCCGCAGCGCCGCCCCCTGCTTCTCCACATTGGCCAGCAGCACCGGCGACGCCAGCTTGCGCAGCGCCACGCGCGCCACCGCGGCCGCCATGGGGTTGCCGCCGAAGGTGGTGCCATGTGCGCCGTATTGCATGACCTCGGCCACCTTGGGCCCGGCCAGCATCGCACCGATCGGGAAGCCGCAACCCAACGCCTTGGCCAAGGTGACGATGTCGGGTGTCACGCCGTCTTGCGGGTGGGCAAACAAGGTGCCGGTACGGCCCATGCCGCACTGGATTTCATCCAGCACCAGCAGGGCGCCGTGCGCGTCGCACAATTCGCGTAACCGCTTCAGAAAGCCCGGCGCGGCAGGCATGACCCCGCCTTCGCCCTGCACCGGCTCGACCATCACCGCGGCGATGTCGTCCGCGGCAAACGCCGCCTCCAGCGCCTGCACATCATTGAAGTCGAGG
>JBIQMK010000267.1:0-4305 GCA_044463365.1 Rhodanobacter sp. | reverse complement strand
GGCCACGCTGACCATCGTCAACCGCTCGCCCGAACCGGCCGACGCGCTGGCCGACGCCATCGGCGATCCCGCACGCGCACACACCCGCTATTGGCACGACCTGTCCGACATCGGCAGCTTCGACCTGATCATCAACGCCACCTCCGCCGGCGTGCTCGGCACGGCTCTGCAACTGCCGTTTTCGCTCGTCGGCGCGCGGGCACTGTGCTACGACCTGTCCTACGGCGCGGCGGCCGGCAGTTTCCTGGCCTGGGCGAAAACCGCGGGCGCCCGCTATGCGTTCGACGGCCTGGGCATGCTGGTGGAAACCGCCGCCGATGCGTTCGAACTGTGGCATGGCAAGCGACCGGACACCGACCCGGTCTACCACGCGTTGCGCCAGCAGTTCGGCTGATGAATGCACTGGCCTGCCGCGGCGGTTGCGGCGCCTGCTGCATCGCGCCGTCGATCAGCTCGCCGATTCCCGGCATGCCGCACGGCAAACCCGCCGGCGTGCGCTGTGTGCAACTGACCGCCGACAACCGTTGCGCGATTTTCGGCCGCGCCGATCGCCCCGCCGTATGCGCCAGCCTGCGACCGGAGCCGGCGATGTGCGGCAGCGATCGCCGCCACGCGTTGGCCTGGCTGGCGCAATTGGAAGCGGCAACAGCCAGCCTGTAACGGGGGCGGTAGACAACCCGCCGATACCTCAGCCGACGACGAGGTAATCGTTCTTCAACCGCACGTAGTGATCGGCCGAATAGAGCAGTTGCTCGACCTGCGCATCGCTGAGCAGGCGCACGAAACGCGCCGGATTGCCCAGCCACAACTCGCGCTCGCCCACCACCTTGCCCGGCGGCACCAGTGCGCCGGCGCCCACGAAACCGTACTTCTTCACTACCGCGCCATCCATCACGCTGGCGTGCATGCCGATCAGGCAGTAGTCGCCGATGGTGCAGGCGTGCACCACGGCCGCGTGGCCGATGGTGACGCCCTCACCGATCAGGCAGGGAAAGCCGGGGCCGTACGGGCCGGCGTGGGCGACGTGCACGATGCTGCCGTCCTGGATGCTGGTGCGCGCGCCCACGCGGATGTGGTTGACGTCGCCGCGCAGTACCGCGCCGGGCCAGATCGACACATCGTCGCCCAGCACCACGTCGCCGATCACGCAGGCGGCGGGGTCGACATAGACGCGTTGTCCGAGGGTGGGCGCGATGCCCTTGAAGCTGCGCAGGGAATTCATCGGCCCATTCTAGCGGCGTGCGTCGCCATAGCCTTCGTCACGTCACCACGCTTGATTTCGCCCCGCACGGTCGCCACGCTGGGCGCCTGAAAGGAGCGTTCATGAGCCACGACAACCCCCTGCTTGCCGACGACACCCTGCCGCCGTTCTCGCGGATTCGACCCGAACATGTGGAGCCGGCGATCGACGCGATCCTGGCCGATTACCGCGCCGGCATCGACGCCCTCGCCGCGCCCGATGCGCCGCGCGATTTTGACACCGTGATGCTGACCCAGGAGCGGCTGGAACAGCGCCTGGCCCGCGCCTGGGCGCCGGTGTCCCATCTGCATTCGGTGGCCGACAGCGAGGCCTTGCGCGAGGTGTACGGGCCGGCCGAGGAGAAGCTCACCGAACACGCAATGGAACTGGGCCAGAACCGCCAGCTGTTCGCCGCGGTGCAGGCGCTGGCCGACGCGCCGGACTTCGCCACGCTGCCGCGTCCGCAGCGCGCCCTGGTGGAACACGCGCTGCGCGACTTCCGGCTTTCCGGCATTGCGCTGGAGGAGCCGGCACGTTCGCGCTTCCGCGAGATCGGGGTGGAGCTGAGCAAGCTGTCCACCGAATTCTCCAACGCGGTGCTCGACGCCAGCGAGGCATGGCACGAGCAGATCACCGACGAGCGCGACCTGGCCGGCATCCCCGAATCCGGCCGTGCGGTGTTGCGCCAATACGCCGAGGATCGGGATCTGGACGGCTACCTGGTGACGCTGAAACAACCCAGCGTGCAGGCCGTCCTGAGCTACGCCGACAACCGCGCATTGCGCGAACGGGTGTACTGGGCGTACCAGACCCGCGCCTCCGACCAGGGTCCGAATGCGGGCAAGTTCGACAACAGCGCGCGCATCGAGAAGATCATGGCGCTGCGCCACGAGGCGGCGCAGCTGCTGGGCTTCGCCAACGCGGCGGAGGAATCGCTGGCGACCAAGATGGCCGGTTCGCCCACAGAGGTGATGGAATTCCTGCACGACCTGGCCACCCGCGCAAAACCCGTGGCCCAGCAGGAACTGGCCACGCTGCGCGCGTTCGCGCATGACGAACTGCAACTGGACAACCTCGAACCGTGGGACGTGGGCTACGCCTCCGAGAAACTGCGCCAACAGCAATACGCGCTGGACGAGGAACAGCTGAAACCGTACTTCCCGCTGCCCGCCGTCATCGACGGCCTGTTCGCGCTCACCGGCAAGCTCTACGGCATCACGCTGGCGCAGCGCGAGGGCGTCGACGTGTGGCATCCGGACGTGCGCTATTACGACGTGCGGGACGCGGACGGGCGCATTTTCGCGGGCGCCTACGTCGACCTGTACGCGCGCAACGGCAAGCGCGGCGGCGCCTGGATGGACGTGTGCCGCGCCCGCTTCGACGATGGCGAGCACATGCAGTTGCCAGTGGCCTTCCTCACCTGCAACTTCGCCCCGCCCACCGGCGACAAGCCGGCGCTGCTCACCCACGACGACGTGCTCACGCTGTTCCACGAATTCGGCCACGGCCTGCACCACCTGCTGACCGAGATCACGCTGCCGTCGATCGGCGGCATCGACTGCGTGGAGTGGGACGCGGTCGAACTGCCCAGCCAGTTCATGGAGAACTTCGGCTGGAACCGGCAGGCGCTGGACCTGTTCGCGAAGCACTACCAGACCGGCGAAACCCTGCCGGACGAATTGTTCGAACGGATGCTGGCGGCCCGCCATTTCCACGCCGGGCTGTTCCTGGTGCGGCAGCTGGAGTTCGCGCTGTTCGACTTCCTGCTGCATCTGGAATACGACCCCGCCCCTGGCGCCCGGCCGCTGGCCGTGCTGGAGCAGGTGCGCAAGGAAGTGGCCGTGCTGCACCCGCCGGCGTGGCAGCGCTTTCCGCACGGTTTCAGCCACATCTTCGCCGGCGGTTACGCGGCCGGTTACTACAGCTACCTGTGGGCCGAGCTGTTGAGCGCCGACGCGTTCGGCGAGTTCGAGGAACGCGCGGGCGACAGCGGTAAGGTGATCGACCGGGCCACCGGCGAACGTTTCCGCAAGGAATTCCTGGCGGTCGGCGCCAGCCGTCCGGCGCTGGAAAGCTTCATCGCGTTCCGCGGCCGCAAGCCCGAACCCGAGGCGCTGCTGCGCAGTCACGGCCTGGCCTGACCCTCGGCCCGGCTCGCGGTTGCCCGGGCCTCGATGCCCGGGCAGTCGCGTGGGCGTTCAGTAGCCGACCGTGAAACGTGTGCGCGGGTGCGCCGGTTTTTCCAGCTCATCCACGAGGGCGACGGCGTAATCCTCGAAGGAGATGCTGCTGCCGCTCTCGTTCGAAAGCAGCAGATCGGTGCCCAGGCGAAACGTGCCGGTCCTCTCACCCGGAACGAACATCGCCGCGGGTGACAGGAACGTCCAGTCCAGCTGCTTCTCCGCCCGCAGCAGATCGAGGAAAACGCATCCGGCCGCCGCCTCCTGCCTGTAGGCCTGGGGAAAATTCGGCGCGTCGATCAGCCTCAAGCCCAACGGGAAGTCGCCCAGCGCAAGCTCGAGACTGCCCGCACCACCCACGACGATATAGCGCGGCACCCCGGCACCCCGGCGGCCCGCACGGTCGCGATCAGGCTGGCGGCGTCGGTCGTGGCGAACGGCACGGCGCTGACGACGGCATCGTGAGCCGCCAGAAGCGCCGCCAGCTCCGTTCCGTCGGCGACATCCCCAGCCCTGGCTTCGACCCTGGACAACGCCGGGACCCGCGCGGGGTCACGCACGATGGCGGTGACAGTGTGTCTCCGCTGGACGAGTTCGGCGAGGATGCGCGACCCGACATTCCCTGTGGCCCCGATGAGCGCGACATGCATGATGATGATTCCCTTGATGGTTTCTTCTGGTAATTAGGCGCCTTGTCACATACTGGTGTAAAGAAGTAACCTGCATTTCACCTGGTTACCGCAGGGAAACCGCATGAACGTCAGCAACCCGTATTCGTCCGACTGCCCGACGCGAAAGGTGCTGGACCGCGTTGCCGACAAATGGACGGTGCTCGTGCTGGGGTTGCTGATCGAAGGTCCCATCCGCTTCAACCGGCTGCGCCGG
>JBIQMK010000266.1:0-4335 GCA_044463365.1 Rhodanobacter sp. | reverse complement strand
GTCGAAGTAGTGGCTGTCACCACCGCTGCCCAAACGCCCGCTGCGTCCGACGCGCCCGATCCCTCGCTGTCGCAGCCGGGCGAGTACGAACTGGTGACCACGCCCGAGCAGTTCGCGATCTGGCTGCAGCGACTGCACGATGCCGACGTCATCGCATTCGATACCGAAACCACCAGCATCGATGCGATGCGCGCCGACATGGTCGGCATCAGTTTTTCAGTGGAGCTGGGCAAGGCCTGCTACATCCCGCTGGCGCACGATTATCCTGGCGCGCCCGCGCAGCTCGATCGCGACACGGTGGTGCGCGCACTGAAGCCCATCTTCGAGGATCCGGCCAAGCCCAAGCTGGGACAGCATGCGAAGTACGACATCAACATCCTGTCGCACTACGGCGTCGCGGTGCAGGGGCTGAAGTACGACTCGATGCTGGAATCGTACGTGCTGAACGCCACCGCCACGCGCCACGACATGGATTCGCTGGCGAAGAAATACCTGGGCTACGACACCGTCAAGTACGAGGAGGTGGCCGGCAAGGGCGCCAAGCAGATCTCGTTCTCGCAGGTGGACCTGGACACCGCCTGCCGCTACGCCGCCGAGGACGCGGACATCACCTGGCGCCTGCACCATGCGCTGTGGCCGAAACTGCAGGTGGAACCCAGCCTGCGCAGCGTGTACGAGGACATCGAGATTCCGCTGGTGCCGGTGCTGGCGGCGATGGAACGGCGCGGCGTGCTGATCGACGGCGACGAACTGCGCCGGCAGAGCCAGCAACTGGGCAAGCGCATGCTGGAGCTGCAGCAGCAGTGCCACGGCCTGGCCGGGCGCGAGTTCAACCTCGATTCGCCCAAGCAGCTGCAGGCGATCCTGTTCGACGAGCTGGGCCTGCAGGCGAAACTGAAAACGCCGAAGGGCCAGCCGTCCACCAACGAGGAGGCGCTGGAGGCGATCGCGGACATGCACGAATTGCCGCGGCTGATCCTGGAACATCGCAGTCTGGCCAAGCTGCGTTCCACCTACACCGACAAGCTGTCCGGCATCGTCAACCCGCGCACCGGCCGCGTGCACACCAGCTATCACCAGGGCGCGGTGGCAACCGGGCGGATTTCCTCGTCCGACCCCAACCTGCAGAACATTCCGGTGCGCACCGAGGAAGGCCGGCGCATCCGCCAGGCCTTCATCGCGCCGCCCGGCTGGAAGGTGATGGCGGCGGATTACTCGCAGGTGGAGTTGCGCATCATGGCCCACCTGTCCGCCGACGAAGGCTTGCTGCGCGCGTTCCGCGAAGGCGGCGACGTGCATCGCGCCACCGCGGCGGAGGTGTTCGGCGTGGCGCCGCAGGAAGTGACCACCAACCAGCGGCGCGCGGCCAAGGCGATCAACTTCGGCCTGATGTACGGCATGAGCGCGTTCGGCCTGGCCCGCGCGCTGGGCGTGGATCGCGGCGAGGCCAGCGATTACATCGGCCGCTATTTCACCCGCTATCCCGGCGTGCGCGGCTACATGGACGCCACCCGCGAGAAAGCCCATCGCGATGGCTACGTGGAAACCATCTTCGGCCGCCGGCTGTATCTGGAAAACCTCAACTCGCGCAATCACGGCTTGCGCCAGGGCGCCGAACGCGCTGCGGTGAATGCGCCGATGCAGGGCAGCGCCGCCGACATCATCAAGCGCGCCATGATCGCCATGGCTGGCTGGATCGACGGCCGCGACGACGTGCACATGCTGATGCAGGTGCACGACGAACTGGTGTTCGAAGTGCGCGACGACGCCGTGGACACCGTGCGCGCCGCGGTGATCGAGCGGATGTCCGGCGCCGCGGAGCTGGACGTACCGCTGTTGGTGGACGTTGGCGTGGGCAAGAATTGGGACGAGGCGCATTGATGGGGAGAGCGATTCCCATGGCGCACAACGGCTTGCGGGTTAATGTTCCGTAAGCATGAATCGGTTCTGAATTCTTTTGGCCATCGTGCAACTTTGCCGGCTTGGCGCGTTCCAATCCATCGGATGCACGCAATGGCATCCACGGTTGGCTCACCTCCCTGAACCACCCGACCGGAATGCGAGCCTCTCCCCTGGGCCTCGCCTTCCCCCGGCCCCGAAGGTCCCCCCTGGCCTTCGGGGCCTTTTTCGTGGCGCATCTCCACCTTTCCTGCACACTCTCGGTCGGCATACTCCGCTGCACATCCACAGAGGGGACGTATCCATGCGTATGGGACTGATCATCGCCGGCATCATTCTGCTGATTGCCGGCATCTGGGTAACCGTGGGCAATGCCAGCTACAAGGACACCGACACGGTGGCGCAGCTCGGACCGGCCAAGATCGAAGCCACCCACGACCGTGCCGTGCCGCAATGGGTCGGTATCGCCGGCATCGTGGTCGGTGGCCTGCTGCTGGTGGGCGGCATCGCCAACAAGAAACGCTGATTCGCGCACCGATGTTGCGAAAACCGCCGCGAAAGCGGCGGTTTTCGTTTGTACCGTGCCGGCGCCCTTACAATGGGACGATGGATGTTTCGTACCTGATCGACTCGCTCAACGATGCGCAGCGCGAAGCCGTCTGCGCCCCGCCCGGCCACTATCTGGTGCTGGCCGGCGCCGGTTCCGGCAAGACCCGCGTATTGACCCACCGCATCGGCTGGCTGACCCAGGTCGAGCGGGTGCCGCCCTGGGCGATCCTGGCCGTCACCTTCACCAACAAGGCCGCCGGCGAAATGCGCGCGCGATTGGGTGCGCTTATTCCCGGCGGCACGCAGGGGCTCACCGTGGGTACCTTCCACGGCATCGCCCATCGCCTGCTGCGCCGGCACTGGCGCGAAGCCGGGCTGCCGGACACGTTCCAGATCCTCGACGCCGACGACCAGCTGCGTCTGGTCAAGCGGGTGATCGCCGGCCTGGGCCTGGACGACGCCAAGTTCCCCGCACGCCAGGCCAGCTGGCAGATCAACAACTGGAAAGACGAGGGCAAGCGCCCGGACGGCATCGAACACCGCGACCACCCCGTCACCCGCACCTTCGTGCAGATCTACCAGGCCTACGAAGACGCCTGCCGCCGCGCCGGGCTGGTCGATTTCGCCGAACTGCTGCTGCGCGCGCACGAACTGTGGCTGAAGAATCCCGCCGTGCTGGAGCATTACCAGCAACGCTGGCGCTACCTGCTGGTGGACGAATTCCAGGACACCAACACGCTGCAATACGCCTGGATTCGCGTACTGGCGGGCGCCACCGGCCAGGTGTTCGTGGTCGGCGACGACGACCAGGCGATCTATGGCTGGCGCGGCGCCAAGGTGGAGAACGTGCAGCAATTCCTGCGCGACTTTCCCGGTGCGCGCACCATCAAGCTGGAGCAGAACTACCGCTCCACCTCCACCATCCTGAAAGCCGCCAACAGCGTGATCCAGCGCAACGGCAGCCGCCTGGGCAAGCAGTTGTGGACGGCGGGCGACGAGGGCGAACGCATCGCGTTGTACGCGGCCTACAACGAGCAGGACGAGGCGCGTTTCGTGATCGAACGCATCCGCGAATTCATCGCCGAGCACGGCGACGCGAAGGACTGCGCGATCCTGTACCGCTCCAACGCGCAGTCGCGCAATTTCGAGGAGCAACTGGTCCAGCGCAACATCGCCTACCGCGTCTATGGCGGCCAGCGCTTCTTCGACCGCGCCGAAGTGAAGGACGCGCTGGCCTACCTGCGCCTCACCGCCAATCGCCATGACGACGCCGCCTTCGAGCGCGCGGTGAACACGCCCGCCCGTGGCATCGGCGATCGCACGCTGGATGCGCTGCGTCGCCGCGCCCGTCGCGAGGATGTCTCGATGTGGGAAGCCGCGTTGGGTGAATTGAGCAGCGGCGGCGAACTGGCGGGGCGGGCGAAGAACGCGGTGAAGGCTTTTCTTGGCCTGATCGATGAAATGGCGCGCAGCTTCACGGGAATCGGGAATGGGGAATCGGGAATCGATAAAGCAGATACCGCGCTTCCCGCTGTTGATCCTCCCATTCCCGGTTCCCCATTCCCGATTCCCGCCCTCACCCTCGCCGAGCAGATCGACCACGCCATCATCCACAGCGGCCTGCGCGACTTCTACGAAAAAGACAGCCGCGGCAACGGCGAAGCCCGCGTCGAGAACCTCGACGAACTGGTCAACGTGGCCAGCCGCTTCGAGCGCACCGACGAAGACAACGAACTGGGGCTCAGCGAGCTTTCAGCGTTCCTGGCGCACGCCACGCTGGAAGCCGGCGAACACCAGGGCGAAGCCGGCGACGACTGCGTGCAGTTGATGACGCTGCATTCGGCCAAGGGGCTGGAATTCCCCGTGGTGTTCCTGGTCGGCATGGAG
>JBIQMK010000265.1:0-4339 GCA_044463365.1 Rhodanobacter sp. | reverse complement strand
TTGCAGCATGAAGCCATCGCCGCGATCGGGTGGCCGGCGATGACGATGACCTTCAAGCTGGCGTCACCGGATCTGCTCAAGGGCGTCAAGGTCGGCGACAAAGTGCGCTTCAGCCTGCATCCGGCCGGCATGGCCAGCACGGTGACCGCGATCGCGCCAGCACAGCCATAAGCGGCAGATCGCATGCATCTATCGACATAGACCAGCGCCCGTCACGGTGGCGGCCTCCAAACATATGCTTACGGCTGCGCCTGCTTCGATTCCAGATTCTTGATCAGTGCCTTCATCTCGCCGATCTCGCGCTTTTGCGAAGCGATAATTTCATCGGCGAGCTTGCGCACGCGCGGATCCGAAATGTGGGCACGTTCGCTGGTGAGAATGGCGATCGAGTGATGCGGAATCATCGCTTTCATGTAGGAAATATCTTCCACGGTAGCCTGGCTGCGCACGAGATAGAGCGCCGCGGCAAACACCACCACGGCGCCGCCAACGATGGCGAGGTTCACCGTGCGGCTGGCGTACATGTGCAGCATGAAGCCCAGCATGATCACCGCCATGGTCGCGCCCATCACCAGCGCCATCCAGGCGCGGGTCTGGCTCCAGAACACGTGATCCAGCCGGTAAGTGTTGAGGTACATCACGCCGAACATGACCACCGTGGCGGTGGCAATCATGGCGAGGAAACGCACGTAGGAATTCTTCATCGCGGATCTCCGTAGGAAACGGCAACAAGGTAGGCGATAGCCTGTCGCAAGTTCGTGACCGAGCGGAACGGCTATGCCGACGCGCCGTCTCGCGCTTCCGCGCAGCGCGCCCGCGCTCGGGCGGCGATCGAAATGACTGCACCTGACGCCGTGCTGCGGATAGACCATCCTTCGTAGGGGTCAAACGGTGCCGGTAGTGGCTGTCTGAATTCATCACGACCGGCGCCCAAATGAAATTGTCTAACAGCGCGGTTGTCGTATAGGATCGAACGATGTATCGGTCTGCACCATCACTGCTGACTCGCCTGCGCCGCCACCGCGGATTGTGGGTGTTGGCCGTGGCCGTGTTGCTGATCAAACTGGTCAGTGGATCGATCTGCGTGGCCGATGGACCGGGGGCGCAATTCGCTTCGGCGACCGCTGCTGCCCCGACCACCTTGTTGGCGGATACCGCCGTCAGTACGGTATCGGCTGACGATGCGAACCCCTGTCTTCTGGGTGAAGGGCGCAGCTGCCATTGTGCCTGTGCGCATTCGGTGACATTGCCGGCCAGCACGCCGCTCCCCATCGCCATGATGGAAGCACGCTTCGCACCGCTCACCCTCCATTCGGGATTCACGCCGGCCACGACCGGCTCGCTGCTACGCCCCCCCATCGTCTGAACCCGTTCCGTTTCGCGATGCCACCGCCTGTGCGGTGCGTCGCCTCGTGATCGTTTTCAGGAGATGGCTTCATGTCTGTTTTTCGTTCGGTGCCGATCGGCGCCGTGTGTCTGTTGTATGCGGCGATGCTCAGTGCCGCCCCCGTATCCCATCCTTCCTCACCGGTAGCTTCTCCGCCGACATCGTTGGCGACGTCTCCCTTGCAGGATGCGGTGCGCCGTATCTGGCAAGCCAGTCCCGAGGTGCAGGCCGCGCGGGCAGACCTTGATGCTGCCCAGGCCCGTGCGCGTGCCGCTGCGCAGCCGCTGTACAACCCCTCACTGTCGCTCGATGCGGAGAACGCGGACGCCAATCGGCGCACGGCGGGCATCAGCCTGCCGCTGGATCTGTCCGGCAAGCGTCGTGCCCGGGCCAGCCAGGGTGAGGCCGACCTGCTGGCTGCCGAAGCTGGGTACAACCTGCGGCGCCGTGACGTCGCCACCCGCTGGCTGAAAGCGTGGTCGACGGCCGCACTTGCGGCTCGACAGAGCGAGTTGGGTCAGCGTCGCCTAGCGCTGATGCAGCGCTTCGATGACCTGGCCGCGCAGCGACTGAAGGTCGGCGATATCAGCAGTCCGGAGCGCGATCTGGCCGGCTTGGCCTTGGGTGAGGCGCAGGTGCAACAGGCGACGCTCGCGAGCAATGAGGCCGCGGCCCGTGCGGCGCTGCTGGCCATCAGCGGCGATCAACTGACCGCGCTGCCTCCGTTGCCCAAGGGCCTGTCACCGGCACTCGAAAGTGCCGCGCCGTTGCCCGTCGACGAGCTGCCGGAACTGCGTCAGGCCCGCGCCCGGCAAGCGAGCGCTGAGGCCGGCGTGCAGGTCGCACGCCGGGCGCGCATCCCCGATCCCACGCTCAGCCTGACGGGTGGCCAGGTGCGCAGCGGGCCACGGACCGATCAGGTGATCGGCGTGAGTGTGTCCATTCCCTTGCCGGTGCTCAATACGGGACGCGCCGAAGTGGATGCCGCTCGTGCGGAAGCCGATGCGGCCGCCGCGGACGTGCGCTCGCGCCAATTTGTGCTGCGTGCCGGACAGCAGGAAGCGCAAGCGCGCTACGCCGCCTTGCGCGGTGCCGCCGAGGCATTCCGCACCGGCCGTGCCGCCGCGTTCGAGGATCGCACCGCGCTGCTGGAAAAGCTCTGGCGTGCCGGCGAAATCAGCACCTCCGATTACCTCGTACAGCTCAAGCAAAGTCTCGACACCGCACTGTCCGGCCAGGAACTGGAAAGCCAGACCTGGCAGACCTGGTTCGACTACCTCACCGCTGCGGGCCGTCTGACCGACTGGCTCGACGGCCGTACTCAAAACGGCCCCAATCTGGAAGTCTCCCGATGAATCTCTCTCTTTTGAAACGCAGCCTGCTGGGCATGGCACTGTTTACTGCGCTGGCCGGCCCCGTCATGGCGCAGGAACCGGCACCCGCCAATCCGCTCGCGCTGGACGCCAAGGCGATCAAGGACGCCGGCCTTGTCCTCGACAAGGCCGCCCTACGCGCGCTGACGGATGAACTGAAAGCCCCCGGCGAAGTGAAAGCCGATGCCTATTCCACCGTGCTGGTGTCGCCGCGGGTGGAATCGCAGGTGCTCGACCGCAAGGCTCGGCTGGGCGACGTCGTGAAAGCGGGCGCGCCGTTGGTGGTGCTCTCCAGCGTCGAGGTGGCCGCCACGCAAGGTGCGCTGATTGTGGCCGAGCAGGACTGGCAACGGATCGCGTCGCTCGGGCCACAGGCGGTGTCGGCCCGACGCTACAACGAGGCGAAGGTGCAACGCGATCAGGCCCGCGCCAAGTTGCGCGCCTACGGTCTGTCCGAGGGACAGATCGGCGGCTTGCTGCGCAAGGGATCGGCCGGTGCCGACGGCAGTTTCGAGCTGCTCGCGCCGGCCGCCGGTCGTGTGACCACCGATGAGTTTCTGGTGGGCGAGCGGGTGGAGCCCGGCCGCACGCTGTTCACCCTAGTCAAGGAAGATTCGGTTTGGGTCGTCGCGCAGATGGCCCCAGCCGATGCCGAACGGGTCAAGCCCGACGCCGATGTCCGCATTCTCGTGCACGACACCGAAATACCCGGCAAGGTCGTGCAGCGTTCGCATCAAACCGATGAGCGCACGCGCACGGTGCCGGTACGCATCGAGGTCGATAACCGCAAGGATCTACTGCATCCCGGTGAGCTGGTCGAAGCGCGCATCGCCGTAGGTAGTGCGGTGCAGAAGCTCGCGGTACCGGCCGACGCGATCGTGCTGCTGCAGAACCAGCCGACCGTGTTCCTCGCCAAGGGCAAGGGCCAGTTTGAGCCGGCACCGGTGATGGTCGGCGACACGCGCGATGGCTGGACGGTCGTCACGCAAGGCCTCAAGGCCGGTGACACCTATGTGCGCAAGGGCGCCTTCGCCTTGAAGGCCCGTTTGCTGCGTTCGCAGCTGGGAGAAGAATGATGCTGGAACGTCTGGTTGAATTTTCCCTGCGCTACAAGGTGCTGGTGCTGATCATCTTCGTGGTGATCGGCTTTCTCGGTTTTCAGGCGGTACGTCAGCTGCCCATCGATGCGTTTCCGGATGTCACGCCGGTGCAGGTCAATGTCTACACGGAGGCGTCGGGCCTCGCGGCGGAGGATGTGGAGCTACTGCTCACCACGCCGGTGGAGTCAGCCTTGGCCGGCCTGCCCAAGGTGGAACAGATCCGCTCGGTGAGCCTGTTCGGCTTGTCGTTCGTGTCGGTGTATTTCGACGACAGCATGGACATCTACTTCGCCCGTCAGCTGGTCAACGAGCGCCTTCAGCAGGTTGGTGATCGGCTGCCGGCTGGGTATGGCAAACCGGAGATGGGCCCGAACACGTCGGGCCTCGGACAGGTGTTCTGGTATACCGTCGAACGCGCTGATGACAAGCTGGATAGTGCCAAGGCCGGCACCGCACCGAACGACATGGATCTGCGCACG
>JBIQMK010000264.1:0-4339 GCA_044463365.1 Rhodanobacter sp. | reverse complement strand
CATCGACCGCACCGACGGGCGCGCGCTGAGCATGCCGGCGCAGCGACTCGTCGTTCTCGGCGGCACCGGCTTCGTCGGCCGGCACCTGGTACCCCGGCTGGCCGCCGACGGCCACCGCATCGTGCTGCTGAGCCGCAACCGGGCCCGGCACCGCGAGCTGGGCGTGCTGCCGGGCGTGCAGGTGCGCAGCGCCGACGTGCACGACCCGGCCACCCTGCAACGCGAACTGGCCGGCTTTGACGCGGTGATCAATCTGGTCGGCATCCTCAACCCGCGCGGCATCCACAGCTTCGAGCACGTGCACGTGGAGCTGGTCGAAAAGCTGATCGAGGCCTGCCGCCGCAACGGGGTGACGCGGCTGCACCAGATGAGCGCGCTGAAGGCTGGCCAGGGCCTGTCGCTCTATCTGAAATCGCGCGGCCAGATGGAGGCCCGCGTGCGCCAGTCCGGGCTGGACTGGACCGTGTACCAGCCCAGCGTGATGTTCGGCGAGGGCGATGGCCTGGTCAGCCGCTTTGCGCGCCTGCTGCGGCGCTGGCCCGTGCTGCCGCTGGCACGCTCGCGGGCGCGACTGGCGCCGACCTGGGTGGGCGACGTGGCCGAAGCCATTGCCCGCTGCGTCGCCACGCCCGCACTCGGCCGCCAACGCGGCTTCGAACTGTATGGTCCGGATGTGCTTTCGCTGGGCGAGATCGTGCGACTGATCCGTACCGCCAGCGGCCGCCACACGCCGATCCTTGACCTGCCCGATGGCCTCGGCCGCCTGCAGGCGCAACTGGCCGAGCTGCTGCCGGGCAAGCCTTTCTCGCTGGACAATTTCCGCTCGCTGCGCACCGACTCCGTCGGCAAGCACGACGGCTATGCGATGCTGGGGATCGCGCCACAGCCTTTCGCGCCCTGGGTACCGCGACTGCTGGAAACGTCCGCGCGGCAACGGCGCCTGTCCGCCGCGCGCTCGCTGCGGCGCTGAGCCTGCCGCCACACCATCATCCTGTACCCGGCAGGCCTGCTGCCGGGGGAACCAAAGGGGAATTGCACGAATGTCGTCGAATTGCTGGATGCGAATGCTGATGTCTGCCGTCGTGGCATGGGGCGCCATGCTGTGCACGCCGAACGCGCGAGCGGGGATGTTCGGTTGTGTTCCCGAGCGCAGCGGCGTGTGCGCCACCAGCGGCTGGCGCGACGCGCTGCTGAATGCCAGGGCGCCCGGCCTCATTGCGCCGGCGTGGAAATTCCACACCGGCCGGTTGAACCGTTCCAGCCCGGTGGTGGCCCACGACACCGTCTACGTGGGCAGCCATGACGGCAACATCTACGCGCTTGCGGCCGCCGATGGCAAGGCGAAATGGACGTTCCGCACCGATGGCGAGCTGACCTCGTCGCCGGCCACGGACACCGACTCGGTGTACGTCGCCGCCGGCGACGGCACGGTCTACGGCATCGATGCCGCCAGCGGCCGGCCGCGCTGGAGCGTCCGCACCGGCAAGCCGCTGCCACCGCCGTACATGGGTTGGGATTTCTACCAATCCTCGCCTGTCGTCGCCGATGGCGTGGTGTACGTGGGCGGAGCCGATGGCCGCGTGCATGCGCTGGCCGCCGCCGACGGCAAGCGGCTGTGGTCGTTCCAGACCAAGGCGCGGGTGCGCGCCACGCCGGCAGTGGCCGATGGCGTGGTCTACGCCGGCAGCATGGACGGCAATCTCTACGCGCTGGACGCCCGCAGCGGCAAACCGCGCTGGACGTTCAAGACCGCGGGCAACCCGCAGTTTCCGCTGGGCGAAGTGCAATCGTCGCCCGCCGTGGCCGGCGGCACGGTGTATTTCGGCAGTCGCGACGGCTTTCTCTACGCGCTCGACGCCCATACCGGCACCAAACGCTGGGCCTTCGACAACCACGGCTCCTGGGTGATCTCCAGCCCCGCCGTGGCCGATGGCATGGTCTACGTCGGCACGTCTGACGCGCATACCGTGCTGGGGCTGGATGCGGCCACCGGCAAGCAGCAATGGTCGTTCGACGCCCGCGGCCGCGTGTTCTCCTCGCCGGTGGTGGTCGGTGCGGCCGTGTACGTGGGCTTGTGCGATGGCGAGCTGGTGGCGCTGGCGCGGTCCACGGGCAAGTTGCTGGGCTACGTCTCCACCGAGGGCACGATCTACTCGTCGCCCGCCGTGCACGACGGCAGCGTGTATTTCGGCAGCGACGACGGCTTCATCTACGCCGCCCGCTGAACGCCATGACGATGCGCATGCGCGGTGCATGGCAGGATCGCGGGATGCAGATCTATCTCGTCGGCGGCGCCGTCCGCGATGCCTTGCTGGGGCGGCCGGTGGTGGACCACGACCACGTGGTGGTCGGGGCCACGCCGGACGACCTGCTGGCGCTGGGTTACAGGCCGGTGGGCAAGGATTTTCCCGTGTTCCTGCATCCGGACACGGGCGAGGAATACGCGTTGGCGCGCACCGAGCGCAAGACCGGTCGCGGCTATCACGGCTTTGTATTCCAGGCCGACGCCACGGTGACGCTGGAGCAGGATCTGGCGCGGCGCGACCTCACCATCAACGCGATCGCCCGCGACGAGCACGGCGTGCTGACCGATCCGTTCGATGGCGTGCGCGATATCGAGGCGCGGGTGCTGCGCCACGTGTCGCCCGCGTTCGTGGAAGACCCGGTACGCGTGCTGCGCGTGGCCCGCTTCGCCGCCCGCTTCGCGCCGCTGGGTTTCACGGTGGCGGCCGAGACCATGGCCCTGATGCAGCAGATGGTGCGCGATGGCGAGGTCGACCACCTGGTGCCCGAACGCGTGTGGGCGGAAACGCGCAAGGCGCTGACCGAGCCGCAGCCTTCGGCCTTCCTGCGCGTGTTGCGCGAAGCCGGTGCGCTGCGCGTGCTGTTTCCCGAGGTGGATGCGTTGTATGGCGTGCCGCAGCGCGCCGAGTTCCATCCGGAGGTCGATACCGGCGTGCACGTGGAAATGGTGCTGGATGCGGCCGCGGCATTGGCGCCGGGCAACGACCTGGTGGGCTTCTGCGCACTCACCCACGACCTGGGCAAGGCGCTGACGCCGGCCGACACCCTGCCCCGCCACATCGGCCACGAACAACGCGGGGTGGCCCCGCTGCGCCAGCTGGCGGCGCGACTGAAGGTGCCCACCGAACACGCGGCGCTGGCCGAGGCGGTCTGCCGCGAGCATCTGAATGCGCACCGCGCGCTCGAACTGAAAGCCGCCACCGTGGCCAGGCTGCTGGGCTCGCTGGATGCCCTGCGGCGCCCGGCACGGCTGGACGTTTTCCTGGCCGCCTGCATGGCGGACAAGCGTGGCCGCCTTGGTCACGAGAACGACGCTTACCCGCAAGCGGACTACCTGCGCGAAGCCTGTGCCGCGGCTGCCGCCGTCAGTGCTTCCACCTTCGTGGCGCAGGGTCTGACCGGGCCGGCGATCGGCGCAGCGATGGAGCGGGCGCGCATCGATGCCATCGCCACGGTTAAAACTAAGCATTCGGCAAGCTGATCCGCGCTATAAAGCCGCGATTCTGATCGCCGGTCCGGGCCGACGATCAACCCCACGCCTGCTGGAGCTGCCCCGTGCCGCGCACCTATTTGCCGTCAACATCGCTGCGCCAGCGTTTTCGCCCGCTGCTGTGGCTGGGCATCGTCTTCCTGGCGATCGCGTTCGTCACCCGCGTGGTGCTGCTGGTCATGTCCGGCCACGAGGTGCCGCACACGCCGCTGAACCTGTTGTACGCATTCGGCGTGGGCCTGGGCTACGACCTGATCACCTTCATCTACGTGGCCTGGCCGCTGGTCCTGTTTCTGTGGCTGGTGCCCACGCGCGCCGGGCGCACATCCAACCTGCGGCGCTGGCTGTTGACGGCGGCCGCCGTGGTGCTGGCGTGTGCGATCTGCCTGGTCGTGTTGCACCGGATGTACCACGCCACCCTGAGGACCACCTGGCCGGCGATCCTGCCGTTCCTCTTCGTGCTGCCGCTGACGGCGTTCACCTATACCTCGCGTGCCGGCCAGTGGGTGCTGTACGGCTTTGCCCTGCTGCTTTTGTACGGGCTGCTGTTCGTGGCGGCGTCGGAGCTGGTGTTCTGGAACGAGTTCAGCGTGCGCTTCAATTTCATCGCGGTGGACTATCTGGTCTACACCACCGAGGTGATCGGCAACATCCGCGAGTCGTATCCGATCGGTCGCTGGCTGGCCTTGCTGGTGGTCGGCGCGCTGGTGCTGTTTGCGATCGGCCGGCGCGGCCTGCGCGCGCGCGATGACGGCAGCCGCTTCTGGCAGCGCGGCAAGGTGGCACTGCTGTGGCTGGTGCTGACGATCATCTCGGTCGCCGCGG
>JBIQMK010000263.1:0-4367 GCA_044463365.1 Rhodanobacter sp. | reverse complement strand
TGATGTCCGACCTGCGCGAGTCCGGCGCCATCGAGCAGGACGCCGACGTGATCATGTTCATCTACCGCGACGAGTACTACAACAAGGATTCGCCCGACAAGGGCATCGCCGAAATCATCATCGGCAAGCAGCGCAACGGCCCCACGGACACCTGCAAGCTGACCTTCCTGGGCCACTACACGAAGTTCGAGAACTACGCGGCTGATTCCTTCGTGGGCAGCTTCGACTAGGGTTGGGATTCGGGATTCGGGATGACCAGCCTTCGGCTGTTGAAGGCCGGGATTCGGAGAGCTTTCGGATGCCGCACTTTCGCTCCCTCTCCCCCGGCGCAATCCGGGGGAGAGGGCTGGGGTGAGGGGGCGTTCCTGCCTCAGCCACCCCTTTCGAAGCCCCAGCGCCAACCGCGCGCGGCGAAAACCCACAAGCATCCCCGCCATGGCGTCTCGCCGTTTGCGATGACCGACCGCTAAGCTTCAACGCCTCAATACACCGCTGGAAATCCCATGGCCAAAGCCAAGACCGCCTACGTCTGCACCGATTGCGGTGCCGAGCACAGCAAATGGCAGGGGCAATGCGTCGAATGCGGCGTGTGGAACACCCTCAGCGCGGTCGTGTTGGCGCCTTCTTCGCCAGCGGCCGTGTCGGCCGGGGCGCAGCGCTCGAACTACGCAGGCAACGCCGCCGGCTCGGCCCGGATCACGCCGCTGACCGAGGTGGCGCTCACCACCGAGGCGCGCACGCTGACCGGCATCGGCGAACTGGACCGGGTGCTGGGCGGCGGGCTGGTGCAGGGCTCGGTGGTGTTGATCGGCGGCGACCCGGGCATCGGCAAGTCGACCTTGCTGCTGCAGATGCTGGGAACGCTGGGCGCGCACCTGCCCAGCGTGTACGTCACCGGCGAGGAGTCGCTGTCGCAGGTGGCGTCGCGCGCGCAGCGGCTGGATCTGCCACTGGCGCCGCTGCAGGCGCTGGCCGAGACCTGCATCGAGCGGATCCTGGAACAGGCGCTGACGACGCGGCCGCGGGTATTGGTGATCGACTCGATCCAGACCATCTGGACCGAGCTGCTGACGGCCGCACCCGGTTCGGTATCGCAAGTGCGCGAGTCGGCGGCCAAGCTCACCCGCTTCGCCAAGGAAACCGGCACCTCGGTGTTCCTGGTCGGCCACGTGACCAAGGAGGGTGGCATCGCCGGGCCACGCGTGCTGGAGCACATGGTCGACGCGGTGCTGTATTTCGAGGGCGAATCGGGCAGCCGCTTCCGCGTGCTGCGCGCGTTCAAGAACCGCTTCGGCGCGGTCAACGAGCTGGGCGTGTTCGCGATGAGCGACAAGGGCCTGCGCGAGGTGCCCAATCCGTCGGCGATCTTCCTCTCGTCGCATGCTGGCCCGACGCCCGGCAGCGCAGTGATGGTGACGCGCGAGGGCACGCGGCCGCTGCTGGTGGAGGTGCAGGCGCTGGTCGATCAATCGTCGCTGGGCAATCCGCGCCGCGTCACCCTGGGCCTGGAACAGAACCGGCTGGCGATGCTGCTGGCGGTGCTGCACCGGCACGGGGGCGTGGCCGCCTACGACCAGGACGTGTTCGTCAACGTGGTGGGCGGTATCCGCGTGCAGGAAACCGCGGCCGACCTGCCGGTGCTGTTGGCGGTGCTGTCATCCCTGCGCGACCGGCCGCTGCCGGAGCACATGATCACCTTTGGTGAAGTCGGTTTGTCGGGCGAGATCCGCCCGGTGCCCAATGGCGAGGAGCGCCTGAAGGAAGCCGCGCATCACGGTTTCCGCCAGGCGATCGTGCCCAAGGCCAATGCGCCGAAGAAGGGCAAGGTGGGCGACATGCAGGTGATCGGTGTCGAGCGCCTCGGCGAAGCGATCGACGCCTGCCGCTGAAGCTTTTGTAGGAGCGACTTCAGTCGCGACGCTTCCGCCTTGGCCAGGTGAACAGCGTCGCGGCTGAAGCCGCTCCTACAGAACATTCCGCTAGCGCGCGATGCTTTCCCGAATCCCGGTCTTCAACAGCCGAAGGCTGGTCATCGCGAATCGCGCTGCCTCAGTACACGCCCTGATCGATCATCGCATCGGCCACCTTGCGGAAGCCGGCGATGTTGGCGCCCAGCACCAAGTTGTGCGGCTCGCCGAATTCCTCGGCGGCGGCGGTGCAGCTTTGGTAGATGCCGGCCATGATTTCATGCAGCTTGCCGTCGACCCGCTCCATCGTCCATTGCTGCATGCCGCTGTTCTGCGCCATTTCCAGCTGGCTGGTGGCCACGCCGCCCGCATTGGCCGCCTTGCCCGGGCCGTAGGCGATCTTGCTGGCCAGCAGGATGTCGATGGCGTCGGCGGTGGAGCCCATGTTGGCGCCTTCGGCAATGCAGGTGACGCCGTTGGCCAGCAGCGCCTTGGCATCGGCGGCGGTGACCTCGTTCTGCGTGGCCGAGGGGAACGCGGCATCCGCCTTGATCCGCCACACCGCGTGGCCGTCTTCGGGGTAATCGCCGCGCGGGATATAGGTGGCGTCGGGGTGGTGTGCGGTGTACTCGCTCAACGAGGCGCGCTTGACCTCCTTCAGCAGCTTCAGCGTTTCCAGGTTGATGCCGGCCGGGTGGTGGATCGTGCCCAGCGAATCGGAGCAGGTGATCGGCCGCGCACCCAGCTGGTACAGCTTTTCGATGGTGTAGATCGCCACGTTGCCGGCGCCGGAAACCAGGCACACCTTGCCCTCGAAATCCTCGCCGCGCGCCTGCAGCATGTGCTGCGCGAAATAGACCGTGCCGTAGCCGGTGGCTTCCTTGCGCCCCAGCGAACCGCCCCAGTTCAGGCCCTTGCCGGTCAGCACGCCTTCGTAGTGGCCGGTGAGGCGCTTGTACTGGCCATAGAGATAGCCGATCTCGCGCGTGCCCACGCCGATGTCGCCGGCGGGCACGTCGGTGGTCGGGCCGATGTGGCGGTACAGCTCGTTCATGAAGGACTGGCAGAAGCGCATGACTTCCGCGTCGGACTTGCCCTTGGGGTCGAAGTCCGAGCCGCCCTTGGCGCCGCCGATGGACAGCCCGGTCAGCGCGTTCTTGAAGATCTGCTCGAAACCCAGAAACTTGATGATGCTGGCGTTGACCGACGGGTGGAAGCGCAGGCCACCCTTGTACGGCCCCAGCGCGGAACTGAACTGCACGCGGTAGCCCTTGTTGACCTGGACCTTGCCGGCGTCGTCGGTCCAGCACACCCGGAAGAAGATCTGCCGCTCCGGCTCCACGATGCGCTCGATGATGTTGTGCTGGCGATAGCGCGGTTCGGTATCCAGCAACGGCTGCAGGCATTCCAGGATTTCGCCGGCAGCCTGGTAGAACTCGTTTTGCGCCGGACTGCTCTTGCGCAGGCGCGTCAGCGTCTCGTGGATGAAGGACATCAAGGGTTCCCCGGGAAAAAGATGGCGGATGGCAGGTATCGCCGATCCGCAATGTATTAACGCGTTAGTGCGATAGCCCGCAATATAGTGCGATGCACAAAGGGCGTGCAACCGCTGTGCGCCGATCGATCGGCGGCGACTCGAGTGCGGGGCGGCAGGTCCTGATCGTGCGGACCGCAAAACTAGGCGCTGAACACCACCGTCTTGTCGCCGTTGAGCAGGATGCGGTCGTCGAGGTAGTGGCGCAGGGTCCGCGCCAGAACGCGTCGCTCGATGTCGCGGCCGATGCGAATCATGTCCTCGGGCGTGTCGTGGTGGGTGACGCGCTCGATGTCCTGCTCGATGATCGGGCCTTCGTCCAGCTCCGCGGTGACGAAGTGCGTGGTGGCGCCGATCAGCTTGACCCCGCGCCGGTGCGCCTGGTGGTACGGACGCGCGCCCTTGAAGCCGGGCAGGAAGGAGTGGTGGATGTTGATGCAGCGTCCGGCCAGCTTCGCCGTGAGTTCGTCCGACAGCACCTGCATGTAGCGGGCGAGCACCACCAGATCGCACTGGCTCTGCTCGATCACCTGCCACAGCAACGCTTCCTGCGCCGCCTTGCGGTTGCGGTCGGCGGGCAGGTAGTGAAACGGGATGGCGTCGAGATCGAGGTGACGATACGTCTCGCGCGGATGGTTGGCCACGATGCCGACGATGTCCATCGTCAGTTCACCCGTGCGCCACCGGTACAGCACGTCGGCCAGGCAGTGGTCGAATTTCGACACCAGCAGCAGCACGCGTCGCCGCTCGCTGCGGTCACGCAGTTGCCATTGCATGTCGAAACGCTCCGCCACCGGGGCGAAATCGGCCTGCAGGCTGGCTAGCGTGGCATCGGCCGCCAGCGACTCGAACACGATGCGCATGAAAAAGCGCCCCGTGTCGGTGTCATCGAATTGCTGCGCCTCCAGGATGTTGTTGACCCGCGC
>JBIQMK010000262.1:0-4412 GCA_044463365.1 Rhodanobacter sp. | reverse complement strand
CTTCACCCTTGCGATTGAGCGGCACATCCGGCGCGGGTTGCGTGCCTACGGACACGGCGTGCTCGTGGCCGGGTTCCACCACTTCCACCCGCAGCCGCTTGTTGAGCTGGGCGCGCCATTGCTCCGGCGGCAGATACAGCTCCGCGGGCGGCAGCACCGGGCGTTCGATGTCGTGGGCGCGCTGGTCGTAGCGCTCGGCGGTCTGCGTCCAGAATTGGTCCGCGGCCGCGCCCACGCCTTCGCCCAGCACGAACAACGCGTCGTCGGCCAGGTAGTCGAACAATGTGGCGGTCTGCTCGAAGAACAGCGGCAGGTAGTACTCGATGCCGCCTGGCGTGACGCCTTCCTTGATGTCCTGGTATAGCGGGCAGCGGCGCACGTCGATGGGGAAGCGCTCGCGCAGGTTGCTGCGGAACGATTTCGCCGATTCCTCGGTGAGTGGGAATTCGCGCGCGGGCAACAGCTCGATCTTTTCCACCTGCTGCTGCGAGCGCTGGCTTTCCGGGTCGAAGCTGCGGATCGACTCCACCTCGTCATCGAACAGCTCGATGCGATACGGCTCGTCGCTGCCCATCGGGTAGATGTCGATCAGCGCGCCACGTACCGCGAAATCACCCGGCTCGGCGACCTGCGGCACGTGCCGGTAGCCGGAGGCTTCCAGCCGCCGCTGCTCGTGCGCCAGGTCCAGTTTCTGGCCCTTGTCCAATACCAGGCCCGCGCCGGTGATGTGACTGCGCGGGGCGATCCGCTGCATCAGCGTGGCCACCGGCACCACCAGCACGCCGCGCTGGATGCTGGGCAACCGGTACAGCGTGGCGATGCGTTGGGAGACGATCTCCGGATGCGGACTGAATACGTCGTAGGGCAGGGTTTCCCAGTCCGGGAAATGCAGCACCGGCAGGGTGCCGCCGAACACACGCAACTCGTCTTCCAGCGCACGGGCGCGTTGGGTGTCGCGCGTCACCGCCACCACCAGGCCGGCATGCGAACGCGCGGTTTCCGCGATCAGCAGCGCGCGCGCCGAGCCATCCGGCGGCGTCCAGTAGCGGCGCTGTTTCGGCGTGGTGGGCAGGGGCGGATGCGGCAGGGGTTTCGACATAAGGCAAATCTGGCCGTGGCGCGAGCGTGACCCGCGCCATGGCGTCGGCGGGCACGGTCGCACGCGGCGATGGCGTGGAGACAAGCGGGCAAGTGTAACTTGCGGGAAGGTGGGTGGCGGCCGTTCCCCCGGTTTTCAGCGCGACGCCGGCCGCAGCATGTCCTCCACCGCCGTGTAATCACCGTCGTTCGGCAATGCAGCAATGCCCAGCAGGTGCGCCATCAGCGGATAGACATCCACGTTCGCGAACGGGGCCACCGTGAGGCCCATACGGAAATCCGGTCCGTGTGCCACGAACAGTGCCTGCATGGCGGGCGCGGCATTGTCGTAGCCGTGCTCGCCCACGCTGACGCGGCCCTTGTGGCTGGCCATGTACGCCGTGGTGGTGATGCGCCAGCCCACGTGCGCCGAACACAGCAGCTGCGGCACGCGGGCGTTGTGGCCGTAGGCCAGTCGCGCCGGCACGCGCGTCTTGTCCCAGCAATCCATGTTCGGCTGCGGTTGCTCCAGCTGCTTCTCGATGCGGGCGAACGCGGCCAGCGCGGCGGGTGCATCGGACAAGGGATTGAAGCCGGCCAGCACGCCCAGGCTGACGGTCTGCACCTGATCCAGCGGGATCAGCTTGTCGATCAGCACGCTGTTCTGCAGCGGCACGCTGGCCATGCCGTGGTCGGACAGCACGATCAGGTTGATGCGGTCGATGAGGCCGCATCGCCGCAAGCCATCCACCAGCCGCGCCAGCGCGGCATCGGTACGGCGCAACGCGTCGTCCACCTGCGGCGAGTCCGGGCCGTGATGATGGCCGGCGTGGTCGACGTCATCGAAATACAAGGTGAGAAAACCAGGCCTCTGGTCTGTGGGCAGATCCAGCCAGGCCAACACCTGGTCCACGCGCTGATCGGGCGTGATGGCGCCGTCGTACGGCTTCCAGTAATCCGGATGCTTGCCGTGGATATCCGCCTCCGAACCGGGCCAGAACATGGTGGCGGTGCGCAGACCATGGCGATCGGCGGTTTCCCAGAGCGGCGTGCCCTGATCCCACCAGCGGCCGTCGCTGACTGCCTTGCGGTTGCCCAGCGAGAACTTGCCCAGCTGTGCATCGAACATGGTGTTGTTGACCACGCCGTGATGGTCCGGGCGCAGGCCGGTGACCAGCGTGTAGTGGTTGGGAAACGTCAGCGATGGAAACGAGGGCTGCATCGACTGCGCCCGCACGCCATCGCGCGCCAGCATCGCCAGGGTGGGGCTCAAGCCCCGCGCGAGGTAGTCGGGGCGGTAGCCGTCGATCGAGATCAGCAACAGCGGATGCGCGCTGGCAGTCTTGCCCGCCGCTGGCGGCTGCGTGGCGCAGCCGGCGCCGAGCGCAAACAGCAACGCGCCCAGCAGGCGAAACAGGATATTCATGTGCAATGCCTAAAATGGAGCAGAACGATCACCCATGATCGCGCAGATGCATGACCATGACATGGCGACGCCCCCGTTTTGACCCAGGTATCCGCTGGCTGATCGGCCTCGGCCTGGCGCTGCCGCTGGGCGTTGCGCTGGCCGCGCCGCAGCAGTCCGGGCAGCGCAAGCCGACGCCGCCCATTCCGAAAACCGCGCCACCGCTGCGGATAGCGCCGGTCCCGCCGCGTCCCAATTGGCAATTCCAGCAACAGGTACAGCAACAGCAATTGCGCAAGGAATTCCAGCAGAGCCAGGTCCGCGGACAACTGCAGCAGAGCGTGTCGAACGTTGCCAGGCAGCCTTATGCGAACAACCCGTCCGCCGCTCGGCAGTTCGACCGCGCCGACGACGCGCGGCGCGACCGTGACCGCGCGCAGCAGCAAAGCCTGGTCGATCGCTATTGGGGCGTGCCGGTGCCGCCGTCACCACCGCCGCCGCGCGACAAGCCGGAACCGTCGCGCGGCGACAAGTGACGCTTTCCCGGCTTGCCACGCCATGCGGCAAGGCCACTTCAATCGCGTCGGGGCAACCAGGCCAGACCCAGCAACGCCACCAGCAGGGTCAGATCCAGCCAGGCGAACCAGTCGCCCCACTGCGCGTACAGGGTTTGCGTCGTGCGCAGCGGCAGGTCGCCCACCAGTTCGGCGTCGCGGCGTTCGCTGGAAGCCTCGGCGAGCACCCGGCCACGGTCGTCGCTCAAGGTGAGGCGACCTTTGCGGGCCGCACGGGCCAGCGCAAAGCCGCTTTCCACACTGCGCATGATCGCCATGCGGCTATGCAGCCAGCCATCGACGGTGAAATCGTTCGCCGGCACCAGCAGCAGTTGCGCGCCGAGCGCCGCATATGCCTGGCCGATGTCGTGGAAATCCATGTCCTTGCAGATCGCCAGCCCGATCCGGGGCGTGCCGTCCAGCATGCGGTAGGTTTGCCCGGGTGTGAAAGACTCGAGTCCGGGGAGCAGATGGTGCTTGGCGTAGGTGGCCGGCGTCGCCAGGCCCGGCTGAAACACCATCGACACGTTGTGCCGGGCGTTTGGGTCTGCCCGGGAGTCGATACCCACGTTAAGTGTCAGATCATGCTGCTGCGCCAGTTGCGCGAATCCCGGCACGGTGGACGCGTCGGTGGCGAACGAGGTTTCCGGAATCACCACAACCCGCGCGCCGTCGCTGGCCAGGCGGCGGATCGCCTGCGCGTAGCGCGCCTCCAGCGCCTGGCCGGCCGGGGCCTGCAGCGAAGGCTGTTCCGGCTTCTGCAATGACGCCAGGCCGATCCGCAGCGTGGTCTGCGCGGGAGCCTGAAGGCGGGCGACGCCGTAGATCACTGCCGCGGCGAGCAATGCCAGCGCCACCGTCATCGTCGTCATGCGGCCGTGCCGTGAAGTCTGCGCTGCCGCCTGGGTGGCGATGGCAGCCGGCAACAACAGCAGCAGGAAGCTGATGCCCCACAGGCCGGTAATGGCGGCCACCTGGATCACCGGCAACGCGTTCATCTGCGTGTACGCGATGTTGCCCCAGGTACCGTGGGGCGACACCAGGCTGTTGAGGTATTCGATGGCCACCCACGTGGCCGGCACCGCGAGCGCCGCGCCCAGCACGTGATGACGTCGCAGCAGCCGCTGGAACAGCAATACGCCGAGGGTGAGCATGAGCGCCGGCGTACCGAGCACCGGGACGATCACGGCGATCGGCAGGCCGATGTAGTCGCGCGCATAGGTCCATTCGTTGAACCCGCCCAATACGTAGGCCGCGAACGCGGCCAGCGCCGCCCAGCGGGCGCGGGTACGTGTTGCCTGCAGCTGCACCGGCTGCGGCGCCAGCCAGGTGGCCCACCTCAACGGCTGCAGGCCGCTGCCCAACCACCAGCCCAG
>JBIQMK010000261.1:0-4440 GCA_044463365.1 Rhodanobacter sp. | reverse complement strand
CGGAACGTGGCCACCCAGCCCAGCACCTCGCCGATGCCGACGCCCTTGGCGATCGCCCGCTCGCTGGCGTGCTGGATCACCAGGCCATCGGCCATCGGATCGGAGAACGGCACACCCAGCTCGATCAGGTCGGCCCCGCCCTCCACCAGCGCATGCATCAGCGTGACCATGTGCGGGGGCGACGGATCGCCGGCGGTGACGAACGGAATCAGGCCGGTGCGGCTGGCGGCTTTCAGGGCCGCGAAACGGCGATCGATGCGGCTCATACTTCCACTCCTTCGCGCGCGGCAATGGTATGCACGTCCTTGTCGCCGCGGCCGGACAGGTTGCACAGGACCAGGCCGTCCTTCGGATACTCGCGCGCCAGCTTGATCGCCTGCGCCACCGCGTGGCTGGATTCCAGCGCGGGCAGGATGCCTTCGGTGCGGCACAGCAGATGGAACGCCTCCAGCGCCTCGTCGTCGGAAACGCCCACGTACTCGGCGCGGCCGGTGTCCTTCAGGAAGGCATGTTCCGGCCCCACGCCGGGATAATCCAGGCCAGCGGAGATGGAGTGCGTCTCGGTGATCTGGCCGTTGTCGTCGCACAGCACATAGGTGCGATTGCCGTGCAGCACGCCAGGCCGGCCCGCCGCCAGCGACGCGGCATGATGCCCGCTGGCGATACCTTCGCCCGCCGCCTCGGCACCCACGATGCGTACGTCGCGATCGTTGAGGAATTCGTGGAACAGGCCGATCGCGTTGGAACCGCCACCGACGCAGGCGGTGAGCGCGTCGGGCAGCCGGCCGTAATCCTGCAGCATCTGCGCGCGCGCCTCGCGGCCCACGATGGCGTTGAAGTCGCGCACCATCAGCGGGTACGGATGCGGGCCGGCCACGGTGCCGATCATGTAGAAGGTATCGGCCACGTTGGTAACCCAGTCGCGCATCGCCTCGTTCAACGCGTCCTTCAGTGTCTTCGAACCGGACGTCACCGGCACGACCTCGGCGCCCAGCAGCTTCATGCGGTAGACATTCATCTTCTGCCGCTCGATGTCCACCGCGCCCATGTAGACCACGCACTTCAGGCCCAGCCGTGCGGCCACCGTGGCACTGGCCACGCCGTGCTGGCCGGCACCGGTCTCGGCGATGATGCGCGGCTTGCCCATGCGCTTGGCGACGAGTGCCTGGCCGACCGTGTTGTTGACCTTGTGCGCGCCGGTGTGGTTCAGGTCCTCGCGCTTGAGCAGGATGCGCGCCCCGCCCACGTGCCGGGACAGGCGTTCGGCGTGATAGATCGGGCTGGGCCGACCGACGTAGTACTTCAGGTCGCGGTCCAGCTCGGCGATGAATTCGGGGTCCTTGCGCAGGCGCAGGTAGGCTTCGGTCAACTCGGCCAGCGGCGCCATCAGGGTCTCGGCGACGTAGCTGCCGCCGTAGTTGCCGAAGCGGCCGTGCTCGTCGGGCCAGGCATGGAAATCGTCGATGGTGGGCATGTGGAAGCTCGATGTGACGGAGACGAAGCCGTCACCATAGCGCAGCACCAACGCGGCAAAAAGCGATAAGATCGCACATCAACCGTCAGGAAAACTCACGTATCCATGGCCCGCGGACTTCCCTCGCTGACCGCCCTGCGCGCCTTCGAAGCCGCCGCGCGACTGGAAAGCATCAGCCGCGCCGGCAGCGAACTGCACGTGACGCACGGCGCGATCAGCCGCCAGATCCGTGCACTGGAGGCCGAGCTTGGGGTGCCCCTGTTTCAACGCCAGGGACGTGGCGTGACCCTGACCGCCGCGGGCCATCGGCTGAGGGACGCCGCCGCGCTGTCGTTCGGCCAGCTCCGCGATGCCTGTGTCGAGATCTCCCGCGATCGCGCACGCACGCCCTTTGTATTGGGCTGCTCCGGCAGCCTGCTGGCGCGCTGGGTGATTCCGCGACTGGAGCGTCTGGGCCACGACCTGCCGGAACTCCCCCTGCATTTGTCGGCGCTGGAGGATCTGCCGCATGCGCTGGATGGCCTCGATGCCGCGTTGCTGTTGGCTGCGCCACCGTGGCCGAAGGATTGGGAGGTTGAGGTGCTGGCGCCGGAAACGGTCGGCCCGGTCGTCAGCCCCGGTTACAGCGGCTGGCCGAAATTGAAGGGCAAGCCCGCATCCTGCCTATTGGACGAGCCCCTGCTACATACCGCATCGCGACCACAGGCTTCCCACGAATGGGCACGCGCGGCGAAGCTGCCCGGCTCGCCGCCGTCAGGGCAGGGATTTCCCCATCTCTACTACCTGCTGGAAGCGGCCATCGCAGGCCTCGGCGTGGCCATCGTGCCGGCGCCGCTGGTCGCCGACGAACTGGCCGCCGGACGCCTGTTGGCGCCGTGGGGATTCGCGGCTACCAACGCCGCCTGGATACTGGCCTTGCCCGATCGCCGGCACGATCCGCGTGCGCCCGCATTGGCCGCATGGCTGGCGAACGAGCTGGCCGAGGACGAACCGCCACGTTCCTAACGACCGGCGTCCGCCTCGCGAACGGCCTGGATGAAGGCGGCGGTCCTGGCGGGGTCCTTGATGCCGGGCGACGATTCGATACCGCTGGCGACGTCGACCGCCCACGGCCGGGCTTCGCGCACCGCCCTGGCCACGTTCGCGGGGGAGAGCCCGCCGGCCAGGATCAGGCGCGGCCTGATATCCGGCGGTATCAATGACCAGTCGAAGGTCTTGCCACTGCCGCCGGGCTCACCGGCGCCATGGCCGTCCAGCAACAGGCCGCGCGCATGCGGGTAGGCCTGCAAGGCCGGCAGCGCCGCGGCGCCCTCGCCCATCGCCACCGCCTTCAGGAAAGGCCGGTCGAACTGCTGGCACCAGGCGTCGGTTTCGCGGCCATGGAACTGCAGCAGGTCCGGACGCACATCGCGCAGTACCTGCCGCACCAGCTCCGCATCGTCGTCCATGAACAACGCCACCGTGGTGACGAACGCCGGCATCGCAGCCACGATCGATGCGGCCTGATCCAGCGCCACGCGGCGCTTGCTGCGGGCGGCAAACACCACGCCGACGGCATCGGCACCCAGCCGCGCCGCCAGCAGCGCATCCTCCACGCGGGTCATGCCGCAGCATTTGATGCGGGTCATTGGCTCACCTCCGATGGCAGGCCCCAACGGGCCTCGTAGCGCGGCCCGATAAACGTGAGGCCGGACGCCGGACCCGTGGGACCGGCCACCTGGCGGTCGCATCCGGCCAGCAGTTCAGCCATCCATTCAACCGGCCGCTCGCCACGGCCAACCAGCAGCAGCGACCCCACGATATTGCGCACCATGTGATGCAGGAAACCGTTCGCCTCGATCTCCAGCGTGACGTATTCACCATCGCGCCGCACATCGACCGACAACACGGTGCGATGGGGATGTTTCGCCTGGCAGGACAGCGCGCGGAACGCGCTGAAATCGTGCAATCCCAACAACGCCTGGGCGGCCTGGTGCATGCGCCCGGCATCGAGCGGCAAGCGCTCCCACGTCACGTAGCGCGCCTCCAGCGCCGCGCGCACGGGGCGATTGAGGATGCGGTACCGGTAGCGCCGGCTACGGGCGGCGTAGCGCGCATGGAAGTCGTCCGCCACCGGCTGCGCCCACAGCACCGCCACGCTGTCGGGCAGGTTGGAGCAACTGCCCAACACCCAGCCACGCATGTCGCGCTGCGCCGGCGTGTCGAAATGCACCACTTGGCAACGCCCGTGCACGCCCGCGTCGGTGCGGCCGGCGCAGCTGACGTCCACCAGATGGTCGGCCACCCGCGACAGCGCCTGTTCCAGCCGGGCCTGCACGCTGGGGCCGTCCTTCAGCCGTTGCCAGCCGAAGAAATCGGTACCGTCGTATTCGATGCCCATGGCGATGCGCATGACCGGGAGTGCCGAACAGGAAAACAGCGAAGATTAGCAGTACGCCAACGACAACGGGCCGGCAAGCCGGCCCGTTGCATCATGCGCGCCTCGGCTCAGCCCAGGCTGTCGGCCAGCCGTTGCGCCACGTCGCGCTGCATCTGGGTGCCTTCCCTGAGCACTTCGTCGAGCATGGCGCGTGCACCATCCGCGTCGCCCATGTCCATGTACGCCCGCGCCAGGTCGAGCTTCGTGTCGACCGGATCGTCGCTGAATTCACCCAGCTCCGCCCCGTTTTCGCTGGATAAGGATTCGGTCGGGTGCGTTTCTTCCTCGGTCTCGAACTTCCAGCTGGAAACGGGTTCATCGCCCCCCTGATCGACCGCGTCATCGGCGGACTCGAACGTGTCAGGGGTCGATTCCGGCATCAGGCTTTCCGGTGCGGCGGGAGCGCTTTCGTCGAACCCGTCGTTCGACCACTGCTCGGTGTACGGCGCCACAGGCGCTTCCGCCTGCCCGGGCGCGGGCGTGGGCGTGAGCTGGAAATTGAAGTTGTACTCGCTGACCTTCTTCGGCGACGCCGGCGCAGGAGGCG
>JBIQMK010000260.1:0-4450 GCA_044463365.1 Rhodanobacter sp. | reverse complement strand
GTCGAACACGGCGGAGCGGTGGCGGCCGCCGTCCTTGGCGTTGTACATCGCCGCGTCGGCGTCGCGCAGCAATTCCTCCGGCTGACGGTAATGCGCACCGGGCAGGGCGATGCCGATCGAGGCGGAGGTGAAGATTTCCTTGACGCCAAGCCGGAACGGCGTCTGCAGCGCGCTGATGATGCGGTCGGCGACCTGGGTGGCGGTGGCGGCGTCGTCCATGTCCTCCAGCAATACCGCGAATTCGTCGCCACCCAGTCGGGCGACCACGTCGCGGGTCTTGAGGCAGGCGCGCACGCGGCCGCCAACCTGGAACAGCAGGTCGTCGCCGACCAGATGGCCCACCGAATCGTTGATGACCTTGAAGCGGTCCAGGTCGATGAACAACACGGCGAACAGTTCTTGCGGGTTCGCCAGGTTGCGCTGCAGTGCCTGCTCCAGCCGTTGCAGGAACAGCGTGCGATTGGGCAGGCCGGTGAGCGAATCGTGCAAGGTCTCGTATTTCAGCCGGCGCTCGACGCGTTCGCGCTCGGCGATCTGCTCGCGCAGGTCGCGGTTGGCCAGGGCCAGAGCGTGGGTTCGCTCGGTAACGCGCCGTTCCAGCGTGGCATAAGCCTGTTTCAGGGTGGCGCTGGCGTGCTTGCGTTGCAGTGCGGTGGCGATGTGGTAGCTCACGAAGGTGAGCAGTTCCTGGTCGCGCTCGGTATAGGTGTGCTGCGGCGAGTAGCTCTGCACGGCCAGCACGCCCATCACTTTTTCGTTCCACACCAGCGGCACGCCCAACCAGCACACGGCGCGGGTGCCAAAGTTCTCGATCTCGCCTTCGGCAGCCAGCCGGTCGATGGCGGCGCCGTCCACCAGCAGCGGCTTGCCGTGACGCAATACGTACTCGGTGGCACCACGGCCATGCGTGCGCGGCGGCCGCGCACTGTCGATTTCGTCTACCGAGTAGGGGAACACCAGCTGCTTCTTGTCGCCGTCGACCAGCGCGATGTAGAAGTTCCGCGCGTACAGCAGGCCACCCACCGCGCGGTGCACGGCGGCGTAGAAGTTTTCGAGGCTTTCGGATGCGTTGGCCAGTTCGGCGATGCGGAACAGCGCCGCCTGCAGGCGCTCGCCACGCTGGCGCTGCAGCACCTGTTGGCGCAGCACCCGGTTGGCTTCGCGCAGGGCCGTGGTGCGATCGGTGACGCGCTTTTCCAGGTCGAGATGGGCGCCGTGTCTTTCCAGTGCGGTCTGCACGTGCTGGGCCACGTAGCTCAGCAACTCCAGGTCGCGCCGCGAATAGTGGATATCGGCGCGGTAGCTCTGCATCACGATGCCACCGACGACCCGGTCCTCGCGGATCAGCGGCACGCCCAGCCAGTGTTCGCAGTAAGGGCCGACCGGCACGAAATGGCCGGTGAGTTGCTGCGACAGTTCCTCGATCGAGCCCATCAGCGGGCGGCCGCCCTGCAGCAGGTTCCAGGTGAGGCTGTTGGGCATGTCGCCCAGCGGAATCTGCTCGTCGGGCGCGGGTGGCTCGGCGTCCACCGTATCGACGTAATAAGGAAAACGGATGCTGTCGGTGGCGGCGTCGTACAGCACGATGTAGAAGTTTTCCGCATACATCAGGCTGCCCAGGATGCCGTGCAGCGAGCGCATAAGTTCGGGCATGTCGTGTTCGGCGCCGGCCTGCTCGGCAATGGCGTAGAGCGCCCGTTGCAGCCGTTCGGCCTGTGCCAGCCGCGAAATCGCATCGTAGAGGCGGCTGGTTTCGGCCAGTTGCCGCAGCCGGGTATCGGCGATGCGTCCCAGCCACGCCAGCTGCGCGTTGGCGGCCTCGGGCAGTGGCAGCCCATGGTGTTGCAGCGTCAGGGTTCGCGCGCTCTGGCTGTCTTCGGCCAGGTCGACGCTCCCCGGCGTGTCGGCCGGATCGCTGGTCGGGCGCCAGCACAATTGACCGTCGATGCCCAGGTCCGACAGCATCAGCTCGCAGATGCCCATGACGCTGGCCGCGTCGGGAGCTTCGAGCAGTTGCTCGAACGCGCGTCGCGACAGGTTGTGTTCCCCGAGCAGGGGAATTGGCGCGGGCAGACGGGAGGTCAACGAGGCACTCATCAGGTTTGCTGTGAATCCGGCCAATCCCGGAGCAACGGCGAAAGGAGTTTTATAGCCGTTCGGCAGTATGGCCGCCAGCTTCGGCGGCGGGAACCCCCGGCCCAGCGCCCGGTCTATGGGGATATCCGGATACGTGCGCTGTGCGCTGGTTTGCGTTTTTTTGTGTTTTTTGGTTGTTAGTAAAACGTAAATCGCGTATGATCCAGAGCGCCCATCCATCAAGTCTGTCGACGCCGCATCATGCATCGTTTGTTCGCCCTGCTGCTGATATCCCTGCTGCCGTTTACGGCGGCGGGCGAGTCCGCGCCCGGCGCCGATGCGCAGGCGCAGTTCCTGCTGCAGCAGCCGGAAAACGTCGGCCCCGCAAAGGCTTCTGCCATGCCGCTGTGGCGGAACAACCACGGTCAGTGGCTGAGCTTGCGGGCGAGCCATTCCGATGCGACCGAAGCGGCCATGCCGGCCTCGCTGGCGTTTCACGGCCTGGCGGCGGGCAACGTCTTCAGCAGCGGTATCGAGTACCAGCTGGCGCCCGGCGTGCAGGCGCATGCCGATATAAGCCAGCGGTCGTGGGTGAACCATCCGGCACGGCTGATCGACAGTGAAGTGGGCGCCACCTACAACAGCGGCCGCTACAGCGTGGGTCTCAGCGTGGGCGCCAGCGAGGCGCCGCAGCGTACGGTGCTGCCGCGCGTGCTGCCGGGCGTGGCACCGGGCGTGGACGGGCTGTCCGGGTTCGATCGCAGTGAGCAATTGAACGCCCGTGGCCGCGTGGCGCTGGGCAGCACGACGGGGATCGACCTGGGCGCCAGCGTGGGGCGTATCCGGCTGATGCCGGGCAACCTGCTGGGCATCGATACGCTGGACCAGAAAGCGTTGAGCTTCGGGGTGGATAGCGGCCCGCTTTCCGGCACCCTGGTCGGCCGCACCATGCAGCCCCTGGCGGGCGGCGGTGCGGGCACGCTGAGCGCCGATCAACGCTGGAGCAGCATCGACCTGGGCGTGACCTTGCGGTTGCCGTGGCAGGGCGCGTTGAGCATCGGCGCACAGAATCTGTGGTCATCCGGCAATTCGGTGAACACGCCGGTAGGCCCGGAGCCGGACCAGTCGCGCACGCCGTACGTGCAATACCACCAGGATCTGTAGGGCCTCGCCCTGTGATCGAAGCCTGCGTGCGCCAAGCCGTCCTCGCGACGGCTTTTTCGTATCCAGCCGATCGGCACTCATTGTTGATCGATTCGCAGGCGGTCGACGCCAGCGTGCTCAATCAGTAGTACGGATACGGAGGTCGCCGCTGAATGTTTCGATGGCGATGCTGCCGGCTCCGCCGCCAATGCGGGTTTCCAGGGTGCTGCCAGGCCCGTGGTCGGCTTCAGCCGGCTTGCCGAAATCGCTGCGCAGGTCGCCGCTGAAGGTGCTTGCGCGCAGCTTGGCGGAGGTTTCAGGCGGCAGTTGCAATTGCACGTCGCCGCTCATGCTGTCGATACCGAGGTGGCCGCCTTCGGCCAACGCCCCTTTCAGGCGGACATCGCCCGACACCGTGCTGAGCGAGAAGCTTTGCCAGGGGCCGCCCGCGGCCTGGATCTCGCCGGACACCGTCTGCAGCCTGGCCTTTTCGCCGAGCACGGGAGCCAGGATGTCGCCGCTGACGGTTTGCAGATCCGCGTCCTGCGCGTGGCCGGCCAGTTCGATGCCGCCGCTGACGCTGTCCACCTTGAGCAGGGGCGTTCTGGCGTTGACGCGGGTTTTGCCGCTGATCGTCTTTACCGCGATGGCGCCGCCATCGATGCCGTCGATGCTCAGGGTTGCGCTGACCACGCGAACGTCGACGGACGCGGAACGCGGCAGATGCACGATCAACCTGGTGGGGCCCATGGTCTTGTCGCGGTTCCAGTCGAGCCAGTCGCCACGACCTTCGGGTTCGACCTTGAGCGAGAGCGCCTGCGCGCTGCCGGTGATGGCCAACGGCTGGGCTCCTTCGCCCAACTGTCCCGTGACCTGCAATTCAGGCCGATCCCAACCGATGACGCTCACCGCGCCTTTGACGTTGCTGATCTCGACATGCGTGCGGGCACTGGCGGC
Organism: Rhodanobacter sp.; assembly: GCA_044463365.1. Lineage (GTDB taxonomy): Bacteria > Pseudomonadota > Gammaproteobacteria > Xanthomonadales > Rhodanobacteraceae > Rhodanobacter. The sequence goes on along the minus strand of JBIQMK010000260.1, from coordinate 274 downwards.
ATGACGCAGGTCGATGGGCGTATCGGCGAGCGCCGAGCCCACGCACAGGCATAACAACAGTGGAAAGAGGCGGGTGGTCTGCATGGTCGTTCCTGGGTGGTCAGCCGGCATCGCGCGTCCGGCCCTGCCATTGCGCCTGTTGTTGCCGCGTGCGCACCAGCAGCCGCTGCAGAGCGGGCGAGTCTGGCGCCTGTTGCAGCGCCTGCTGCAATTCCATGCGTGCCGCCGCGAATTCGACGGCGGCGCCGGTCAGGCGCGGGTCGGATGGTTTCCA
>JBIQMK010000259.1:0-4490 GCA_044463365.1 Rhodanobacter sp. | reverse complement strand
GGTACCGCCGGAGAAACGGCCGTCGGTGATCAGTGCGCAGGCCTTGCCCAGCCCCTTGGATTTCAGGTAGCTGGTGGGGTACAGCATCTCCTGCATGCCGGGTCCGCCGCGCGGGCCTTCGTAGCGGATGACGACCACGTCGCCGGCTTTCACCATGCCGCTGAGGATGGCCGCCACCGCCGCATCCTGGCTTTCCAGCACCACCGCCGGGCCGCTGAAGGTGAGGATGCTCTTGTCGACGCCGGCGGTTTTCACGATGCAGCCGCGTTCGGCGAGGTTGCCGTAGAGCACGGCCAGGCCGCCGTCCTGGCTGTAGGCGAATTCGCGCGAGCGGATGCAGCCGGCTTCGCGGTCGGTATCCAGGTCGTCGTAGCGGCAGCTCTGCGAGAACGCGGTCTGGGTGCGGATGCCGGCCGGACCGGCGCGGTAGAACTCGCGCACGGCGGCATCCTGCGTACGGGCCACATCCCACGTTTCCAGCGCCTCGGCCAGCGTCGGGCTGTGCACCGTGGGGACGGACGTATCGAGCAGGCCCGCACGATCCATTTCGCCCAGGATGGCCATCACGCCGCCGGCGCGATGCACGTCCTCCAGGTGGTAGCTGCTGGACGGCGCCACCTTGCACAGGTTGGGCACCTTGCGCGAAAGCCGGTCGATGTCGCTCATGGTGAAATCGACCCCGCCCTCCTGCGCCGCCGCCAGCAGATGCAGCACGGTGTTGGTCGAGCCGCCCATGGCGATGTCCAGCGACATCGCATTCACGAAGGCGGCCTTGCTGGCGATATTGCGTGGCAGTGCGCGCTCATCGTCCTGCTCGTAGTAACGGCGCGCCAGTTCGACCACGGTGCGGCCGGCCCTGCGGAACAGCTGCTCGCGATCGGCATGCGTGGCCACCAGCGAGCCGTTGCCCGGCAGCGACAGACCCAGCGCCTCGGTGAGGCAGTTCATCGAGTTGGCGGTGAACATGCCCGAGCACGAACCGCAGGTGGGACAGGCCGAGCGTTCGATCGATTGCACGTCGGCATCGGAGACGTTGTCGTCGGCCGCGGCCACCATCGCGTCGATGAGGTCGAGCGCCACGTCCTTGCCGGCCAGCTTCGTCTTGCCCGCTTCCATCGGGCCGCCGGACACGAACACCACCGGGATGTTCAACCGCAGCGCCGCCATCAGCATGCCCGGTGTGATCTTGTCGCAGTTGGAGATGCACACCAGCGCGTCGGCGGTGTGGGCGTTGCACATGTACTCCACGCTGTCGGCGATGATGTCGCGCGATGGCAGGCTGTAGAGCATGCCGTCGTGGCCCATGGCGATGCCGTCGTCCACCGCGATGGTGTTGAACTCCTTGCCGACGCCGCCGGCCCTTTCGATCTCCTCGATCACCAGCTGACCCATGTCCTTCAGGTGCACGTGGCCGGGCACGAACTGGGTGAAGGAGTTGGCCACCGCGATGATGGGTTTCTGGAAATCGCCATCCTTCATGCCGGTGGCGCGCCACAGCGCGCGGGCACCGGCCATGTTGCGGCCGGCGGTGCTGGTACGGGAGCGGTAAGCGGGCATTGGACTTCCCCTGATGGCGTTGGCTGGTAGGCGAACGCCCATTCTGCTTGGCGCTTTCCATACCGTCCAATACGATACTTGCGGTCCGGCCATACTGGAGACGAATAGTGGAATTGCGCCAGCTTCGCTACTTTGCCGCCATCGTCGAGGAAGGCGGCTTCTCCCGTGCCGCCGAACGCCTGCACGTCTCGCAGCCGCCGCTGTCGACCCAGATCCGGAACCTCGAAGCCGAACTGGGCGTACAGCTGCTGGAGCGCAGCAATCGCGGCGTGGCGCTGACCACGGCCGGCATAGTGTTCTACGACGAGGTGCAGGCGGTGCTGGCCCGGCTGGAGCATGCCCGGCGGAAGACGCAGCAGACCGATCGGGGCGACATCGGCATGCTCTCGATCGGCTTCGTGTCGATTGCCGACTACGGCATCCTGCCGCCGGCGCTGAAAAGCTTCCGCGCCCGGTTCCCGCTGGTCGAAGTGCAACTGCACGAGTTGACCACGGACGCGCAAATCCGCGAGCTCCGTGCGGCGCGGCTCGACCTGGGCATTGCCCTGGCCCCGGTCGACGAGCCGGACCTGGCCTTCACGGGCGTGATGCGCGAGGCGCTGGTGCTGGCCGCACCTGCTGGCGACCCGGCGGCGAAGGGCGACGGGCCGATCAGCCTGCGCAGCCTGTCGAAGGCCAGTTTCATCGTGCCGCCGCGCGAGGTCGCCTCCGGCCTGTACGACCTCACCATCAGCCATTGCCACGCCTCCGGCTTCGCCCCGCAGATCACCCAGCACGCGCGCCAGATGCAGACGGTGATCGGGCTGGTGTCCAGCGGCATGGGCTTTGCGCTGGTGCCTTCATCGGTGCGCAACCTGCAGCGCCCGGGCGTGCGCTATCGGCCGCTGCGCGGCAAGCCGGCCTTCATCGAGCTGGGAATCCTGCGCCTGCGAAACGCAACCAACCCGTTGGCCGAAAACTTCATCGCGGCGCTGCGCACCGCGGCCGCGGAACGGCGGCCCCGCAAGCCGGCCGGGTGAGCTCCCCGGGGCCATGCCGTGGCCTGCCGCGCACCGATCCGCCCCTCATTGCCAGCGTGAGCGGAAGTCGGCACGATCCGTACTCATCGGGCTGACCAAACGCTGGCTGGTTTCATGGCGGACGTGTCCTTTCTGTCGGGTGGCGGAGAAATGGGGGCGCTGATGCGCGCCAATGACTGGTCGCAGCACCCGCTAGGTCCGCCGGAAGGCTGGCCGCAGGCCTTGCGCACTTCGCTCCGGTCGATGCTCAACTCGCGCCACCAGATGTGTGTGTTCTGGGGCAGCGAGGCATTCTGGTTCTACAACGACGCTTACCGGGGAACGCTCACGGTCGAGCGCCATCCGTCGTCGCTGGGCAAGCCGGGACGGCAGGTGTGGGCCGAGATCTGGGACGACATCGGCGCGCAGATCGCGCAGGTGATGCGCGGCGGCAGCGCCACCTGGCACGAAAACCAGCACCTGGTGATGCACCGCGACGGCCGCGACGAGGACACCTACTGGACCTACAGCTACAGCCCGATCGACGACGAAACCGCCGCCAGCGGCGTCGGCGGCGTGCTGGTGGTATGCACGGAAACCACCGAGCAAGTGCTGGTGTCCCGGCGCGCGATGGAGGAACGCCAGCACCTGGCCGAGCTGTTCGAACAGACGCCCTCGTTCATGGCCATGCTGCGCGGGCCCGACCACGTGTTCGAGCTGGCCAACCCCAGCTACCTGCGACTGGTCGGTGGCCGTCCGCTGCTGGGACGCGCCGTGGCCGAAGCCCTGCCCGACGCGGCCAGCCAGGGTTTCGTGGGCCTGCTGGACCTCGTTTACGCCAGTGGCCAGTCGTATGTGGCCACGGCCACGCCGTTCGCCATGCAGCCGGCGCCGGGGGCGCCGGTGAGCCAGCGCTATCTCGATTTCGTCTATCAACCGATCAAGAACGATGCCGGCAAGGTAACCGGCATCTTCGTCGAGGGCACCGACGTCACCGAACGGGCGCTGGCGGAGAAAGCTCTGCGCGCCAGCGAAATCAGGCTGCGCGCGATCAACAGCGACCTGGAGCAACAGGTGGCGCAGCGCATCCACGGGCGGGCCCGCACCTGGCAGCTCAGCACCGACATCATGGGCGTGCTCAACGCCGAGGGCATTTTCGAGCTTTCCAACCCGGCCTGGCAGCGCATCCTGGGTTGGCCTGAGGAAATCATTGCGTCCACGCCGTTCTTCGACTTCGTGCATCCGGACGACCTGGAGCGCACCCGGCTGGCGTACGCCCGCGGCATCGAACTGGGCGAGCCCGCGCTGAGCTTCGAGAACCGCTATCGCCATGCCGAGGGCGGCTACCGCTGGCTGTCGTGGGTGGCCATCCCCGAGGACGGCAAGATCTACTGCAGCGCGCGCGACATCACCGCTGAGAAGGAAGCGGCCGAATCGCTGGCGCGCACCGAAGCGGCCCTGCGCCAGGCGCAGAAGATGGAAGCCGTGGGCCAGCTCACCGGCGGCCTCGCGCACGACTTCAACAACCTGCTCGGCGGCATCATGGGCGCGCTGGAGGTCGCCCAAATGAAGCTGGAGCAAGGCAAGGTCGAGGATGTTCCGCGCCTGCTCTCGCTGGGCGAAACCGCGGTGAACCGCGCCGCTTCGCTCACCCAGCGCCTGCTGGCTTTCTCACGGCAGCAGACGCTGGACCCGCGCTCCACCGACATCAACCGTCTGGTGGCCGGCATGGAGGAACTGATCCGCCGCACCATTGGCCCCTCGGTGCAACTGGAGGTGATCGAGGCGGACGCGCTGTGGCCTTGCCGGGTCGATCCGCCGCAGCTGGAGAACGCGCTGCTCAACCTGTGCATCAACGCCCGCGACGCGATGCCCGACGGCGGGCGCCTCATGATCGAAACCGCCAACCGCGCGCTCGACGATCCGGCCGCGGCA
>JBIQMK010000258.1:0-4494 GCA_044463365.1 Rhodanobacter sp. | reverse complement strand
CGCGCAGGTCCATCAGCCGGCGATGGAAGAAGTGGCTGGTCTCGGGCATCCGCACCAGCTCCGGCTTGCGCTTCAACCCATCCACCCAGTCGAACACGGCTTGCGGCTCGACCACCTCGTCAGCCTCGCCCTGCACGATCAACCAGGGGCAGGTGGGCGGCGCGATGGTTTCGAAGGCCCAGCGTCCCACCGGTGGCGCGATGCTGACCAGCGCGTCGGCGCGCAGGCGCACCGCGTTGCGGATGCTGACGTAGCTGCCGAACGAGAAGCCGGCCAGCCACACCGCATCGTCCGGACGCGCGCGCCGCACCCAGGCGGTCACCGCGGCCAGGTCGTCCCCCTCGCCCTCACCCTCGTCGTACGCACCTTCGGACGCCCCGGTGCCGCGGAAATTGAAGCGCACCGTGTCCAGCCCCGACTCGCGCAGCGCCCGCTCCACCATCGTCACCACCTTGTTGTGCATGGTGCCGCCCTGCAGCGGATGCGGGTGGCAGACCACCGCCACGCCGCGGCGGGCGCAGGCCGGGTCGGCGACGTCGCTGATGGCTTCGAGCTTGCCGGCGGGTCCGGCCAGCATGAAACTGGCCGCTTCCTCGGGAAAGCTGGCGGGATCGGCGGGAAGTGCGATGGGAGTCATGCGGACGATCATAACCGCCGAAGGAATCGGCTGCCGCAGGGCGCGCCGGTGAACCATCTGGCCCACACCCTGCTGGCCGGCAACGAGGAAGCGCTGCAGCTGGGCGGCATGCTGGGCGATTTCGTGCATGGCGCGCCGGACCCGGCCCAATTCGCGCCGCGGGTCATCGAGGGCATCCGCCTGCATCGCGCCATCGACGTGTATACCGACGCGCACGCCGAGGTGCTGGCGGCCAAGGCGCAATTGCCGCCGCCGTACCGGCGCTACGCCGGCATCCTGCTGGACATGTGGTTCGACCATTGCCTGGCGCGCGATTTTTCGCGCTGGAGCGGGCAGTCGCTGGCGCTCCGCTCCGATGCCCTGCGCGGATTATTGCGCCGGGAGGATCCATGGTTGCCGCCTGGCTTGCGGCGCTTTTCCGCCTACATGGAACAGCACGGCCTGCCCGCCGCCTACGCCGACCGTGCCGTGCTGGGACAGGCGCTGTCGGCAATCGGGCAGCGGCTGAGCCGGGCCAATCCGCTGGGTTCAGCGTTGCCGGTGCTGGTGGAACGCGAGGCCGTGCTGCAGCGGCACTTCGAGGCGTTCTTTCCGCAGTTGCAGGCGTTTGCGCGGGAATGGATCGAGCGGCATGCGGGGTGAGATCCGCTCCCTCCCCTGCGCCAGCAGGGGAGGACTGGGGCGGGGTCGCTTTTGATTTTCCGCCAGCCGGGGCTCCCCATCCCAACCTTCCCCCAAAGGGGGAAGGAGCAAACGAAAACGCCACCCGGTGGGCGGCGTTTGGCGACAGCTTGTTGGATCAGGCGATGCTCGCCTGATCGGTTACTTCGCCTGATCGACGATCCAGTGCACGGCGTTGGTGACCTGCTCGTCGGTCAGCGCCGGGTTGCCACCCTTGGGCGGCATGAAGTTGCCATCGGGGCCGTGGTAGCCCTCGATCGCATGCTTGACCAGGGTGTCGATGCCCTGGGCGAGGCGCGGCGCCCATGCGCCCTTGTCGCCCAGCTTCGGCGCGCCGGCGATGCCCGCGGTGTGGCAGCTGGTGCACAGGTGATCGTAGATTTCCTTGCCGTCGGTGGTGCCGCCGTAGGCGACCTGCGAGGCGGCGGCCTTGGTGGCGGCCTCGGCGGCGGCCTGCATCGCGGCGCGACCGGTGTCGCCGGCGTACACGGCGCCTGCCGGAGCGATCCGTTCGGCAACACGCGCCGGCTGGGTCGGGTCGGTTTCCTTCGGCTCGCTGTTGTAGATGCACAACGCCGTGACGATCAGGATCACCGCCACCACCACGAGGCCGCCGATCATGATGGCGAACTGGCGCATGGTTGTCTGGTCGGACTTGCTCAGGGAACCGCTCACGCGTGTACTCCAGTCAGTAGATAATCCCGGCCAGGCCCGGTAGGTTGCGGACCTGGTCGGTAATAGGGTCAGCGGCAGTGCCGCCCGTGGTAGCGCCACGGCCGCGAGACAACCCGATGCCCCGGCAACCGGTTGGCTCCGTCGAAGGCAGGCGGATGCCAGCGGCGGATTATAAACGAAGCGCGCCACAAGTTTCAGGCGGTGTACGGCGTTGGCGACAGCGGCCGACGGCGGTGACGACGCGGCGTGGCCACCGCGACCCTGTGTCGTCAGTCACGATGCACCCGTGTCAACTGGCATTGTCCCGTTTCGTTGAACTGCCTCTATGCTTTCATCCCGGATCCCCCACGCCTGCCCGACGCGGTCGTGTTCCCGGTGGCCACACTGCTAAACCCAGGAGTTCTACATGTCGCGTTTTTGGAAGATCACGTTGATCGTGATTGCGGTAGTGGTGCTGGCCATCGTGGGCGTGCGCCTGCTGCACAAGCCGGCCAGCGCCGCCGCCGGCGCCAAGCCCGATGGCGCCGACGCCACGCCGGTGCCGGTCACGGTGGTGCCGGTGGAGCGGAAGAACGTACCGGTTTTCCTGACCGCCCTCGGCACGGTGCAGGCACTGAACACGGTGACCCTGAACCCGCAGGTGGGTGGCCAGCTGCTGAGCCTGGATTTCCAGGAAGGCCAGCCGGTGAAGAAGGGCCAGGTGCTGGCCCAGATCGATCCGCGCACCTACCAGGCCGCGCTTGACCAGGCGCTGGCCAAGAAGCGCCAGGACGAGGCGCAGCTGGCCACCGCCAAGAGCAACCTGACGCGCAGCCAGGACCTGGCGGCCAAGGGCTACATCTCGAAGCAGGATCTGGACACCTTGCGCAACACGGCCTCGCAGTACCAGGCGGCGGTGGCGTCCGATGCGGCCAGCATCCGCGACGCCCAGGTGCAGCTGGCGTACACCAAGGTGGTGTCGCCGATCGACGGCCTGGCCGGCATCCGCAACGTGGACCCGGGCAACGTGGTGAGCACCAGCACGGCCATCGTCACGCTGACCCAGCTGCACCCGATCTATGTGATGTTCACCCTGCCCGAGCAGAACCTGGACATGGTGCGCGCCGCGGCCGCCAACGACGGCTCGCCGCTTGAGGTGACCGCGCTGGATCGTGTCGACGCACACCCGATCGCCAGCGGTGGCGTGCTGAAGGTGATCGACAACCAGATCGACACCAGCACCGGCACGTTCCGCCTGAAATCCGAGTTCAAGAACACCGACAACGCGCTGTGGCCCGGCCAGTTCGTCAACGTGCGGCTGCAGGTGCGCACCGCCATGGGCGCGCTGGTGATTCCGGCGCAGGCGGTGCAGCGCGGACCCGATGGCGATTACGTCTATCAGGTGCAAGGCGACAGCACGGTCAAGATGCAGCCCGTGGTGGTGGCCGGCGAAGTGGGCGACAGCCACGTGATGATCGGCAGCGGCCTGAAGGTCGGCGACCGCGTGGTCACCGAGGGCCAGTTCCGGCTCAAGCCCGGCAGCAAGGTCAACGCGTTGAAACCCGGCGAAGTGCCGGCGGTGCCGACCCAGGCCGAGCTGGACAAGGCGAAGAAGGCCACCAAGGGCGGTCGTCGCCGTCATTGATCCGGCCGTGCGTACCGGCGGCCTGCCGCCGGTACGTCAAGGCGATGAAACCTGCCAGCTGCTGGCCCTGATCGCGGCGGACGCCGCCCCTCTACGTTCCGGATAGCCATGGGATTCTCCACACTCTTCATCCGCCGTCCGATCGCCACCTCGCTGCTGATGGTGGCGATCCTGCTGCTGGGCATCCTGGGCTATCGGCAATTGCCGGTTTCCGCCTTGCCCGAGATCGAGGCGCCCAGCCTGGTGGTGACCACGCAGTATCCCGGCGCCAGCGCCAGCACCATGGCCTCGCTGGTGACCACGCCGCTGGAACGCAACCTGGGCCAGATCTCCGGCCTGGCAATGATGAGCTCGGACTCCTCCGCCGGGCTGTCCACGATCATCCTGCAGTTCAACATGGACCGGGACATCGACATCGCCGCGCAGGACGTGCAGGCGGCGATCAACCAGGCCAAGGGCACGCTGCCGGGCAACCTGCCGTACCCGCCGGTGTACAACCGGGTGAACCCGGCCGACGCGCCGATCCTCACCCTGTCGCTGCAATCGGGCAGCCGCCCGCTGCGCGACGTCAACGACCTGGCCGACTCGATCCTGGCGCAGAAGCTGTCGCAGGTGCAGGGCGTGGGCCTGGTGTCCATCGCCGGCAACGTGCGCCCGGCCGTGCGCGTGCAGGTGAACCCGGCGCAGCTGTCCAACCTGGGCCTCACCCTGGAGGACGTGCGCAGCGCGCTGACCCAGGCCAACGTGAACGCGCCCAAGGGCACGCTCAACGGCAAGACGCAAAGCTATTCCATCGGCACCAACGACCAGCTCTCCAGCGCGGCCGAATACAAGAACACCATCATCAGCTACAAGAACGGCGCGCCGGTGCGGCTGT
>JBIQMK010000257.1:0-4550 GCA_044463365.1 Rhodanobacter sp. | reverse complement strand
GGCGATCCGCGGCGCGTCACCATCGCCGGCCAGTCGGCCGGCGGCATGGACGTGGGCTTGCTGACGCTGGAAGCGCGCGACCCGCACCTGTTCGCCGGGGCGTGGGCCACCGGCGGTACGCCCGCTTTCGGCCAGAGCGTGCGCAACCTCGCGCAGAACGAGGCGCTGGGCACGCAGTTCGAACAGCGATTGCGCGTGGACAACCTGCAGCAACTGCGCAACGCGCCGCTGAAGGCGCTGCTGGCGGCCGACCTGCAACTGCACACCGACGCCATCACCGACGACAGCTATCTGTGGTTGCAGGCCGTGGTCGACGGAAAAGTCGTCACCGAGCCGCCGGCATCCCTTCTCGCCGACGTTCCAGCGACGGCCATTCCCTACGTTCTCACGACCAACCGCATCGAGCTGCAGGTGCCCGGCGGCCCCGCGAAGATCGAACGCCGGCTGCACCAGGTATTTGGCGATCACTACACCGAGGCGGCCCATCACTACGGCGTGGGCGGGATGGCGCAGGCCGACCCGGATTCGGCGAGCTACGGCACGGTGGCCGAGCACATCGGCACCGATACCGATTTCCGCTGCGCGGGCAATCACGTGCTGGCGCGCTACGCGGCGCACGGCGCGCCGGCGTGGCGGGCGCAGTTCTCCTTCGAGCCATCGCACCACAGCGCCGAGCTTCCCTACCTGTACGAGGGCAGGCCATTGAACGCCGCGCGGCCGGCGGTGAGCCCGCAGGCCTACTTCATCAACTTCATCAAGACCGGCGATCCCAACGGCGCGGGGTTGCCGTCGTGGCCCCGTTTCACACCAGATACCGGGGCCTATGTCGACATGAGCGCCGCCGGCGTGCACGCAGGCACCCATCTGGGCGGGTCGATCTGCGATCTGTTCGACGGTGTGTGACCCGACTCAATGGCAGCGCGCGGCCGGCTGCTCCTGTGCGTGGAACAACACGTTGTAGGCCAGCGTGCCCATCACCGCGTAACCGCGATCGTTCGGATGCAGGCCGGTATCGCCGGCGCATACTTGGGCCATGCCTTCGGGCAAGGACGGCTGTTGCGCGGCCAGCGGCGATGGGTTGTACGCGCCAGCCAATGCGGGGGCGAAATCCACCACGCTGTCGAACGCGCCCGCGCTGCGGATCCACCGGTTGACGCTCTGGCGCGTGGCTTCGGTGGCCGGTGAATACCAGCCGTTTTCGATAAACCCGGCGAACGGCGGAATAGTGCCGCCGTGGATGCGCAGGTGATGCGCATGGGCGGCATCGGCCAGCATGCGCAGGCTGTCGATGATGTCGTGGGCGGCCGCGCCGCGCGGTTGGCCGGCGGCGTCGATGCCACGGTTGAGGTCGTTGGTGCCCAGCAGCACGATCACGTCGGTCACGCCGGCGCGGTCGATCACGTCGCGCTCGAAACGCTTCAGCGCGGCCGGGCCGAACGGCAGATAGGTCTGGTCGCTGGTCAGTTCATTGCCGCCGATGCCGGTGTTGATGACGCCGCCGCCGGGTGACGTTGTCCGGTTTGCCAGCGTAGCCAACACGCCCGGCCAGGTCTTGTCAGGCGCGGTGGCATAGGCACCGTCGGTGATCGAATCGCCGAACGCCACGATGACGCGGGTGGGCTGCGCCGCTTCGACTTCCACGCCTTCGAGCACATAGATATGGGACGGCGCATCCTTGTCGAGTGCCGCCAGCGGTGGCCGCGACGCCAGCGATCTTGCCTCCAGCGCGTTGCCTGCCACCACCGCCGTGGTGGTCGTGGTCTGGGCGGCGTGGTAATCGGCGATGGCGCTGTCGTCGTGGAAATAAAGGCTCACCACCAGGTTGGACAATGCCGGCACGGCCAGCGCGACCGGGTCACTCAGCGCCGTGGCGCCGGCGGGAATGGTCAGCGTGGGCTTGCCGTCGAAATGCAGCGCATGGCTGTGCGTGGGATCGATGGCGGTGTGATCGCCCGCCGCATCGGCGGCCGGCGCCACGCTGGCCGCGGTGATGGTCAGCGGCGCCGAGCCGTACACGTTCGACAGCCGCACGCGCAGGCGCTGGCCGCCCACGCTGGCCCGCACGGTTTGCCGGACCGTGGCATCGCGCAGATGCGGTGCGGCGTAAACGCCCTCGTGACCAGGCGAGGGCTGGACATGGGAAACCATCGCCTGGCCCCAGGTTTCCACCCAGCTGTCCGCCGCGGGTGCAGCCTGCGCGGTGGCGATGCCCAGCAACAACAGCGCGAGGCTGCCGCAAAGTCCGATCAGGGGCCGGCGTGATCGATGGGTGGCGTGGCCAGGGTGGCAGGCGTTCATGCGGTTTGTTCCGAAGAGGGATCGAGACGCAGGCGACGGATTGTCGTCCATGCGGCGGCGGGCTTTTCCTGATCGCGATTTGCGGGTAACGTTATCACACGGGTTGGCATGCAGTGCGCCGACAGGCGGTATCAGCCTCCCTGGGCCTCGCCGGCGCCGCCATGACTTGCTGCCCGCGTCGCCGATGGCGGAAGCTCCGCGTGGTATCGACATCGATTCTGCCCACCCATCGTTTTTCACCAAGGTAGCCGCGCCATGCCTCGTAGCAACGCCAGTACCCGTACCGCGCTGATCGTGATCAATGCCGTGTTCCTGATGTGGGGCTTGATGACGGTACTCAACGACATCCTGATTCCGCACCTCAAGGGCCTCTTCACGCTCAATTATTTCGAGGTGATGCTGGTGCAGTTCACGTTCTTCGGCGCGTATTTCATCATGTCGGTGCCGTGCAGCGCGCTGCTGGCGCGCATCGGCTACCGCGCCACCATCATCACCGGCTTGTTGGTCACCGCCGTCGGCGCCGTGCTGTTTCTGCCGGCGGCTGCAGTGTCGTCGTATCCGCTGTTTCTGTTCGCGTTCTTCATCATGGCCAGCGGCATCACGGCATTGCAGGTGGCGGCCAATCCGTACGTGAGCCTGCTGGGCGAGCCGCGGCTGGCATCGAGCCGGCTGAACCTGGCGCAGATGTTCAACTCGGTGGGCACGGTGCTGGGGCCGTACATCATCGGTCCGTTGATCCTGTCCGGCGCCACGCTGGGGGCCGCCGCGCTGGCCGCGCTGCCGGAAGCCGAACAGGTCGCCTACCGGATGTCTCAGGCGAGGCTGGTGCAGGGTCCGTACTTGGTGCTGACCGTCGTGCTGGTGCTGCTGGCGCTGGCGATCTGGCTGTTCCGGCTGCCGCCGCTGGCGGCGAACGATGACGACGCGGCAGCCGGCGAGCATCGCTTCATGGACGCGTTGCGCCATCCGCGCGTGGCGCTGGGCGTGGTGGCGATCTTCGTCTACGTGGGTGCGGAAGTTTCCATCGGCAGCTTCCTGATCAACTTCATCGCGCGGCCGGAGATCGGCAACATCAGCGAAGCGGCCGCCGCCCACTACGTGGCCTTGTACTGGGGCGGCGCCGTGGTGGGCCGCGCGGTGGGTTGGCTGCTGATGAAGGTGCTCGACCCGCGCACGCTGCTGGGCGTGTTCGCGCTGATCGCCGGGCTGCTGGTGATCGGCACCATGGCTTCGCACGGCAACGTGGCGGTGTGGGCGGTGGTATCGATCGGCCTGTTCAACTCGATCATGTTCCCCACCATCTTCACCCTGGGCATCGACAACATGGGCCCGCTGACCGGTCGCGCGTCGGGGCTGATGATCATGGGCATCGTGGGTGGGGCCGTGCTGCCGATCGCGCAGGGCGCGCTGGCTGACCAGATCGGCATCCAGCATGCGTTCGTGATTCCGCTGCTGTGCTACGTCTACATCCTGTACTACGGCTTCAAGGGATCGCGCCTGGCATGAAGAGCATCCTCTGTTTCGGCGAGGCGCTGATCGATTTCCACGCCCAGCCGCCCACCGATCCGTCGTCGCCGCCGGCCTACCTGCCGCATGCCGGCGGCGCGCCGGCGAACGTGGCGGTGGCGGTGGCGAAGCTGGGCGGACACGCGGCGTTCGCCGGCATGCTGGGTGCCGATGCGTTCGGCGATCTGCTGCTGCGCAGCCTGGCCGATGCGGGCGTGGACATGCGTTACGTGCAGCGCACCGACCAGGCGAACACGGCGCTGGCGTTCGTGTCGCTCGATGCCAGCGGCGAGCGCAGTTTCAGCTTCTATCGACCACCATCGGCCGACTTGCTGTTTCGCAGCCGTCACTTCGACGAGCGCGCCTTCGCCGACGCGGCGATCTTCCACGTGTGCTCGAACAGCCTCACCGAGGAGGCGATCGCGGCGGTGACACTGGAAGGCATGGTGCGGGCTCGCAAGGCGGGCGCGCTGGTGAGCTTCGACATGAACCTGCGTCCGGCCTTGTGGCCGGCTGGCGAAAAGCCACATCCACGCTTGTGGGCAACGCTGGACGCCGCCGACCTGGTCAAGCTGAGCGTGGAGGAGCTGGATTTCATGGCCGCCGAGGCGGGCAGCCGCGAGGCGGTATATCAACGCCTGTGGCAGGGCCACGCCCGCTGCCTGATCGTCACCGATGGCGCGGCGGCGATCCATTGGTTGACGCCCACCCACGCGGGCCGGTTTCAGCCGCATGCGGTGGCCGCC
>JBIQMK010000256.1:0-4679 GCA_044463365.1 Rhodanobacter sp. | reverse complement strand
CGCGCTGTGGTCCATCCGTGACCGCCCCGAGCAGGAAAAACGCGCCTGGCGCGAGGTCTTCGACTATTACGTCTTCGGCCCGTCTGAGCGCGCCGGCGAGCACCTGCCCGAGGGCGCGCGCGGCGCGCTTGGCCCGCTCGACGAAATCGCGGTCCGCCAGCTGCGCGCCATGCTGATTGACCGGCTCAACCGATGAATTCCTGCGACGTCGACGGACGTTTCAAACCGCCCTAGCACGAGCGCGGCAAAACGTCTCAAGCAATACGGAGCCCCGCAAAAGCGGGGAAAATGAAGCACGACCAAATGGGGAGGGGTACACGTGGGTAGCAACAGAATTCGCAAGGTGGTGGTTGCCGGCGGTGGCACGGCAGGCTGGATAGCGGCGAGCGCGTTGGCGTATCAGCTGCAGGACCAGATCGAGTTGACGCTGGTGGAATCGTCCAAGATCGCCACCGTCGGCGTGGGCGAGGCCACCGTGCCGCCGGTCCGCAACTTCCACCGCTTCATGAACATCGACGAGCAGGAATTCCTGCGCGCGGTCGCCGGCACCTTCAAGCTGGCCATCTCGTTCGAAAACTTCGTCCGGCCGGGCCACCGCTACATCCATCCCTTCGGCATCACGGGCAAGGGCACACTGGTCGCCGGGTTCCAGCAGTACTGGCTGGAGAGCCTGCGCCGCGGCATGAAATCGGATCTGGGCAATTTCAGCCTGGAAGCGATGGCCGCGCTGGAAGACAAGTTCGCGCTGACCGAGAACCCGGAGATCAACTACGCGTATCACATGGATGCCGCGCTCTACGTCGAGTTCCTGCGCAAGAAGTTCGAGCGCTACGGAATCAAGCGCATCGAGGGCATGATCAAGGAAGTGCGCCAGAACCCCGACAGTGGCTACATCGAATCGCTGGTGCTGGACGATGGCCAGGTCATCGAAGGCGACCTGTTCATCGATTGCACCGGCTTCCGCGGCCTGCTCATCGAGCAAACGCTGAAGACCGGTTACGAGGACTGGAACAACTGGTTGCCCTGCGACCGCGCGATCGCCGTACAGACCCAATCGGTCGACCCCTCGCCAGTGCCTTATACGCGCGCCATCGCCCACGAGGCGGGCTGGCGCTGGCACATCCCCGTACAGCACCGCGTCGGTTGCGGACTGGTTTATGACAGCCGCTACATGTCCGACGACGAGGCGCGCGCCAAGTTGTTGCACGACGTCGGCGCCGAGCCGGTCAGGGACCCCTGGCAGGTGAAGTTCCGTACCGGGCGCCGGCTCAAGGCCTGGAACAAGAACGTGGTCGCGCTGGGCCTGGCCAGCGGCTTCATCGAACCATTGGAATCGACCAGCATCCACCTTGCGATGAGCGCGGTGATGCTGTTGGTCGAGCTGTTCCCGTCCGAAGGCATCCCCGACTCGCTGGTCAAGCGCTACAACGACGTCTGCCGTGGCGAACTGGAACACGTGCGCGACTTCATCACCCTGCACTATCACGCCAACCAGCGCGAAGAGAAAATGTGGAAGGACTGCCGCGAGATGTCGCTGCCGGATTCCCTGCAGATCCGCATCGACGCCTGGCGTGACCGCGCGCATGTGTGGAAGGATCAGGGCGAACTGTTCGCAACGACCTCGTGGATGCATGTCTTCCTGGGCCAGGAAATCATGCCGACCCAGCACCACCCGGTGACACGAGAGCTGTCCGACAACGACCTGCGCCGGCTGCTCGACAGCATCCGCGGCCCGATCGA
The DNA here is from genome assembly GCA_044463365.1 of Rhodanobacter sp. Taxonomy (GTDB): domain Bacteria; phylum Pseudomonadota; class Gammaproteobacteria; order Xanthomonadales; family Rhodanobacteraceae; genus Rhodanobacter. The sequence continues at coordinate 2,939 of JBIQMK010000256.1, read as the reverse complement.
TCGCACCCTGCCGTTGCTGCCCTTGCAGCAGGAGTTCATCGACCGGTATTGCAAGTCGCCGGATGGCATCTGGGACATGCATCGTCTGGGCTGAGGTAGCGTTTCAGCTACCGGCTCCAACCTGGCGAGGGCATGGCGAGGGCATGGATGCCCGAGTTGAGGCAACGCATGGAGCAGTTGCCCGATGCCCGAGTTGAAGCAAGGCATGCGATGGGCGCGCGGATCGGTTGCGCAAGCTACGGATCCGCGCAAATGCGCTGGCGCATGTACGAGGCGCGCAAAAAAGAGAACCACGCAGAAGTGGTTTTCTCCACACTCCTGGATCTTCGCGATGCTGATCGAACGCCACGCCAACATGCGCATCGAGAAGCGCAGCTTCGGCAGCGAAGCTGCGCCCTTGCTGATCATCGACAACCTCGTCGCCGACCCCGAGCGCCTGGTGCGCAAGGCCGCACGCCGGGCCTTCGATATCACGAGCAATTATTTTCCGGGGCCGCGTACGCGGGCTCCGGCCATGTACGCGCCCTTTCTGGAATCGGTGCTCAACCCGCTGCTGCTCGAACATTTCGGTATCCAGCCCGGCCGCTTCAAGTTCTCGATGTGCCACTACTCGCTGGTGGCCACGCCACCGGAAGAACTGAAGTTCCTGCAACGGGTACCGCATATCGACTCGACCGGCGGTGACGGGCTGGCGACCGTGCATTACCTGTTTCACGGCCATTGGGGCGGGACCGCGTTCTACCGCCACCGCCAGACCGGTTTCGAGTCCATCGATGATGGGCGCAAGGAAGGCTATTTCCGTCAGCTCGAAGCGGAAAGTCAGGGTGAGGACGCCCCGGCCCCCGGCTATATCAATGGCGACACCGCGCTGTTCGAGCAGACCGCCAAGGCCGACGCCGTGTTCAATCGCATGCTCGTCTATCGGCGCAACTCGCTGCATTCGGCCTGCATCGAAAATGACGACATTCCGCCGCCCGATCCCGTGGCGGGGCGACTGTCGATCAACAGCTTCATCGACGTGATGCAGGACGTGCGGCGCTGACGATACGCGATTGCATGCACCAGTCCATCAGGGGCGATGCGCGAGCGCCGGATGGACGCCAAGCGGACAGCAACGCGCCGCGCCGCGCCGAGAAATGCGGAGCGTACGCCCGTTTCCCGCACCTTTAAGCACTTCGTAAGCGAAGCGCCGGATAATTCGCGGCATGTCATGCTTGCCGCGGATCGGTTCGCGCGCCTGGTCTCGAAGGGAACGCCGTGCACATCATCCTGGTGGAAGACGATACCCAGCTCGGCACCGCGATCGCGCGGGCGCTGGAGCGCCTGGCCTATACCGTGACCTGGCTGCGCGACGGGCGCGAAGCGCTGAGCGCGCTGCGTGACCAGACCGCCGACCTGGTGTTGCTCGACCTTGGTCTGCCTGGCAAGGACGGCATGGAGGTACTGACCGAAGCGCGCCGCAACCACGTCACCACGCCGGTGCTGGTGATGACGGCCCGCGACGGACTGGATGACCGCGTTCGCGGCCTCGATGCCGGCGCCGACGATTACCTGGTCAAACCCTTTCACCTGGACGAGTTGGCGGCACGCATCCGTTCGTTGACCCGGCGTGCGCAAGGGCTGGCGGCGAACCGCATCGAAGCGGGCGCGCTCAGCCTCGACCTCGGCACTTCCGAAGTGAGCTTTCGCGGCGAAAAAGTGGAGCTGACCAAGCGCGAATTCGCCCTGCTGCAGATCCTGATGGAGCGCGCCGGACGCCTGGTGCGCCGCGAGGGTCTGGAGAACTCGCTGTACGGACTGGACAACATCGTCGGCAGCAGCGCGCTGGAAGTCCTGGTGCACACGCTGCGCCGCAAGTTGAGCTTCGACACCATCCAGACCGTGCGCGGCTTCGGCTACATGATTCCGCGCGAACCCAAATGAAGCCGACGAGCCCATTGAGACCGGCCAGCCTGCACGGCCGACTGCGGCTGTTGATCATCCTCGTGCTGCTGGCGGTGCTGCTGCCGCTGGGGATTTTCAGCTTCCAGCGCACGATCACCGAGGTGGACGAGCTTTCCGACGGCCGTCTGGCGCAATCGGCGCGTACCCTGCAGGTGTTGATCGAACACGCCGGCCTGTCCGCGCTGCAGGGCCGGGACGCCACCGGCATGCTGGTGCCGATCGAGGCCAGCCAGGCCAAACTGCCCCGGCAGCATCGAACCTACGAATCCGAAGTGGGCTTCCAGGTGCTGGATCGCACGGGGCGCACCATGCTGGCAACCACCAACATCGCGAGCTTGCCACCGCCGCGCGATACGGATGCCGACTTCCAGGACGTGCGCCAAGGCAACTACCGATGGCGCATATTCACCTTGCACGACGTTACCGACCACGTGGTGATCCGCACCGGCGAGCGCTACGACAGCCGCAACGACATCATGCATGCCGTATGGCTGGAACACAGCCTGCCGCTGCTGATCGGCCTGCCGCTGCTGGCCTGGCTGGTGGGCTGGGCGGTAAAGCGCGGGCTGTCTCCACTCGAAACCCTGACCCGTGAACTCTCGACCCGGGAACCGGGCAGCCATGCGCCGATCCGCCTGCCCGCCGCGCCGCAGGAACTGCAACCCGTGCTGACCGCGCTGAACGGGCAATTGGCGCGGCTGGAGGATGCGCTGGAGCGCGAGCGCCGCTTCAGCGCCGACGTGGCGCACGAGCTGCGCACCCCACTGGCCAGCGCCATGATCAACCTCGAAAGCGCGATGACCAGCACCGATCCGGCCGAACTCAAAACCGGCCTGGGCAGCGCCCAGCATGGCATCGCGCGGCTGGCGCGACGGATCGAACAGCTGCTGGCGCTGGCCCGGCTGGAAGCCGGCGCGGCATCGGGCCAGCGCAACCACGTCGACCTGGTCGCCGTGGCGATGGACGTGATCGAGGAACTGTCGGCCGTGATCGCC
>JBIQMK010000255.1:0-4687 GCA_044463365.1 Rhodanobacter sp. | reverse complement strand
ACATGTCAATCTTGCCGATGCGCAGGGCGACCGGTAGCCTGCATGGATTCAGCGCGTAAGATTGCATGACCGTCCGCTACACCCACCTGCACCTGCACAGCGAATACTCGCTGGTCGACTCGACTATCCGCATCAAGGCGCTGGTCGCCGCTTGCGTGCGCGATGGCATCCCCGCGGTGGCGCTCACCGACGACAGCAACATGTTCGCGCTGGTGAAGTTCTACAAGGCGTGCAGCGCGGCGGGCATCAAGCCGATCGGCGGCTGCGACCTGTGGGTCAGTTCGCCGGACGATCCCCGCCCCTGGCGCCTCACGCTGCTGTGCCAGCACCACGCGGGATACCTGAACCTGTCGCGCCTGGTCTCGCGCGCCTGGCGCGATGGCCAGCAGGGCGGTCGCGCCCTGGTCGAGGCGGGCTGGCTCACCGCGGACGCCACCTTCGGCCTGATCGCACTGCTGGGGCGCGACAGCGAAACCGGCCGCATCGCGCTCAACCAGGGCACGCCGGCGGCGCTGTCGAAACTCCAGCCGCTGGCACAACTGTTCCCCGATCGCCTGTACCTCGAACTGACCCGCTGCGGCCGCGAGAACGAGGAGCACTGGAACACGCAGGCCCTGGCGCTGGCGGCCGAACTCAACCTGCCCGTGCTGGCCAGCAACGACGTGCGTTTCCTGAAGCAGGACGACTTCGAGGCGCACGAGGCGCGCGTGTGCATCAACCAGGGCCGCGTGCTGGCCGACCCCAAGCGCCCGCACGACTACAGCGACCAGCAGTACCTGAAGACGCCCGAGGAAATGGCCGCGCTGTTCGCCGACCTGCCCGAGGCGCTGGAAAACACCGTCGAGCTGGCCAAGCGCTGCAACCTGGAGCTGAAGTTCGGCACCTATTACCTGCCCGATTTCCCGGTACCGGACGGCCACGATCTGGACAGCTACATCCGCGAACTGGCGCGCGAAGGCCTGGAGCAGCGCCTGGCACTGGCGCCGCTGGCCAACAACCACACGCGCCAGGATTACGACCAGCGGCTGGAACGCGAGCTGGACGTGATCGTGAAGATGGGCTTTCCCGGCTACTTCCTGATCGTTTCGGACTTCATCCGCTGGGGCAAGGACAACGGCATCCCGGTGGGTCCCGGCCGCGGTTCGGGCGCCGGCTCGCTGGTGGCATGGGCGCTGAAGATCACCGACCTCGACCCGTTGCAGTTCGACCTGCTGTTCGAGCGCTTCCTCAACCCCGAACGCGTGTCGATGCCCGACTTCGACATCGACTTCTGCATGGATCGCCGCGACGAGGTGATCGACTACGTCTCGCGCAAATACGGCCGCGACCGGGTCAGCCAGATCATCACCTACGGCTCGATGGCGGCCAAGGCCGTGCTGCGCGACTCCGGCCGCGTGCTCGGCATGGGTTACGGCCAGGTCGACAAGCTGGCCAAGCTGATCCCGCCACGCCCGCTCGACCTCACCCTGTCCGACGCGCTGAATCGCTCGGAAAAGGCGAAGAAGGAACCCGAGCGCGTCGTGCACGAATTCTGCGAAGTCTACGAGCAGGACGAAGACGCGCGCGCACTGATCGACCTGGCGCTGAAGCTGGAAAACCTCACCCGCAACGCCGGCAAGCACGCCGGCGGCGTGGTGATCGCGCCGACCCCGCTGACCGACTTCGCCCCGCTGTATTGCGAGCCGGGCGGTGGCGGCGTGGTCACCCAGTACGACAAGGACGACGTCGAGGCCGTGGGCCTGGTGAAGTTCGATTTCCTGGGCCTGCGCACACTCACCATCATCGATTGGGCGGTGAAGGCGATCAACGCGCGCCGCGCCAAGGTCGGTGAGGAGCCGCTCGACATCGCGGCGCTGCCGCTGGACGATCCGGCGCCGTACGAGTTGCTGAAAAAAGCGCAGACCGTGGCCGTGTTCCAGCTCGAATCCTCCGGCATGCAGCGCATGCTGAAGGACGCGAAACCCGACCGCTTCGAGGACATCATCGCGCTGGTGGCGCTGTACCGTCCCGGTCCGATGGACCTGATCCCCAGCTTCGTGGCGCGCAAGCACGGCCGCGAGGACGTGGAGTACCCCGACCCGCGCGTCGAGCCGATCCTGAAAGAGACCTACGGCATCATGGTCTACCAGGAGCAGGTAATGCAGATGGCGCAGATCGTGGGCGGCTACACGCTCGGCGGCGCCGACCTGCTGCGCCGCGCGATGGGCAAGAAGAAAGTCGAGGAGATGGTCAAGCACCGCGCGATCTTCCGCGAGGGTGCGGCCAAGGATGGGCTATCGGGCGAAAAGGCCGACGCCATCTTCGACCTGATGGAGAAGTTCGCCGGCTACGGCTTCAACAAGTCGCACGCCGCCGCCTACGCGCTGGTGTCCTACCAGACCGCCTGGCTGAAGGCGCATTACCCGGCCGAATTCATGGCCGCCACGATCTCCTCGGACATGGACAACACCGACAAGGTGGTGACCTTCCTGGACGAATCGCGGGCGCTGGACATCGACGTGCGGCCGCCGGACGTCAACGCGTCCGATTACATGTTCGTGGCCGTCGAGGCAAAGACGATCCAGTACGGCCTGGGCGCCATCAAGGGCGTGGGCCAGGGCGCCTGCGAGGCGATCGTGGCCGAACGCGCCAACGGCCCCTACACCGACCTGGCCGATTTCTGCCGCCGCGTCGATCCCACGCGGCTCAACCGACGCGTGCTGGAAGCGCTGATCCTGTCCGGCGCACTGGACGCACTGGCGCCCACCCGCGCCAGCCTGATGGAGCAGTTGCCCAATGCGATGAAGGCCGCCGAGCAGCACCTGCGCGACAAGCAGTCCGGCCAGAACGACATGTTCGGCGCGGCCGTCGGCGACGCGACGCCGGTGCTGAAGGTGGACCTGCCCACGGTGCCCGAATGGCCGCTGGAGCAGAAACTGCAAGGCGAGCGCGACACGCTGGGCCATTATCTCTCCGGCCATCCCACCGACCCGTGGAAAGACGAGCTGGCGCAGCTTTCCACCTGCCCGCTGGGCGAGATCGTGGATCGCTACCAGCCGCCCAAGCCGCGCCGCAACGACGACGGGGACAACCGCTTCCGCCGCGGGCCCGACACGCCATGGACCATCGCCGGCATGGTCGCCGCCGTGCGCAAGCGCGGCGACAGCGACGCGTTCGTGCGCATCGAGGACGGCAGCGGCAGCATCGAGGTGAGCTTCTTCGGCGAGCTGTACCAGCAGATCGCACCGCTGCTCACCCGCGACCAGATCCTGGTGGTCGAGGGCGGCCTGCGCATCGACGATTTCTCCGGCGGCGGCTTCCAGTTACGCGCCCGCAGCGCCCTTTCCCTGGCCGAAGCCTGCCACAAGCACGCACGGCTGCTGCGCCTGAAGCTCGATGGCATCGGCGCCGACTTCCCCGCCCGATTGCAACACGTGCTCGCCGGCTACCGCGGCGGTCGCGCCAGCGTGATCCTGCACAACTACCGCAACCAGTCCGCCCAGGCCGACCTGGAACTGGGCGACGAGTGGCGCGTGGACGCCATTCCCGACCTGCTGCGCGCCGTACGCGCCATGCCCGGCGTCGAGGCCGCCCGCCTGCGCATCGTCAAACAGCAGGATTGACCCGCGCCCTTGCTCCCTCCCTGCTCGCAGGGGAGGGCTGGGGAGGGGTTCGCTCTTGATCTGAAAAGCCAAAAGCCTTACCCCTCCTGACCCCCTGCTTCGCAGGGGGAGGAACCTCATTCGTCACTTCCCGCCCCGTTCCATCATCGCCTTCAAATCCGCGAACGGATTACCCGTAGCCGGCGGCGCCTCATCCACCGCCATCACTCCGCCGCGCACGTGGTCGATATGGCGCGAATGCTCGTTGTCGTGGCAATACACACAGAGCAGCTCCCAGTTGCTGCCGTCCGGCGGGTTGAAATCGTGATCATGGTTGCGATGGTGAACCGTCAGTTCCTGCAGGTTGGCGCGGGTGAATTCGCGCGCGCAGCGGCCGCATACCCAGGGGTACATTTTCAGCGCCCGCTCGCGATAGCCCAGCTCACGCTGTTCGGCGTTGCGGCGGGCTTCGGCCACGATGCGGTCCAGCTTGGCATTGTCGATGGGCATGCGGATTCCGGAGGCGAAAATCGGGGGCTCCGACGATAGCGCAAACCGGTCCGAACCGGCCCGTTGCGGGCGGTTGGGCGATGAACGCCGCCATACGGTCGCGTTCCCGTGAAATCCGGCCATGGCGGTATACTGCAAGGCTATCGTTAACGAAAGAAAACGGATGAATCCCAACTTCCTCGACTTCGAACAACCCATCGCCGAACTGGACGCGAAAATTGAGGAGCTGCGCCACGCCAGCGATGGCCAGGCGTTCAATATCGACGAGGAAGTCGGCCGTCTGCGCGAGAAGCTGAAGGTCAAGACGGCGGAGATTTTCCGCAACCTCAATTCCTGGCAGACGACCCAGCTGTCGCGTCATCCCGCGCGGCCCTACACGCTCGATTACATCGGCGTGATCTGCGAGGAATTCCACGAGCTGGCCGGCGACCGCATGTACGCCGACGACGCCGCCATCGTGGGCGGCCTGGGCCGCATCGACGGCCGGCCGGTGATGATCATCGGCCACCAGAAGGGCCGCAACACCAAGGACAAGGTGCGCCGCAACTTCGGCATGCCGCGCCCCGAGGGCTACCGCAAGGCGCTGCGCCTGATGA
>JBIQMK010000254.1:0-4691 GCA_044463365.1 Rhodanobacter sp. | reverse complement strand
GAGAGTGTCGCTCCGCAACTGGAAAGCGCGGCGCGGCTGTTGGGTTTGTCGCGACTGGCGGTGTTCTTCCGGATCTCGCTGCCGTTGGCATCGCGCGGCATCGTGGCCGGCGCCCTGCTGGCTTTTGCGCGGGCGCTGGGTGAGTTCGGCGCCACCTTGATGATCGCCGGCAACCTGCCCGGGCGCACGCAGACATTGTCGGTGGCGATCTATTCGGCGATCGAAGCCGGTGATGAAGCCGGCGCCAATACCCTGGTGGTCGTCGCCTCGCTCACCTGCATCGTGGTGCTGTTGCTGGCCGGTCGACTCACCCGGGGGCATGCCCCGCAGCGGGTGGTTTGAGCATGGTGATCGACGTCGACATCCGCCACACGCTGGCTGGCCCGCATCGGCCGTTTTCGCTGGACGTGCGGTTTCGCTCGGAGCATGCGCGCATCGTTCTGTACGGGCCTTCCGGCTCGGGCAAGAGTCTCACCCTGCGCGCCATCGCGGGACTGATCACGCCCGATCAAGGCCGCATCGCGGTGCATGGCCAGACCTGGTTCGATACCGACCAACACATCTGCCTGCCCGCGCCCGCGCGTCGTGTGGGTTACCTGTTTCAGGACTACGCGCTGTTTCCGCATCTCACCGTGGGCCAGAACGTGGCGTTCGGCCTTGGCGCGGGCTGGCGCAATCCGTCGCGTCGTTCCTTGCCCGACGCGGCGCGGCATTGGCTGGCGGCGTTCGAGCTGGACGAGCTGACCGAGCGCTACCCCTGGCAGATTTCCGGCGGACAGCAACAGCGCGTGGCATTGGCGCGCGCGCTGGCGCCGGACCCTCAGCTGCTGTTGCTGGACGAACCCTTCGCCGCGCTGGACCCACCGTTGCGCGCACGCATGCGCGAGCACCTGCTCGCGCTGCAGTCGCGGCTGGGCCTGCAGATGCTGATGATTACCCACGACCCATCCGACGTAGAGGCACTGGGCGAACACGTGCTGGAGATCCGCGAGGGACGCATCCACGTGGACTCCCGAACAACAGACGTTACGGGCTGAAATCTGGTCTGGCGCTCAGGCGCAGCGGTGTCGCCAGCTCAAGACTGGCGATCTCCACCGGCATGCCGGCAGCGCAGTTGCCGGCCTGCTCATCCAGCACGATCCAGGCATCGGCGTTTGCAAAAGGCTGGATGCGAAACGGCTCCTGTTGATCGACGGGGCGTGCCAGCAGTTGGCCGCGATCGTCCAGCCACAACGTGGCGCGCAGGAAATGGCGCAGCCCGGGTTTGGCGTGTTGCGGCGAAGCCAGCACGGCGCGAAGGGTTGGCTCCCTGCCCTGCCCGCCCATCGCACGCAGCACGGGCGCCACGAAGAAACGGGCGCCGACGGCCACCGCCATCGGCGTACCTGGCAAGGCAAGCACCAGTGGGCCGGTGTGCAGACGCGCAGCGAGCAGGGGTTTGCCCGGACGCATCGCGACCTTGTGGAACAGCAGCTGCGCGCCAAAGTGGCGCAGCGCTGCAGGCACGAAGTCGTATCGGCCCATGGATACCGCGCCGGTGCTGATCACCAGGTCGACGCGCGCCTCGACGGCGCGTTGCAAGGCTTCCAGGTACGGGTGCACCGTGTCGTCGACCGTTTCGCAAGACACCACGTCGGCGCCTGCGCGCTGGAGTGCCGCCGTCAGGTACGGGCCGTTGGAGTTGTGGATCTGGCCATCGCGCAAGGGTGCGGGCGGACCGGTCTGCAATTCCTTGCCCGTGCAGATGATCGCCACGCGCGGACGACGAACCACGGCGACGTGGGCGACACCCAGCGCCGCCAGCAACATGACCTGCGCCGGCTCGATGCATGTCCCCGCGGCCAGCACGTTCGCATCACGCGGCACGTCCGTGCCCATGCGGCGCACGTTCCGACCGTGCGCGATGTCATCGAGCAGCCGGATGCGATGCGGCGTGCCGTCGGGCCGCGCCTGCAGCATCTCGGTGCGCTCTACCGCGACCACCGCATCGAATCCCTGTGGCAGTCGGGCGCCGGTCATGATTTCGCAGACGCCCGCTCCCGCGAGCTGACCACTGTCGCCCGCTCCCGCGAGCTGACCACTGTCGCCCGCCGCCTGCGAACCGTGGACGTGATGCTCGGAACCGCCGCGTGACGATGCGCCCGCCTTCAGCGCGTAGCCGTCCATGGCCGCATGGTCGAAGGACGGCAAGGCCAACGGGCTGGTTACCGTATCGGCAAGCACGCGGCCGGTGGCATCGGCGAGCGCGCAGGTTTCCGATGGCAGGACCGACAGCGGCGCGAGCAGGCGTTCGATGGCGTCGCGGTAGGAGATCATGGCCGTCCAAACGTTCCGATCATGCGCATACGGTGCTGTCGCGCAGCGCGTTCAGGCCGCCCACCAGCGAGTACGCCTCGACGCCACGCTGGCGCAGTTGCCGCGCGGCATGGTGGCTGCGCTTGCCACTGGCGCATACCAGCAGCACGTCGCCGTGGAAGGGACCGAGCGGATACGTGGCGATCTCGCTGGCGGGGATGCATAGCGACGCGACCGGTAGCGGTGACGCATCGATTTCGTCCGCATCGCGCACGTCGACGATCACGAAGCCACGGACCACCGCATCAGCCAGAGCGTCGAAACGGCGATCGATATCCACCATGGCGGCATCGAGTGCCCGTTGTGCCACGACCAGGCAGCCACCGTGCAGGGAGCAGCCGCTGGCCACATCGACCGGCAGGCATTGGCGGGTGCCTTCGAGCAGGTCGAACAGTTGCAGTGACGGATCGCCGGCGCCAGGCAAACCGAGCAGCAGCTTCAGCGCCTCCATCGCCTGCATGGTGCCGAGCACGCCGGGCACCGGACCCAGTACGCCGGTTTCCGCGCAGCTCCCGGCCAGGGCTGGCGAAGGTGGTACGGGCCACAGGCAGCGCAGGCAGGCGTGGCCGGGGAGCGCGCTGACCACCTGGAGCTGGCCTTCGTACTGGTAGACGCTGGCGAGGATCAGGGGCGTGCCGGTGAGCACGGCGGCGTCGTTGGCGAGGTACCGACTGCCCAGGTCATCGGTGCATTCGACCACCAGGTCGAACTGCGCGAACACGTCCGCGATGGTGTCCGCACGCAGGGGCTCGGCGAAGGTCTGCACTTTCACGGCAGGATTGAGCGCCGCCACCCGGCGCGCCGTGAGATCGACCTTGCGCTGACCGATATCGCGCGCGTCGTACATCACCTGGCGATGCAGGTTGCTGGCCTCCAGCACATCGTCGTCGACGATCCCCAGCGTGCCCACGCCCGCGCCGGCGAGGTAGCTGATGACCGGGCACCCCAACCCACCTGCACCGATCACCAGCACGCGGGCCGCGGCGAGCTTCGCCTGGCCGTTATCGCCGACGTCGCGCAGCCGGGTCTGGCGCGAATAGTCGGGCGTAAACGTGGATGGCGCGTGTACGTGGCTTTTGTGCGAATGGCCGTCTGGATGGTCGTCTGCTTCGACATGTGCCGCATGCGTGCAAGCAACCCAGGCGGTGTCGCCCTCGATGTAGTGCTCTTTCTTCCAGATCGGCAGCCGGTGCTTGATCTCGTCGATGATGTAGCGGCAGGCCCGGAACGCTTCATCGCGATGCGCGGCGGACACGCCGATCCACACCGCCAGGTCGCCGATCCTCAGGTCGCCCACGCGGTGCACGCAGTGGGCGGCTAGCACGCCGTAGCGTGCCACGGCCTCGTCCACCACGCGTTCGCCTTCGCTGATGGCCAGCTCGGCATAGGCCTCATAGGCCAGGCCGCTGACTTCGCGTCCTTCGTTGTTGTTGCGTACCCAACCTTCGAACGAGCAGAAGCCGCCGGCGCCGGAATGCTTGAGCGCGTCACGCAAGGTGGCGACGTCGACGGGTTCGGTGGCGAGCGTGAAGCGCGTCATCCGCCGGCCACCGGTGGAATGAAGACGATGGTGTCGCCATCGTCGACCGCCCTGCCCCAATCGCTGAAGCGGACATTCACCGCCACCTTGAGCGCGTCGGTAGGCAGCGTGAAGCCATGCCGGCCGCACAGCTCGTTGTAGAGATCGCGCAGCGTGGCCGCCGCGGTATCGATCTGTTCGGTGCTGGCGCCCGCCTGTTCGCGCAACTGGGCGTAATACTGCACGGTGATCCGGCTCATGAAAGCACCTCCAACTGGCGTTGCATCTGTTCGAATTCCTGCGGCGTGTTGATGTTGTCCAGCGTGTTGCCAGGCGGCGGCAGCAAGCGGATGTCGGCCTGGATCAGCACCTTGCGGGGGCAATAGCTGCCGGCCTCATAGCGCTGTTTGAGCCGCTGGTGGATCGGTGGCTCCCACAGCGTGCACAGCGGCTCGGGCAGGCCGCCGAAGCGGCTGGCGAAGGCGGTGGCTTCCTTCGCCGGATCGCGTGCGGCGATCAGCGTGCGCAGCGTGGTTTCATCCAGCAACGGCAGGTCGCAGGCGATCACCAGCCAGGCGGCTTCCGGGAAGGCATCGTGCGCCGAAAGGATGCCGGCCACCGGGCCGACCGCGTCGTACGTATCGATCAGTTGCGGCAGGCTGGCACGCAATGGCTCGTCGTGCTGGCTGTCGCGCACCGAAACGAAGGCGCGTTCGGTAAACGCCGTCAGCAACCGCCATGCGCGCAGCAGTTGCGGCTCGCCGCTGTAGTTCAGTTGCGCCTTGTCGCGCCGCATGCGACGGCTGGCACCGCCGCA
>JBIQMK010000253.1:0-4743 GCA_044463365.1 Rhodanobacter sp. | reverse complement strand
ATGAGACCGCGCTGCAGCATCGGGACCGTCAGCTACCCATCGCATTGCTGCCGCTCGTGGGGGCACCGCCCGCAAGGCTGAACGTCGGCTTGATGGCGCTCACCGTGAGTTCGCCCGGCGACAGCCGCTGGCTCCTATCGCTGCGAAGCAGCCGACCGCGACGGCTTCAAAGGCGATCGTAGTTCGCTGCAGTGTGCAACCGTTTGTCGAGTTACCCCACGTCGGCGCACTCGTGCGCAATGCAGCTCATCGCCACTCCACCTAGGGTGCAACGGCGCTACGGTGGTGTGGGTGGCGGGCTGGAAACGCCGGCATCGGCTCGCTTGACGGAGTCCACGACCACACCGGTGCCGAACGGTCGCTCACCTGAAAGCCCGGTCCGTCTTCCTCGATCCCCGCATGACCGACGAACAGCAATGGCGCCGGTCTCCCGCAGTCTGTCAGCGTTGCGCTCGCCAGCGCGCCGCGCACATCAAGGTTGTAGCGGAGCGCCTTCACGAAGGACCGCCTATCAGCCACGAGCCGCTCGATGAGCTGCTTCTCGAACCCGTCCTCGACCGGTAGCCAGTCCCGTGTGACCGGCATCAGCGACAGCTCGACGATGGTGGGGACGCCAGCCGCCGTGACGCTGAATGTGGCGAAGATCACCATGTGAATGTCTTCGCTGGCACCCCACAGCGCCAAGACCGACTCGAACCGCCGGCCCATCCGGCGGTACAGCTGTTCGTCCAGTACGAAGGCCTGATCGGGCACATGCTTGATCGCCGCCTTGAAGCCGTATCGCGCCGGCACGATTTCCTTCACCTCGGCGATCAGCAGCATCAGCAGTTGCGGCTTGCCGGGTGCCGCAATGGCTCGTGACCACTGCGCGATCCGCCTGCCGTTTATCGGGTCACGCTGCTCCACCGAGAACACTTCGGGAATGTAGAGCCGCGAGCGCAACGCGTCCCCGCGCGCGATCTTGTTCTCCGCGGCCAGCAGAAGATGCTTGCGCACCGTGCCCCAGGTTCGCTTGCCGGCGAACTCGGGCTGCCAGCGCGTCAGATCGGCCTGGTCCCACAGGTAGTGCAGCAGCCCGCGCAGCGAGAGCTTTGTGCCGCAGGTGGCCACGCTGTCGGCGTCCCCGCCTGTGGTCGGCGTCGCCGTGCGCCCCGGGATCTTCGACATCGAGAAGTCAAGCTTCAAGGTGGTTTTGCCGGTGCTCGGGTCTTCGGTGATTGCCGACCCCAAGATCTGCTCCAGGCCGGAGGCCTCGGCAGGCGGTTCGTAGGAAGGACAGTCGGGTGCGTGATGGCTGCCGGTGTTCGGCATGCGCTTGACAATGTAGCCATCCCCCAGGCGCGCCACGTACATCGGGACGCCTTCCGCCAAGCACATGCAACGCGGGTGCCGGCGGGATGCGTGGGCTTCGGCGATGGCTTCAGTGAACGCGCGCGAGTCGATGTCGAAGCGCCGACCACCCACTTGGTAGATCGCCGACGAGGCCCTGATGCCATGGGTCGACGTTTCCACGGCATGCCCTCACCGCGCAGGCGTCGGAATGACCCGCTCGCGCGAGCGCTGCACCTCGGGCGTCGGCACGACGGCGGGACGCTGGGATGGTGCCGTCTTGCCGTAGACCTTCACCTTGGGCGTTTGGCCGTCGCGGATGCGCTGGGCCAGCTTCTCGGTCGCGGCAGCCATTACGGCCGCGCGCTGCTTCTCGGGCACCTTCCTGGCGACCAGCACCGCCTCGATGGCAGCCAGCACCGCCTTGCGGCCGCCACCGCCACGAGCGGACGCCTTCTCGGTCGGCGCCGTCGTGCTGTCCGCGTTGCCATCACGGGCCGGCTCGATGCGGTTGACCAGGCGCGCTTCGCGTTCGCGCTTGAGCAGTTCAAGATCGCCCGGGTTCGGTTCGTAGCCCACGGTTCTCACGCCGCGCGCCGATGCCTCGAGCCAGACCAGGCGCTTGAAGTCTTCGTTGCCCGACACACGTAGTGCCTTCCAGTTCCGCGCCTCGGCCACGTCGACCATGGAGCGGGCGACCGATGGGCTGTTGGTGTCGGTCGCCAGGCGAAACGTCGATTCCGTGAAGGCCACGCGCGAGGTGTCGCCGCGGAAGCGGTACTCCGTGCGGCCGATGGTCATGTCGCCCACCGTCACCGGGGCGCGCTTGATGATGTAGCGGTCCATCAGCGCGGCTTCCACGCGGGCGACGAGCGCCGCGTGCTCGGCCTGAGCATCAATTTTGGCAATGGCCTTGGTATCGGTCCGTTCGGATTGCGCGGGCGTCTTCGCTGCGGCAAGCGCCGGCATGATGTGAGTGGCCTCGAGCACCTCATCTCGCGCCGGCGGTGGATCCAGCGCACGCTCCGGCGCCGCCGGCAGCTGCGGCCCGCGTTGCCATTCGTCGTCGACCTTTCGGACCAGGGTTCGCTTGCCGTCCTCGGTCACCGCGACGAAGCGGCTGCTGCCGAGCTGATCGGCCTTGCCGACGATCTCGGGGAGTGTTTTGGCCCGGTAGGTCACCTCGGCGAACGGGTCGTACAGCTCATAGCGCTCGCGCGCAGTCTCCGGCGGCGTCTGGAAGCGTTCCTTTGCCACCGCGGCGCGGTTGGCCGGTTCGACACTGCCGCCCTGGGCTTGCGTCGGCGGGCTGGCAAGGGAGGAGTTGTCTGCATCCATGGCGACCCCTTGAACGTCAGGTTTGATGGCAGCTCACGGCTGGGCGGCATTGGTTGCAGCCACTCCGATCGGCAGCGCGCGGTACAGCTCGATCTCGACCCGGCGGTTCAGGCGGCGTCCTCCGGCGCTGATGTTGTCGGCCACGTGGTCGCCGATCGGCTGGTAGGTTGCGCGAATGCGGGCCGGGTCGACGCCGGCGGCGACCAGGTAGTCACGCACCGCGGCGGCGCGATCTCGCGCGATGCGGCTCTCCACCGGCGTGTCGCTGATGCCGTCGGTACGCCCACGCAGCAGCACGAGCGGCGCCGCCTTGGCGTCCTCGATCAAGGTTGCGCCGAGGGCGGCAGGAATAGCGACATGTGTGCTGCCGAACTCGAAGCGCACGGTGAAGACGCTGTTCGCCGCGGTCGTCGCCGGGGCCTGCTGTACTTCAAGGTCCTGCATCGCAGCCAGTGCCTGCTGACGCATCGCCATGTTCGCCAACTTCGCTGCCGTCGATTCCGCCAGGCGTCCCGATTCGGTGGCCAGCAGGCGCGTGTTCTGAAGATCGTTCTTGCAGACCTGCAGCTCGACAGCCATCTGAGAGTTGACCGGCCGCTTTTGCGACTCGTCCACCGACGGCGGCTTTGGCGGTGAACTGCACGAAGCAAGCACCAGAAGCCAGGGTGCGAAGGGCGTGAGGGCGATGGGCGCTCGCATGGGTTGCTCCCGTGTCAGGCCAGTTCGGCCCGTTCGATGGTTGACGGCTCGGCCATGAGCACACCGTCCTCGTCGGCGAGGGGTTCGATCGATCCGCCGATGTTGTGATCTCCCGGCTTCGCACCGCCGAGGAAATCGAGCACGCTCTCGGCGATCTCGTCGGGCTGCCGGTCGGTGAACTCCGGCAGCTTGGCGAGGTCGTATGCCAGCTTCTCGATGCCCAGGCTTTCGCCTGGAGCCAGCTCATCGTCGGCGTAGCGCCAACGCTGCTGCACGCGAGCCAGATGCAGGTCCATGTCCATCCCAGGCACAGCTGGCGCTGGAAGCAGGCGCGATGTGAAGGCCTTGTCGCGGTAGTAGCGGATCTTCTCGCCGAGGATCGGCTTGCAGTTCTCGAAGATAACGACCAGCCGCTCGCTCCCGAGCTCCTTGAACTCCTGCGGCAGCAGGAGCGCGCGGTGCTGTTCGCTCTCGTTGCGGCTGATCGTGCTGGAGCCGTGGCCGCTGAAGGACCGGCTGCGACCGCGCGAGGTCGCGCGCTCGGTGAAGTGGCCAAGCATGGCGCTGTATTCGTCGGCGTCGCGCTGCTCGCGCGGGGCGTAGAGGATCTGCAGGCCGTGGTTTGTCGCGAATGTGCGGGCCTCCTTGTCGCCGTAGACGGCGTCGAGCTGCGACATGGCCTGAACCACGGTCAGCAGGCGCAGGTTGTAGCCGGCCAGGAAGGCGGCAGCGTTGGTGATGACGCCCACGCGGCCCATGGCGGTGAACTCGTCGTTGACCAGCAGGCACTGCAGCTTGAGCGTTCGGTCCTGTTCGGGCAGATGCTGCGTGTTCAGGCTGACGAGCTGCGAGAAGAACAGGTTCAGCAGCGGCCGCGCATTGGCCAGCCGATTCGGCGGGATGCGGACATAAACCGACATGCGGCGGCGGCGCATGTCCTCGAGCCGGAAGTCATCGGCGCTGGTGGCGGCATCGACCACCGCATCCGCAAAGATCGTCAGCGGCGCGTTGAAGGTGGCGACCACGCTGGACAGCGTGTTCTCAGAGTTCGAGAGCAGGCGCTGCAGCGCATCGGTGCACTCGTCGGACAGCGGCTTGCCTTCATCCTTGCGCTGCGTGATCAGACCACTCAGGTGGTCTTTGAGCGACCGGCCCTTGCCGGAGGACTGGCGCAGCATCTCGCCTATCGAGCGCGGCAGCTCGGGTGATTCGAGCAGGACGAGCCCGAGGGCGAGGAATAGGTTTCGTGCCTGATCGTTGAAGAACGCTTCAGACGACGTGCCGCTGCCATCGTTCGGGAAGAAGACCTGGCCGATGGTCAGCAGGTCACCCACCCGGTGCAGCGGGCTGGGTCGCACGGCGGTCAGCGGGTTCCAG
>JBIQMK010000252.1:0-4763 GCA_044463365.1 Rhodanobacter sp. | reverse complement strand
GCCGGCGCGCAGATGCTGAAGAACCGGTTGGAGAAAAACGTCAGGCACCTGCGCAAGCGGCTGAACCGCGAAAGCATCCATTGCTGGCGCGCCTACGATCAGGATCTGCCCGAATACGCCGCCGCGATCGACGTCTACGGCGACACTGGCGGCGACGATCACCTGCACATCCAGGAATACCGCGCGCCCGCCGATGTCCCGCCCGATGTGGCGCGCCTGCGTTTGCGCGAGATCGCCCGCGTGGCTGGCGAGGTGCTGGGCGTGCCGCGCGAGCGCATCGCGATCAAGACCCGCGAGCGCGGCAAGGGCGGTTCCAAATACGGCCAGCTCGACCAGCGCGGCGAGTTCATCGAGGTGGAAGAGGGTGGCTTGAAGTTCCTGGTCAACCTCACCGATTACCTGGACACCGGTCTGTTCCTGGACCATCGCCTGGTGCGGGCGAAGGTGCGCGAGCTGGCGGACGGCAAGTGCTTCCTCAACCTGTTCGCCTACACCGCCACCGCCAGCGTGCACGCGGCGGCGGGCGGCGCGCTGGAAACCACCAGCGTGGACCTCTCGGCCACCTACCTGGAATGGGCCTCGCGCAACCTGGCGCTGAACGGTTTCAGCGGCGCCAGCCATCGGCTGATGCAGTTCGATGCGCTGGATTTCCTGCAGCGCGACCGCGGCCATTACGGGCTCATCTTCGTGGACCCGCCCACGTTCTCGAACTCCAAGCGCGCCGAGGATTTCGACGTGCAGCGCGACCACGTGAAACTGCTCGAAGCCTGCAACGAGCGGCTGACCCGCGACGGCGTGATCGTGTTCTCCAACAATTTCCGTCGCTTCAAGCTGGACCGGGAGGCGCTGGAGGCGCACTTCGAGATCGAGGACTGGACCGCCCCCAGCATCCCGTTCGATTTCGCCCGCCGGGCCGATATCCACGGTTGCTGGCTGCTGCGGCGGCGCAAGCCCGACCCCGGTATCAACCCCTGGGATACGGCGCGCATCAAAAAGTGAACCTTTCAGTCCATATTAAGCGTGCGCGGATGAGCATGGCGGCGTACTACGGAGAAAACCTCATGACCAAGCGTTTCGTTACAGGCAAATTCGCGGCCCTCAGCCTGGCAGTGATGGCTGCCATGGCGATGCCGCTGGGTGCTTCGGCGCGCGGACATGGAGGTCACTACGGTGGCTACCATGGCTACCATGGTTACCACGGCGGCCATTACAGCGGGCACTATTACCGTGGCGGACACGGCTACGGGCATGGCTACCACGGCGGTCATTGGAGCGGTGGTCGCTGGATTGCCGGTGCCATCGTCACCGGCGCGGTGGCTGGTCTGATCAGCGACGCCATGCGGCCGACGTATTACGGCCCGACCGTGGTGTACACACAGCCACGTACCGTGGTCTACGAAAGCGCGCCAGTGGTCACCCGTCGCGTGGTCGAGACCCGTACGGTCTACACCGATTCGACCAATACGCGCTACATCCGCGACGACGGCTACGACGGCGACTGAACCGCATCGTCGACTGACTTGATCGCGAAGAACGAGCCCGGCCAGTCCGGGCTTTTTCTTTTTTCGGGTTTCTTCGTGCGCGCTGTGCCGCGACGGTGCAAGGGAGCCATGCGTAAAGCCGGAGCGCCGCTGGTGGTCCCATGTCACAAAAAGTGAACGCGTGGGACGGCATTCTTCACCGCATGGATCGACCACCCTTCTTCGCCGTGCCGTCAGGCTTTCGTCCTGCGGCAATGGCCATTTCCCAGGACGGACAGCGGTGACGGTGGCGGTATTGCCGGTTGAACCGGTCAGCATGGCCGCGCGCTTCAGCGGCGTGCGTCGGCGCACCCTCGATCTATGCGCCGGACTTTCCGCCGAAGCCCTGCAGATACAGTCGATGCCCGATGCCAGTCCCGGCAAATGGCATCTGGCGCACACCAGCTGGTTCTTCGAGCAATTCGTGCTGGCCCGCGATCCGGCTTGGCGACCACGCGACGAAGCATGGCTCTATCTGTTCAACTCCTACTACCAATCGATTGGCCCCATGCACGCGCGGCCGCAGCGCGGGTTGTTGTCGCGCCCCTCGCTGGACGAGGTGCTCGCCTATCGGCGCTACGTCGACGATGCGGTGTGCCAACTGCTCGCAAACGAGCCGGATGCCGAGCTGACCACGCTGGTGGAGCTGGGCCTGCAGCACGAACAACAACACCAGGAGTTGCTGCTGACCGACATCAAGCACGCGTTCTGGTGCAATCCTCTGCGGCCCGCTTATCACGCCGTCCCCACGACGGAGGCCCATGCTCCGGTGCCCCTGCGTTTCATCCCCGGTCGCGAGGGCATCGTCGAGATCGGCAACGACGGGAAAGGCTTCGCGTTCGACAACGAAACGCCGCGCCATCGCGAATTGTTGCACCCATATGCGCTGGCCAACCGGCTGGTAACCAATGCCGAGTACCTGGCGTTCGTGCGCGAGGGCGGGTACCGCGAACCGGGGCTGTGGCTTTCCGACGGCTGGGCCACCGTGCAGCGCGAGGGCTGGGGCCACCCGCTGTATTGGGATGACGATCTGGCGAACGAGTTCACCCTGGCCGGCATGCAGGCGCTGGCGCCGCACGCGCCGGTGTGTCACTTGAGCTATTACGAGGCGGACGCGTTCGCGCGCTGGGCCGGCGCCCGCTTGCCGACCGAGGCCGAGTGGGAATCGGCCGCCGCGCAGGTTGCCGTTGCCGGCAACCTGCAGGACACCGGGCGTCTGCAGCCGGTGTCGGCGGCGGGCGGCGACGACATGCTTCAGCTGTATGGCGACGTGTGGGAATGGACCGCGTCGCCGTACATCAGCTATCCGGGCTTTCGCCCCTTGCCCGGTTCGCTGGGCGAGTACAACGGCAAATTCATGTGCGGTCAGTGGGTGTTGCGCGGCGGGTCCTGCGCGACCCCGCGCGATCACGTGCGCGCCAGCTACCGCAACTTTTTTCCGCCTCATGCCCGCTGGCAGTTTTCCGGGCTACGATTGGGACAGGATCGATGAACACCATGCAACCTTGCGGCATCGAGGACGACGATCGCCAGCCACCGATGAACGGTCTGCTGGAGATCGCACAACGTGGCCTGGGCCTGAAACCCAAGCGCCTGCCGTCGTGGCTGTTTTACGACGAGCGTGGCTCCGCCTTGTTCGAACAGATTTGCGAGCAGCCCGAGTATTACCTCACCCGGCGCGAGATCGCGCTGATGGACGAGCACGCGGCCAGCATCGCCGACTGCCTCGGCAGCGACGTGCGACTGGTGGAATACGGCAGCGGCAACGCACGCAAGACCAGCCAGCTGCTGCGGCACATGCATGACCCGGTGGCTTACGTGCCGGTGGAGATTTCGCCGGAGCCGCTGCGCCAGAGCGTGGAGCGTATGGCCGGAGAGTTTCCGTCGTTGCCGGTGCAGCCGTTGTGTGCGGATTTCAGCAAGGCGCTGCGCCTGCCGATTCCGCCGCGGGCACCGCGCCGCACGGTGGTCTATTTCCCCGGCTCCACCATCGGCAATTTCGAGAACCGCGACGCGGTGGCGTTGCTGCGCAAGATCCGCAACGAGATGGGTGACGCCGGCGGCATCCTGATCGGCGTGGATCTGAAAAAGGACCCGGCGGTGATCGAGGCGGCCTACAACGACCGCGCCGGGGTCACTGCCGCTTTCACCCTGAACATGCTGGCGCGGCTCAACCGCGAGATCGGCAGTGATTTCGTGCTTTCGCAGTTTGCCCATCGCGCGCACTACAACCCGATGGCCGGGCGCATCGAGACGCACATCGTGAGCCGCTGCGCGCAGCAGGTGAAGGTGGGGCGGGCCAACGTGGCGTTTCGCGAGGACGAGGCGATCCAGGTCGAATACAGCTGCAAGTATTCGGTCGAGGATTTCGCGGCCATGGCCGCGCGCGCCGGGCTGGCCGTCGAACAGGTGTGGATGGACGCGAGGAAGATGTTCAGCGTGCAGTATCTGGTGCGCGCCAGCACGGTCGCGCGCTGACACCGATCGTCGATTTCGCGATGGGTCGCCCGCGCTAACTCAGCACGACCGGTGTTGGCAGCGCGTTTCCATACCACTTGCGCCTTTCCTCGCGGCAGCTGGGGCTGCCCATGGCGTATTTGCGGCAGATCCCGGGACGGTCGGCATAGATGGTGCAGCGCATGGTCAGCGGATCGAGGGCGGCACACCAGCCCTCCTCACCCTTGGCAAGGATCTCCATGCCGTGGTCGTCGTGCTCGATCAGCCAGTCGGGGACATGATCGTCGGGCATCAGCACGACGGTCAGCCGGCAACACACGGCTTCGCACGACGTGCAATGCACGGTGGGATCCACACTTTCTGCGTAGCTGTCGGGGGATTTGCTCACGCCACAGTATGACCGGGTCACGCGGCTTGAACGTGAACCGGACGTCTGCGCGCGCCGTCCCGGCTGCCGCATGCGTGGCCGGTCATCGCCTCAGTCGCGATTGCGACGTTCCCGCTTGCCATGCGCCGACGACGTGTCGCCACGGGTGTGGCCGGTATGGGTGGGGGCGCGGCGTGGCTGGCGGTCAGCCCGCACCGGCGTCGCCGCGCGATTGATGTTCTGGGCTGGACGTACCGTCGTGGAAGGTCGGAAGGTCGACGAGCGTTGCGGCGACGTCGATATGAAGGAGTGACCACGGTCATGGCGCTCACGATGTTGCCTGGGCCCGTCCGATCGCCGCGGTGGCGATGGGCGATGCGCCGGCGTTCATCAAGCAGCGCCACATCGACAATTGCACG
>JBIQMK010000251.1:0-4801 GCA_044463365.1 Rhodanobacter sp. | reverse complement strand
CGGCTGCGGGGCCGGGCGCCGTGGCGCAGCACGTTCACCCCCAGCAGGGCCAGCAGCAGCGGGAACGCATACGCCACCATGCCGAACAGGTAGCGCAGCAAGTCGGCCACGTAGGCGCCCAGCATGCCGCCGAAGTTGCGCGCGTGATCGGCGCTGCCCACGTGCGACCAGCTCGGGTCCATCGGGTTGTAGCTGAAAAGACAAACCAGCAGGTACAGCGCCAGCGGCAGCAACAGCAACGCGCCCGCTTCGCGCAGGCGCCGTTTCAACTCCTCGCTGAGGCCTTCCCGGGCCGGTTGCCTGGCGTTCGTGCTGCGTGTCGCCATGGACGACCTCTTCCTGTTGACCAACGTCAGAGCATACCTTGCAACGCCGGATCTGCCAGCGTACCGCCGTGTGCAGAGCCGGCGCCGGGGATCGGAGGCTCGCGGGGAACAGTGACGCGCATTCGGGCAAGCCCCATGGTGCAACGATGGCGCGGGAAATCATCGCGCCATCGGCGCGGCGGCGTCGAGCCGCCGCTCGCCTTGAATCGGCGGATCGGATTCCCCATCCTTGCGGACTGAACCGCCGCTGTCGCCGGCCATGTGCAAGCCCTCGCGGAAACGCGATCGCGCCAGGCCGCCGGCAGCAACGAGGATCATAACGATGCGCCGCTGGGTCAGCGGCCCTCCAGGACCAGCCGACATGAGCCGTATCAACGGCTTGCGCCGGCTACCTGAAGCCACCGGCCCGCCACGCACCTCCCGCCACCGTCGCAGCACTCCGCGGAGTAACTGGTAAAAATGAACACCGTTCCCAAGCACAGCCGCTTGTTGATCCTCGGCTCCGGCCCCGCCGGCTATACCGCGGCGGTCTACGCCGCGCGCGCCAACCTCAAGCCGACCATGATCACCGGCCTGCAGCAGGGCGGCCAGCTGATGACCACCACCGACGTGGACAACTGGCCGGGCGACGTCGAGGGGCTGCAGGGTCCGGCGCTGATGCAGCGCATGGCCGAGCACGCCGAGCGCTTCCACACCGAGATGATCTTCGACCACATCCACACGGTGGATCTGAAGCAGCGCCCGTTCCGGCTGCGCGGCGACTCCGGCGACTACACCGCCGACGCGCTGATCATCACCACCGGCGCCACCGCGAAGTACCTGGGCATCGCCTCGGAGGAGAAGTTCAAGGGCAAGGGCGTGTCCGCCTGCGCCACCTGCGACGGCTTCTTCTTCCGCGAGCAGGCGGTGGTGGTGATCGGCGGCGGCAATACCGCCGTGGAAGAGGCGCTGTACCTGTCCAACATCGCCAGCAAGGTCTACCTGGTGCATCGCCGCGACAAGCTGCGCGCCGAGAAGATCATGCAGGACAAGCTGTTCGAGAAGGCCGCCGCCGGCAAGATCGAGCTGGTGTGGAACCACAGCGTGGACGAGGTGCTGGGCGACGACTCCGGGGTCACCGGCGTGCGCGTGAAGGACGTCAACTCCGGCGCCACCCGCGACATCGAGGCCACCGGCTTCTTCGTGGCGATCGGCCACACGCCCAACACCGGCATCTTCCAGGGCCAGCTCGACATGCACGACGGCTACATCAGGATCCACAGCGGCCAGCAGGGCATGGCCACGATGACCTCGGTCGAAGGCGTGTTCGCCGCCGGCGACGTGGCCGACCATGTCTACCGCCAGGCGATCACCTCGGCCGGTTTCGGCTGCATGGCCGCGCTGGATGCCGAGCGCTGGCTGGATCAGCAGACGCCGGTGGCTTGAGGGCCGGGATTCGGGATTCGCAGGAGCGTCGCCGGCACGTGACTGCCTGGAAACATGAAACGTCGTCTTGCGACCTCGACCGCGAAAGCGGCCGCCATTCCCGAATTCCAGGCAAAGGTATCCACAACCCGCTGATGCTCACCACCCGCTTCCATGACGCCATCGCCGACCTGCCCGCCGCGGCGTGGGACGCGCTGCGCAGCGACGACAACCCGTTCGTGTCGCATGCATTCCTGGCCACGCTGGAGCGCTCCGGCTGCATCCGGCCGGACTGGGGCTGGCAGCCACATCACCTGGGCATCTACGAGCGCGACCGGCTGATCGCGGCGGCACCGCTGTACTTCAAGGGCAACTCGCACGGCGAGTTCGTGTTCGATTTCGGCTGGGCGCGCGCCTGGCAGCAGGCCGGCGGCGAGTACTACCCGAAACTGCTCAACGGCGTGCCCTACTCGCCCGTCACCGGGCCGCGGCTGCTGGCTGGCAGCGACGGGCAAACGGTCCTGCTGCAGCGGGCGCTGGTCGAGGCGATGCGCGGCGAGGCCGAGGAGCTGGGGCTTTCCTCGGTGCATGCCAATTTCCTGGAGGCCGGCGAAACCGAGGCGTTCGACGAGGACTGGCTGGTGCGGTCGGACGTGCAGTTCCATTGGCACAACCACGGCTACCGCCATTTCCCCGCGTTCCTGGCCACGCTCAACCACAAGAAGCGCAAGAACATCCTGCGCGAGCGCGAACAGGTGGCGGCCAGCGGCCTTGCCATCGAATGGCGCAGCGGCGACAGCCTCAGCCTGCTCGAGTGGCGCCGCGTGCACGCGCTGTACGAGGCCACCTTCGACGCCAAGGGCAACCACGCCGCGCTCACCGCCGCGTTCTTCAGCCACCTGGGCGAACTGGGCCAGGCCGCGCAGCTGGCGCTGGCCCGCGACGGCGACACCATCGTGGCGATGGCGCTGTTCATCCAGGGCGGCGGGGTGTTGTATGGGCGCTACTGGGGCGCGTCGGTGGACGTGCCGGGGCTGCATTTCGAGCTGTGCTATTACCGCGGCATCGACTACGCCATCGCGCAGGGCCTGCAGCGTTTCGAGCCCGGCGCGCAGGGCGAGCACAAGCTGGCGCGCGGCTTTCTGCCGGTGCGCACGCACTCGCGGCATTTCCTGGTCAACCCCGGTTTCCGCGCGGCGGTAGCGGACGCGCTGACCCACGAAGCGGAAGCGGTGGACGGCTATGCGGCCGAACTGCTGGCGCACAGCCCGTATGCGAAGACCCGCGAGACGACGCGCGAGGACAACGAACTCGGCTCACCGCGCGACCTGTCGCCGTGATCCGCCTGCCCCTGCTCGATCCGGACGCGCCAGCGTCGTTCCCCGACCCCCGGCAGGCGTTGACGGAACCCAATGGCCTGCTGGCGTTCGGCGGCGACCTTTCGCCGACGCGACTGCTGGCCGCCTACGGCCAGGGCATCTTTCCGTGGTTCAGCGACGGCGAACCGATCCTGTGGTGGTCGCCCGATCCGCGTTGCGTGCTGCACACGCAGGACCTGCGCATCAACCGCAGCCTGCGCCGCCAGCTGGCGGGCAAGCATTGGCACCTCACGCTCGACCATGCATTCGACGCGGTGGTTCGGGGCTGTGCCGCGCCGCGACGCGACGCGTCGGGCACCTGGATCGTGCCGGCGATGATCGATGCCTACAACCGCCTCTATCACCTGGGCCACGCCCATAGCCTCGAGGTGTGGGAGGGCGGGCAGCTGATCGGCGGCATCTACGGCATTGCGCTGGGGCAACTGTTCTGCGGCGAGTCGATGTTCAGTCGCCGGAGCGGTGCGTCCAAGCTGGCGCTGGTCGCCTTGGCCAAGCTGCTGCACGGCTGGGATTCCCCGCTGATCGACACTCAGGTGGCCAACGCGCACACCGTGAGCCTCGGCGCCGTCGAGATACCGCGGGCGCAGTACCTGCAGGACGTGGCCACGTTGCCCCGCCGGCCCGGCCAGCCGGGCAATTGGGCGGCATTCACGGATGAGCTGATCCAGCCCTGCAGCCCTTCGTAGGAGCGGCTTCAGCGCGACGCTCCTGCTCCTATTGGAACGTATTGGAACGCCAGCGCAAGAGCATCGCGACTGAAGTTGCTCCTACAGGTGCGCGACGTGGCGTGGCGGCTCGGCGGTTTCCGGTGGCTCGCCCAGCGCCTTGAGCTCGTCGTAGTGCTCGATGAACAGCGCCACCAGGTGGGGATCGAGCTGGCTGCCGGCGACCTTGCGCAGGTAATCGAGCACGTCGGCTTCGGGCCAGGCGGGCTTGTAGACGCGCGGGGAAATCAGCGCATCCCAGATGTCGACGACGCTGAAGATGCGCGCCGCCAGCGGGATGGCCTCGCCGCGCAGGCCAGCCGGATAACCGGCGCCGTCCCAGCGTTCATGGTGGCTGTAGGGAATGTCGCTGGCGCCGCGCAGGAAATCCACCCGCTGCAGCATGTCGCCGCCGAACCGCGCATGCTGGCGCATGACGGCGATCTCGCCCTCGTCCAGCTTGCCAGGCTTGACCAGGATGGCGTCGGGCACGGCCAGCTTGCCGATGTCATGCAGCAAGGCTCCGAACGACAGGTTGCGCAGCGCATCGCCGCGCACTCCGGCCACGCGCGCCAGCCCGGTGGCCATGCGCATGACGCGGTCGGAATGGTCGCCGGTTTCCTTGTGCCGGATGTCGATCGCCGATACCAGCACGCGCAAGGCCTGCTCCTGCCCGTCCAGCAGCCGCTGGGTGACCTGCTGCAGCCGGCGCATGTCGCGGCCGAGCATCCAGTACAGCAACGCGCCGGTACCAAGCACGAAGAACCAGCCCTTGATGCTCTGCAGGAATGGCAGATCGGCGCGGTCGCCAGCCACGGCATTCAAGGCGTGGTCGGAAAACCAGATCCACAGTGCCGACACGGATACGTAAAGAACGACGGTGCGCAGCTGTGGGCGTTTCGTCACGGATAGTCATCCCATTGAGGAGTTTTCGCGTCGGGGGCCTGTCGGACTTGTGTGGTCGAGGCGAAGAGCTGGCCTTGCAGCC
>JBIQMK010000250.1:0-4835 GCA_044463365.1 Rhodanobacter sp. | reverse complement strand
TCGCACTGTTCGGCATGGACAGCGACGGCGACGGCGAGGCCGACCTCGGCCCGGCGCTGCGCCTGGTGGGCATCGTCGGCTTCGTCATCGCCGCCGCCGGCCTGCTGTCGCTGCGCCTGCCCGCGGTGCAGGGCCTGCCCGAGGGCGGCGGCGACCTGATGCTGTGGCCAGAGCCGAACGCGTTCACCCGCGCCGACATCATCCATGCGCTGCGCTACATCGAACCGGGTTACAGCTTCCGCTCGCAATACCAGTACGACAACCTGCTCTACGTGGTGGCCGGCGAAGTGGCCGCCGCGGCCGGCGGCGCGCCGTACGAGACGCTGATGCGGCGCGAGGTGTTCCAACCGCTGGGGCTGGATCGCTGCCAGGTCGGCAGCTGGAATCGCGACAGTGTGGGCAACGTGGCGCAGCCGCACTATCGGCACGACGGCCGCAACGTGCCGATGCACGAGGACGGCGCCACCATTCCAGCGATCACCTCGGCGCCGGCCGGCGGCATCCGTTGCGATCTCACCGACATGCTGGCCTGGGCGCGCAACTGGCTGGTGCCCACGCCGGCGCAATTGCAATGGCTGTCGTGGCCGCAGCGCACCACGCTGCAGGCGCCGCACATGCTGATCCCCGTATCCACCCAGCGTCGCCAATGGGACAACACGCATGTGATGGCCTACGGCTACGGCTGGCGCATGGCCGACATCGATGGCGCATGGGCCGTGTGGCATACCGGGACGCTCGGCGGCATGTATTCGATGTTGGCGCTGCTGCCCGATCGGCAGAGCGGTTTCGTGTTCATGATCAATGGCGAGGCGGAGGACGCGCGCACGGTGCTGGGCGAAGTGCTGATGAAACACTTCACCGCGCCGCAAGAACGCCGCGGCGTGGCGTGGTATGCGGACGCGCTGGACGAGCAGGCGAAACAACGCCCGGCGTCGGCTTCGGCGCCGGACACCTCGGCGCGCCAGCCCGTCGGGCCCGCCGAACTGGCGGCGTTCACCGGCATCTATCGCGATCCCTGGCTGGGCGAGGCCGCCGTGTGTCCGCGCGGCGGCCAGGTGCGTTTCGCCGCGAGAAAATCGCCGCGGCTGGCCGGCACGGTGATGCGGCTGGGTACCCGCTATTTCGTGCACTGGGACGATGCCGGCGTCGACCCCGATGCGTGGATGGACTTCCATGCCGCGGGTGATGGGCCGGCCACGCTGCGCATGGCCAAGCTCGATCCGCAGGGCGACTTCAGTTCGGACTATGAAGACCTGCGCTTCGAACGCGAGGGGGATTGCCCGTGAGCCACTTCTTTTTCCTTCCCCCGCTTGCGGGGGAAGGTGCCCGGAGGGCGGATGGGGGCCAACCGGAGCATGCAACCTCTGACCTTCGAGGCTTTCGACAAAAGCGCCCCCATCCGCCTTTGGCACCTACCCCCGCAAGCGGGGGAAGGAAGGCGATGGCGCTGTTGGCGTGCCTGCTGATAGTGAGCGCCCATGCAGCCGCGCAAGTCACGCGCTCATCCGCTCGCACCGCCGCCGAGGCCGGCCTGGTCGATATCCGCACGCGGGTGCCCGACATCGCCGAGGAGATCAAGTACGCCGGGCGCGACAATTTCGTGGGCGCGCATGTGGACGGCTATCTGGCGCCCAAGTGCCTGTTGCTGCGACCGGTGGCCGATGCGCTGGCGCGCGTCGAGCATGAGCTGCGCGCCAGACATCTGCGCCTGAAGGTCTGGGATTGCTACCGCCCCGCCCGCGCGGTGGCGCATTTCGTGCGCTGGGCGCGCGACCTGGGCGACCTGCGTACCAAGCCGCAGCATTACCCCGACCTGGACAAGTCGCAGCTGCTGGGCGACTACATCGCGCCGGTGTCCGGGCACAGCCGCGGCGCCACCGTCGATCTCACGCTGCAGCGTTGCACCGCCGACGGCGCTTGCGCGGCGCTGGACATGGGTACGGATTTCGATTTCTTCGGCACGCGTGCGCATACCGACGCCGCCGACGTCAGCGCGCAACAGCACGCCTACCGCCAACTGCTGCGCGATGCGATGGCGCGCGAAGGCTTCAGGAACTACCCGCTGGAATGGTGGCATTACACGCTTGAGCCGGAGCCGACGCCGCATACGATTTATGACGTGCCGGTGCAATGAGCGCCACGAGGATCCCGCCATGCACAAACAGCTGATGGGACTGGCCGCGATCGTCCTGCTGGGCGGCTGCAGCACCGTCGTTGCGCGGCCCGATGCGACCGACACCCTGATGCAGCGCTATGCAGGCGCCGTACCCGGCGCCTCGCTGCTGGTGATCAAGGACGGCAAACCGATCGTGCGTCGCGGCTACGGCATGGCGGACATGGAACACCATGTTCCCGCCACACCGGCCACCAATTACCGCCTTGCCTCGGTCAGCAAGCAGTTCACCGCCGCCGCGATCCTGCTGCTGGCCGAGGACGGCAAGCTGAAGCTCGACGATCCGGTACGCCGCTGGCTGCCCTCGCTGCCGGAAAATACCGCCGCGGTCACCCTGCGCCATTTGCTGACCCACTCCGGCGGGCTGGCCGACTATGAAGACCTGATTCCGCCCGGCACCACCGCCCAGGTCAGTGACGCCGACGTGTTGCGCATGCTGTCCTCCGCACCTGCCACGTACTTTGCGCCGGGGAGCGCCTACCGCTACAGCAACACCGGCTACGTGCTGCTGGGACTGGTGGTGGAACAGGCCTCGGGCCAACGTCTGCAGGATTTCATGGCGCAGCGCATTTTCCGGCCGCTGCACATGGACCACACCGTGCTTTACGTCCATCAGGATCCCGCGCCGACGACAGTCCGGGTGCCGAACCGTGCCTATGGTTACAGCCGTCTGGACGGCCAATGGGTGCGCACCGACCAGAGCGTCACCAGCGCCACCCGCGGCGACGGCGGCATCTATTCGTCGATCGACGACCTGGCGAAGTGGGACGCGGCGCTGTACGACGACCGCCTGCTCGGCGATGCCTCGCGCACGCTCGCCTTCACTCCGCACGTGGAGGTCACCGGCGAACCGTACCGGGCCAGCTACGGCTACGGCTGGCGCATCACCGGCGACACCGTGTGGCATTCCGGTGAGAGCATCGGTTTTCGCAACGTGATCGTGCGCTGGCCGAAGCAGCACCTCACGGTGATCCTGCTGAGCAACCGCAACGCACCGGAGCCGTACCGCACGGCGCTGGAGATCGCGCAGCCGTTTCTCGACCCGTGAGGTGGCGATGCCGATTCACATCCCTTGCGTATCGCCGACCGGATGATGCACCGATGCCCAGACCTTTCGATTCCCGACGCTGGCGTACCGCCACGTTGCTGCTCCTGATCGCGCTGCTGGCCGCCTGCGCCCATGCGCCGCCGCGCAACCCGCTGGCCACCTGGGTTCCCTCGCCCAACCACGACATCCGCCGGCCGGTGCTGATCGTGCTGCATTACACCGACCAGGATTCGGTGCAGCAGAGCCTGCACACGTTGCGCACCGCCAACAGCGGCGGTCCGGTGAGCGCGCATTACCTGATCGGCGCCGACGGGCACATCTACCAGCTGGTGTCCGACCAGCTGCGCGCCTGGCATGGCGGGCCGGGACGCTGGGGCACGATCACCGACATCAACTCCGCCTCGATCGGCGTCGAGCTGGACAACGATGGCGCCACCCCGTTCGCCCAGCCGCAGATCGCCAGCCTGCTGCGCCTGCTCGCCGACCTCACCACGCGACTGCACATCCCGCCCACGCAGATCGTGGGGCACGAGGATTTCGCGCCCACCCGCAAGGTCGATCCCGGCCCGCTGTTTCCATGGCAACAACTGGCCGCCGCCGGCTACGGGCTGTGGCCGCGGGCGCCGCTGGTCGATCCGCCGGCCGGTTTCGACCCCTGGATGGCGCTGGCGCTGGTGGGTTACCCGCTGGACGATCGCGCCGCCACGGTACGCGCGTTCCACCACCACTATCGCGGCATCGAGGGCGAGACGCTGGATGCGACCGATCTGCGCGTCCTCTACAGCCTGGTGCAGACGATCGAACGCGGCGACAGCGCGCACTGAATCCGCGGCAGTCGGTTTTGTCGCGCCACATCGGACCGCGCGAGTCGCCCGTGCGCGCACGGCCTGCGCTACCCTCGCAAGCTGGCTTTCGACGCGACAAGCCATCTACCCGGAGAGGACGCCATGACACCCATCATCCGCACGACCCTGCTGCGCGGCTCGGCCTTGCTGCTGGCCTTCGGTTTGCCGACGCTGCATGCCACCACCTACGTGTACGTCTCCAACGCCATCGACGGCACCATCTCGACGTACCAGCTGGCCGAGCAGACCGGCAAGCTCACCCCCGGCGCCACCGTGACCGCGGGCGGCAACGTGATGCCGATGGCGGTCAGTCCCGACCATCGCTATCTGTACGCCAGCGTCGACAAGCCCACCCACGCGGTGCAGACCTTCACCATCGATCCCGCCACCGGGGGCCTGGACAAGGTTTCGCAATCGCCGGTGTGGCATCCGATGGCCTATATCTCGCTGGACCGGACCGGCAACTACCTGTTCGCCTCCTCCTACGACGACGACGTGGTGACGGTGACCCCTATCCACGCGGGCAAGCTGGCCGACAAACCCACGCAGACGCTGAAGACCGACCGCAACGCGCACTCGGTGCACATCGATAACAGCAACCGCTACCTGTTCGCCCAGACTCTCGGCGGCGCCAAGGTGTTCCAGTACCGCTTCGATGCGAAAACCGGCAAGGTCACCCCGAACGACCCGCCCGCGCTGGACGTGCCGGCCGGGCTGGGCCCGCGCCACATCGCGTTTTCGCCCGACGACCGCTACGTCTACGTGCTGG
>JBIQMK010000249.1:0-4840 GCA_044463365.1 Rhodanobacter sp. | reverse complement strand
CACCGTTCTGGAGCAGCGCCCGCACCGGGGCCGGCAAGCCGAGCGCGGCCATTTCGGCGGCGCTGCACCAGCGCAGGTCGGGATTATCGGCGACGGCGGCGTGTGCTGTCGCCCGGTCGAACAGCAGCGGTTCGATCGCGAGCCGGTAGTGGCTGAAGACGTGGGTGAAAGGGGCGAGGGCCTGGGCATCGTCGATCCGTGCGTGCCGTTGCGCGAGGCGCCAGGCGTCGTCGGTGCTGGCCGCTTCGGGCAGGCTCCACAGGCCGGACCAGACGCCTTGCGGGCCGCGCCGCTCCAGCAGCACGCGGTCGTCGCGATCGCGCAGCAGCACCATCACGGTGGCGCGGGTGGGCAGGGCTTTCGCCGGCTTGCGGCTGGGCAGTTGCGCGGTGAGGTCATCGCGGTAGGCGACGCAATCGCTGGCCAAGGGGCAGGCATCGCAGCGCGGGCGCGAGCGCACGCAGAGCGTGGCGCCCAGATCCATGATCGCTTGCGTGTAATCGGCCAGTCGCGTGGCCGGCGTGTGGCTTTCGGCGTGCTGCCACAGCTGCTTCTCCACCGCGCCCTGGCCGGGATGGCCATGGACGCCGTGGTGGCGGGCGAGCACGCGTTTCACGTTGCCGTCGAGGATGGCAAAACGCAGGCCGTGGGCTTGCGCCAGGATCGCGCCCGCGGTGGAGCGGCCGATGCCGGGCAGGGCGCTCAACGCGGCAAAGTCGCGCGGCAGTTCACCGCCGTGCTGCTCCACGCATATCTGCGCGGCGCGGTGCAGGAAGCGCGCGCGGCGGTAATAGCCGAGGCCCGACCACAACGCCAGCACGGTGTCCTCGTCCGCGGCCGCAAGGTCGCGCAGCGACGGCAGCGCCGTGACGAAGCGCTGGAAATAGCCGATGACGATGGCGACCTGGGTCTGTTGCAGCATGATTTCCGACAGCCACACGCGGTAGGCGTCGCGGCCGCGATCGTCACCCGACTGCCATGGCAGATCCTTGCGCCCATGCCGGTCGAACCAGCGCAGCAGACGCGTCGCGACGGTGGACGTACCTTGGGTCGCGCCCGGGATCACCTGGCAACCGCCGGCCCTGATCCCTGCACGGAGGCGGGCGAAGCCGGAGCGGCTGCACTGGCCGCCGCGGGCACTTCGTCACCGGCACGCAGGGACAGGCCCTCGATGGTGACGCCGCCCATCTCGATTTTCGCGATGTCGGCATGGCCGCTCCCCGGCGGTACGGTGAGCTGGGTGTTGTCGCCGCTGCCCACGTGGCCCCACCACCGCGCCAGCGCCAGCGGCGGCAACTGCAGGTCGGCGTGGTTGTCCGGGCCGTCGAGCTTCAGCGAAAGCAGCAGCGGCTTGCTCTGATTGGCGGGCGTCAGCGCCAGCGAAATGGCGTATTGCCCGGCTGTTGCATGATCGAGCGTTCCGGCGAGGCTGGCGGCGGCATCGGCCGCGCCGTGCCAGCGCGCGCTGCCGGTCAGTTGCATGTGGGTGGCGACACCTTGCGACAGGTACAGGGCGATGTTCTCCAGTTGCAGCGTGTTGCCCTCGATGCGCGGCGTGGCCGACAGGCGCAGCTGGAGCGGCAGGCCGTCGGCCGTGTTGGCGGAGATGTTGAGC
Organism: Rhodanobacter sp.; assembly: GCA_044463365.1. Lineage (GTDB taxonomy): Bacteria > Pseudomonadota > Gammaproteobacteria > Xanthomonadales > Rhodanobacteraceae > Rhodanobacter. The sequence continues at coordinate 3,225 of JBIQMK010000249.1, read as the reverse complement.
GGAAACGGCACCCCGGACGCCAGGCTGCCCGCTTCCAGCGAAAGATTGCCCAGCAGCAGTTGATCACCGCGCACCACGCTGCCGTGATCGATGCTGACGCCGGTATCGATGCGCGGGATGTCCGGCGGCGTGTGCTGCGCGCGCGCGGGCAACGCGTTGATCCACGCCTGCAGCGCATCCAGGTCCACGCGCGGGGAGTCGATCTCCAGTCGGGTGATCACCGTGGGGCCGCCCAGCAAGGTGCGCCAGGGCAGCGCCAGGCGCCCGCCGGCGGCCAGCAGGATCGGCGTGTTGGCGCCTTGCGCATTGATGGTGATGCCGTGCAGATCGAGCGCCGGGCGCGGAAACAGCGACGGGCTCGCCGGACGCGCGAGGTTGAGCTCCAGGCCCGCGTTGGCGGCCTGGCTCTGCAGCATCGCAGTGAAGCGATCGGGCTGCAGCAGGAAATAAACCGCCCCCACCAGCAACAGCAACGCCGCCAGGGCGGTGGCGCCGACGATCGCGAATATCCGTCGCAACCGCGGGCTCATCGCCCGACCCCGGGCCAACAAGGTTGCCGCCAACCGCGCGTGGCGCCGGTTATCCCCAATGGGCGTGGGTTCAGTCACGACCGAGGCTGGCCGGGAGAAGGCCGTCGACATACGCCTGGGCGTCGAACGTGCGCAGGTCGGTGGCGCCCTCGCCCAGCCCGACGAAACGGATGGGCAGCCCGAACTCGCGCGCAAGCGCAAACACCACGCCGCCCTTGGCGGTGCCGTCGAGCTTGGTCACCACCAGGCCGGTGACGCCCACGATCTGGCGGAACTGACGCACCTGGTTCACCGCGTTCTGGCCGGTGGTGCCGTCGATCACCATCAACACCTCGTGCGGCGCGCTGGCGTCGATCTTCTTCAGCACGCGGGCGATCTTGCCCAGTTCGTCCATCAGGCCGCCCTGCGTGTGCAGCCGGCCGGCGGTGTCGGCGATGAGCACGCCAGTGCCGCGCGAGCGCGCCGCCTGAAGTGCGTCGAAAATCACGCTGGCCGCATCGGCGTCCTGGCCTTGCGAAATGACCGGCACCTTGTTGCGCTCGCCCCAGGTTTTCAGCTGTTCCACCGCCGCCGCGCGAAAGGTGTCGCCAGCGGCCAGCATCACCGCGTGGCGTTCGTCGCTCCAGCGTCGCGCCAGCTTGCCGATGGTGGTGGTCTTGCCGGCGCCGTTGATGCCCACCACCAGCACCACGAAAGGCTGGTGGCCTGCGACCTGCAGCGGTTTTTCCACCGGCTTCAGCAGTGCGGTCAGCGCCTGGCGCAAGGCGTCGAGCAGGGCCGACGCGTCGGCGAACTCGCGTTTGTGCATGCGCTTGCGCAGGCCCTCGACCAGCGTGGTGCTGGCTTCGACGCCCACGTCGGCGGTGATCAGCGTGGTTTCCAGCTCGTCCAGCAGGTCGTCGTCCAGCTTGGGATTGCGCACGAACAAGGTGCTGAGTCCGCGGGCGAAGGCGTTGCCCGCCAGACGCTCGCGCCAACTGCGCTTGGCCGGCGCTTCGGCGCTGGCGGCGGCGGATGGCGTGTCGGCAACGGGCGCTTGCTCGTCGAGCGTGCCGAAGGGTGTCGGGATTTCGGTCAGCGCCACCGGCAACTCGGGCAGGCCGCTTGCGGGGGCGGTGACGTCTGTTCCGGTGCCGGCTTCGGGCGGTTGCGGTTCCTGCGCGTCCCCTGTCGAGGCCGAGGCGGTTTCGGTCGGCTTTTTCTTCCAGAATTTGAGCATTGCGGGCGCGATTCAAAGACAATGGGCGGCATGCTATCACCCCAACCTGTACCGTCCGCTGAGGACGTTTCGGCCGTTTCGCGCGCATGGCGTCGTGACGGAAGGCGCTCGTGAGCACGGCCAGGCGCGGCGCTGCGGGCCGCATCCGCATCGTCGGCGGAAGGCTGCGCAATTCACGACTCGACGTGGCGGACGTGCCGGGCCTGCGGCCCACCGCCGAGCGGCTGCGGGAGACCCTGTTCAACTGGCTGGCGCCCACCATTGCCGGGGCGCGCGTGCTGGATCTGTGCGCGGGCACCGGCGCACTGGGCATCGAGGCCTTGTCGCGAGGCGCGGCCAGCGTGCAGTTTGTCGAACGCGAGGCGCGGGTGGCGCGGGCGATCGGGCAGAACCTGGTCCGGCTCAAGCAGGCCGACGGCGCGGTGGCTGCACTCGATGCGGAGGTTTTCCTGCGTGGGACGGGCCGGCCGCACGACCTGGTGCTGCTCGATCCACCCTTTGCGCTGGGATTGTGGGAGACGCTGGCGCAACAGCTGGAACAGGGCGGCTGGCTGTCCACGGGTGCACTGATCTACGTGGAATCGCCGCGGGCGGTGATACCGGCCTTGCCGGCGAACTGGCGACTGCAACGGGAAAGCCATGCCGGTGACGCGCGCGGTGCGCTTTATCGGCGTGGCTGAGCGCCTCGCGCCGGCGCACCCGGGCCGACCGGGCGTGGCCGCGCCATGCGACTGGCGCATCCGTTAAGCTAGGGGCCTTAGACGTTCTCCGTCCAGGCTCCCAGGGCCCAGGCCTTCATTTACAGGCGTTGTTGAACTCGTGGACAAACCTTTGGGCAATTCGCGCCTGGCTGTCTATCCAGGCACCTTCGATCCGATCACCAATGGCCATGCCGACCTGGTGTCGCGCGCCGCCACGTTGTTCGATCACGTGGTCGTTGCCGTGGCGGACAGCTCCAGCAAGGGCCCGGCGTTCAGCATCGCCGAGCGGATCACCCTGGCGCGGCTGGCGCTGGCCGATCTGCCGAACGTGGAAGTGCGCGGTTTCGACTGCCTGCTGGCCACCTTCGTGCAGGACATCGGCGCTGGCGTGATCATCCGTGGCTTGCGCGCGGTGTCGGATTTCGAATACGAGTTCCAGCTGGCCAGCATGAATCGGCATCTCATTCCGCAGGCCGAGACGCTGTTCCTGACGCCGGCCGAGCAATACAGTTTCATCTCCTCCTCGCTGGTGCGCGAGATCGGCCGCCTCGGCGGCGAGATTTCCGGTTTCGTGCATCCGGCGGTACAACAGGCCATGCGTCAGCGCTGGCAGAAGAGCCGCACCGGCTTCAACAACCAACCCGAAAAAGAAGGTGACCATCATGCGTAAGTTCGCTCTCCTCGCCGCCGTCGCGCTGGCCGCTGCCTTGACCCTGTCCGCCTGCGGCAAGCATGAGGACGAGCAGCAGGCCGCCTCCGCCCAGGCCGCCCAGGT
>JBIQMK010000248.1:0-4842 GCA_044463365.1 Rhodanobacter sp. | reverse complement strand
CACCACACGCACCGCGTCGTCGTAGGCCGCTTGCGTGAAAGCCATGGTGAGCTCGTTGAGCGTGGCCCGGTCGAGGGCATTGAGCTTGTCGGGGCGATTGACGGTGATCACGTGCACCGCACCGCGGTTGGCGATCTCCAGGTTGCGGTAAGCCATGCCAGACTCCATCCGGTTGCGGGCGTGCCATGGTAGGACGTTGCCCTGGCAGCGGGAACCTTTGTGCCCGCCCGGTTTCTCAGCCATGCGCTTTCCAGACCCTTTCGTCCTGCCGGGAAACCGGCTTCCCGCATGACACGGCAAGACCGCTTGGCATGAACCTAACGTATCGACAGTTGCGCCGGATTCACCCGCCTCGGAGCCAGCCATGAGATGGCGGCGCTGGTTGCCGCTCGGCATCCTGCTGATGGGCGCGGCGGTGCAGGCGCAAACGCCTGCCGCCCACCCGGCGGGGTTGGACAAGGCCAAGCTTTCATACGCCATCGGCTACCAGATCGGCAGCCAGTTTGCCGATGGCAAGCCGGCGCTGGATCTGCCCACGATGCAACGCGCCATCGAGGACGCGTACCTCAAGCGCGATCCGAGCGTCTCGATGCAGGACATGCATCAGCAGCTGCAGCGCCTCGGTCAGCAGATGCACGCCGAGGCGGTGGCCACGTTCAAGCGGATGGCGGAGGAAAACGCGCAGAAGAGCGCCCGCTACATGGCGCGCAACCGGCAGCAGCCGGGCGTGGTGCAGTTGCCCTCGGGCATCCAGTACTCGGTGCTGGCCAAGGGCAGCGGCAAGGTCCATCCCACGGTTACCAGCAGAGTGGTGGTGAACTACCGCGGCATGCTGGTGGACGGTACCGAGTTCGACAGCACCTGGGCGCATGGCGCACCGGTGAGCTTTACCGTGAACAAGGTGATCCGCGGCTGGCAGGACGTGATCCCGCGGATGCGCGTGGGCGATCGCTGGAAGGTGGTGATCCCGCCGCAGCTTGCCTACGGCGAATACGGCCAGCTGCCGCGTATCGGGCCGAACGAGGCGCTGGTGTTCGAGATCGAGTTGCTCGACATCAAGAACTGAACCGCCCTTGGGGCCCGCGCTGATACCATGGCCGGGGTATGTCGAACGATCCTTCTGCCTCCCCCGCACCGCTGACGCCCTGCATCCAGCTCTGCCGCCTCGATCCGCTCGGGTATTGCATCGGTTGTCGCCGCACCGGCGAGGAAATCGGCCGCTGGAGCGCGCTGGACGACAACGAGCGGTGGCGGTTGATGCGCGACGTGCTGCCGCTGCGCGGACCGGCCGTGCTGCCGTGATCGAGATCGTGGCCGACGCGTTGCGACCGCTGTCGGCGCCGCCGATCGGGCGGGGCTGGAACCACGCGGACATGGCCGAACTGCTGGGCGATGCGCCGCGCCGCCCGGCTGCCGTGCTGATCGGCCTGCGCGAAGGCGTGCAGCCGCGCATGGTGCTCACCGTACGTACCGACCACCTGCATGCGCACGCCGGCCAGGTGGCGTTTCCCGGTGGACGCAGCGAGCCGGACGACGGCGACGCCATCGCCACCGCGCTGCGCGAAAGCGAGGAGGAGATCGGCCTGGAACGCGAGCTTGTAACGCCGCTGGGTTATCTCGATCGTTTCGAGACCATCAGCGGCTTCTGCATCACGCCGGTGGTGGCGCGGATCGCGGCCGACGCGCAACTGTACCCGGCGCCCGACGAAGTGGCCGAGGTGTTCGAGGTGCCGCTGGCGTTTTTCATGGAACCGGCCAACCTGCGCCGCTACACCATGGAATTTCGCGGATATCAGCGCTCGATGGTGGAATTCATGCACGGCGGCCACCGTATCTGGGGCGCCACCGCGGCGATACTTCTCAACTTGCTGCAGAGGATGGGACGCGCATGACCCTGCTCACCACACTCATCGATCCCACCGCGCTGGCGGCCATGGCGCCGGGCGAGGTGCTGATCGTCGATTGCAACTTCGACCTGGCCGACCCCGGCAAGGGCGAACGCGAATTCCGGCTGGGCCACATTCCCGGCGCGGCCTACGCCAGCCTCGATCGTGACCTGTCCGACCTTTCGCGGCAGCACGAAGGGCTGGGTCGTCATCCGCTGCCGCTGGCAGCGGCCTTCAGTGCCGTGCTGTCGCGCTGGGGCTGGCGTGCCGGCATGCCGGTGGTGAGCTACGACGCCGGCAGCGGTGCGCTTGCGGCGGCGCGGCTGTGGTGGCTGCTGCGGCTGGCCGGGGTGCGCGACGTGGCCGTGCTCGACGGCGGTTTTGCGGCCTGGAAAAAGGCCGGTTTGCCGGTGGAGGAAGGCGAGCCTGCGGCGCGTGCCGCCACCGACGTGGTGTTGCATTACGACGAAACGCAGGTGCTGATCGACCACGCGGGGCTGCAAGACGGTTCGCAACAATTGCTCGATGCCCGCGCGGCACCGCGCTACCGCGGCGACGTGGAGCCGCTCGATCGCGTCGGCGGCCACGTGCCCGGCGCGTTGAACCGGCCTTTCTCCGACAATCTTGCCGACGACGGCCGCTTCAAGCCGGCAGCGCAGTTGCGCGCCGAGTTCTCCGCGGTACTGGGCGCCACGGCACCCACCGATGTGGTGCACATGTGCGGCTCGGGCGTCACTGCGTGCCACAACCAGCTGGCGATGGAACACGCCGGCTTGCATGGTTCGCGCCTGTACGCGCCATCGTGGAGCGGCTGGGTCAGCGACCCTTCGCGGCCAGTGGCGAAAGGGTAGTTGCTCAACGTGCGCCCGATCGGTGGGCGCATCGTTTCAATCCGCGCCGATGCCGCCTTGCGACCGGTGCGGGAACTGGAAACCAGGGGCTCCATGCTGATCACCATCCGATTTCCCCACGCCCGATCCTTCCTTTTCGCCATACGGGAAAGCTGTGTTCGCCGACTCGCGGGTTGGCCGGGCCGCCGCTGGCGCCTGTGCCATGCGGCTTTCGCCATCGCCCTCCTGTTGCCCGGCGCGGCACTGGCCGCATCGATGCCGCATCTGGCGCAGCGCCATGGCGCGACCCAGTTGATCGTGGACGGCCAGCCGTTCCTGATGCGCGCCGGTGAACTGGAAAACTCCTCGGCATCCAGCCTGGCGTACCTGGAAACGCTGTGGCCGAAGTTCGAGGCGATGCATTTCAACGCAGTCATCGCGCCGGTCTACTGGAACCTGATCGAGCCGCAGCAGGGGCAGTTCGATTTCCGCACCGTGGACGGCCTGATCGAGGGCGCCCGCGCTCACGACATGCGACTGGTCCTGCTGTGGTTCGGCAGCTGGAAAAACAGCATGTCGAGCTACGTCCCGTCGTGGATCAAGCGCGATTCCCGTCGCTATCCACGCGCCCGGCGCTCCGACGGCACACCGATGGAAATACTGTCGGCGCTGGACCAGGCCAACCTGCAGGCTGACCGCGCCGCATTCGTGGCGTTGATGAAGCACCTCAAGCAAACGGATGGCGAGCAGCACACCGTGGTGATGGTGCAGGTGGAAAACGAGGTCGGCATGATCCCCGAAGCGCGCGACCACGGCGCGCTGGCCGATGCCGCTTTCCATGCGCCGGTGCCGGCGGCGCTGACCGACTATCTGTCGAAGCACAAGGAAAGCCTGGCGCCGGCCCTCGAGGCGGCATGGCGTGCGCACGGGTTCAAGACCGGTGCCAACTGGGAGGACACGTTCGGTGTCGGCGAGCAGACCGACGAGCTGTTCACGGCGTGGACGGAAGGCCGTTACACGGGGGACGTCGCGGCGGCGGGCAAGGCGGTCTATCCGCTGCCCATGTACGTCAATGCGGCGCTGATCCGGCCCGGCAAGCGTCCCGGCGAATATCCCAGCGGTGGTCCGCTGCCGCATCTTTTCGACGTGTGGCGCGCCGCAGCTCCTGCGATCGACTTTCTGGCGCCGGACATCTATTTCCCGAATTTCACCGAGTGGGCGGAAAAATACGCGCTCCCTGGCAAGCCCTTCCTGATCCCCGAAACCGGCCGTGTCTCGGGTGCGCAGATGGGCGCCAATGGCCTGTACGCGTATGCGCATTTGAACGCGATGGGCTATTCACCCTACGCACCTGAATTCCTGTCGCCCGATGACGCGAAGGCGTTGGGGCACGCGTATGACGTGGTCGAGCAGTTGACGCCGCTGATCCTCGCCCATCAGGGCAGCGGAAAAATGGTCGGCATGCTGCCGCGCACCCAGTTCGACGGCAGCGTCGACCTGAGCCCGCAGACTTTCGTTTTCGGCGACTACAAGGTGACGGCGAGCTACCGCAAGCCGGGCTCCGCATCCATCGGCGCGAAGATCGACGCCGGCACGTCGACCACGCACGGCGGCCTGATCATCCAGACCGGTCCCGACGATTTCTGGTTCGCCGGCACCGGCATCACGGTCTATTTCGAACCCGCCGGCAAAGGGCGATCCGCCGTGGGCATCGAGTCGGTCTGGGAAGGCCGCTTCACCGACGGCCAGTGGGTGCCGGGCCGTGAAATGAATGGCGACGACACCAACCAGGGGCGCCAACTGAGCCTGCCCGAGGACGAATTCTCGATCCGTCGGGTGACGCTCTATCAGTATCACTAGGCGCCAGCCGGAGCCGTCATCCCGGTGAAAGCCGGGATCCGGCGACTCGGATCTTTGCGGTATGAAGAAATTCAGGCCAGAGCGGAAGCGCCGCGCGGTTCCTTCCCCCGCTTGCGGGGGAAGGTGCCGAAGGCGGATGGGGGGCTCTTGATCTTTGTTTTGCGGAACCGAAGAGCCCCCTTCAGCCCTCCGGGCAGCTTCCCCCGCAAGCGGAGGAAGCAAAGCGGGTGTCAGGCCTTGTTCTTCAACCGCGTCAGCAATTGTTG
>JBIQMK010000247.1:0-4860 GCA_044463365.1 Rhodanobacter sp. | reverse complement strand
TCAAGGCCATGCCGGCGGCCAGCCGCGCGCTCTGCATCAAGGCCACGGTGCCGGCCACGTGCGGGCTGGCCTGCGAGGTGCCGGCGTAGCCGCCGTAGCTGTCGTCGTTGGGCACCGGCGTGGTGGTGCCGCTGTTCAGTGCCTGCCAGATGAAACCGTCGTTGACCTGGCTGCCGCTGCTGGCGTCGTTCGCGTACACGCCGCCGCCCGGCGCGGCGATCTCCACCGCACTGCCGTAGTTGGAGTAGAACGCGCGCTTGCTGGTGATGCCGGTGGAAGCGACGGTGATCACGCCGGGGCAACTGGCCGGCGAGGCCTGCGAGGCATCGATGTTCTCGTTGCCGGCCGACACCACCACCACCGCGCCCAGCGCATTGGCCGCGGCCACCGCCTGCGCCGCCGGATCGCTGGCCGGGCAGTTGCCGGGGCCACCCAGGCTGAGGTTGATCACCTGCGCCGGATGCGTGTTGTCCGGCACGCCATCCACGTGGCCGCCGGCCGCCCACACGATGGCGTCGTTGATGTCGCTGTCGTAGCCGCCGCAATGGCCCAGCACGCGCACCGGCAAAATTTTCGCGCCGTGGGCGATGCCGGCCATGCCGACCGCGTTGTTGGTGAGCTCCGCGCCCGCGGTGCTGGCCACGTGGGTGCCGTGCCAGGAGCTGTCCTCCGGCGGATGGTCCGCGTCGGTGCACTCGGTGAGCCAGGGTTCCTCGGTGGTCCAGTCACCGGTATCCCAACCGCCCGGCACGCGGCCGTCGGTGGCGCGGCCGGAGACGAAGCTGTCCTCGATGAAGTCGTAACCCGCGTCGCCCAGCGAGGTGTCCACGTCCACGTGGGTGGTGATGCCGGTGTCGAGCACGGCGACCACCACGCCGGTGCCGTCGGAAAGATCCCAGGCGTTGTTGACGTTGGTGCCGCCCAGATTCGGGTGGCCTTCGGTGGTGACGGCGCCATCGGGCGCTTTCAGGTTCCACTGGTACTTGGCGTAATAGGTGTCGTTGGGTGTCACCGTCTGCGGTTGCAGCAGCTTCGACGCCGGCACATCGCGCACGCGATGGCGCAGCACGTCGGGCACCACGTAGGCCACCGCCGGATCGGTGGACAGCTGACGGATCAGCGCCGCCGCCTCGGTGCGATCGAGCGGACGCGAGGTGCGCAGCAGGTCAGCACCCACCGCCAGCTTGCGCTGGTAGCTCGCGCTGACCGAGGCCGGCGCACCGGCCACGCCGCTGCGTGTTGCGCGCACCAGGCCGGCCCGGTTCAGCGCCGCGCCCACGCTCTGCACCGCCGCGTCGCGGTTCGTGCGCTCGGTGCTGCCCTGGCGGTAGGTGACGATGAAGCGGTCGAACGATGGTTGCGCCCGCAGCGCGGTGAGGTTCATCCGCGCCGGGTTGCCGGTCGGCGAAACCGCGGCAGCGAACCCGGCCGAGCTGGCCATGGCGGCGGCCAGTGCAGCCGCAAGTACGCGCGTGCGAAAAACGTTGCTGTTCATGTGAACTCCCAAACGGTGGTGGTCGCTGAATCAAGCGGATGGCCGGCGCGTCGCCGTGGACGACGGCCCGGCCCGGCTGCTGCGTCGCGGTTGTGGCCGCGCATGGCGCCCCCTCCTGTGGAGCCACGCGGCGGCGTCGCTCCAGGCGTCATCGGATGCCGCTGGCGGTTGCCATCGGCGAAACGGAAAACCGCGCACGCCGACCGGCGCGGCATGGCGCGCCCGGACAGATCGACGTACGAAAGAAAGCGCCGCGCATTGCCGCCCCGCGCGGTGCGCCGCGAGTGGATGCGCAAAAGCAGGCATGGCCAGGCCATGGGCGAAGGAGCCACCGGTATCCGGGCGACGGCGAGCCGCGGCGATGGCCATGGCCACCGCCGTCCGGAATGCCGGTCGGCCCCTAGCGCAGGGGCGCCGCGGCCAGCCTGCCGGGAACGATGGGACGGGTTAGGGCGAAGGCGAAAAACTGGCTACGCATGATGTCTCTCTCCCAGACAACGTTATGCGGCTCGAACACGACGGCTCCGGACCCAACCGGTACCGCCGCGCGCTTTGGTTGCGACCCCGAATGCCGCCTGCGATGCACGACCGCGCGAACGCTGTCGCCCCCTTCACCGCTTGCGGCACCGGGCTTTTATACGCAGCCCGCCGTGACGAATCTGCATGCGGGTTTTCACGTCTTCCTGCACTTGCGCCGCCGCGCGGGCACGCCACAATGGGCGTTTTTGTCAGGCGGGGGATCGCGTGGACCTTGTCGATATCGGCGCCAACCTCGGCCACGAGTCGTTCCAGCACGACATGGACGCGGTACTGCAGCGCGCGGCCGCCCACGGCGTGAACCGGATGGTGGTCACCGGTGCCTCGCGCGAAGGCAGCGAGCAAGCGCTGATCCTCGCCGCCGCCCATCCGGGCCGCCTCTACGCCACCGCCGGCGTGCACCCGCACCACGCCATCGACTACGACGACGCCACCGATGCGCGACTGCGCGAGCTGTCGCTCGATCCCATCGTGCGCGCCATCGGCGAAACCGGGCTGGACTACAACCGCAACTATTCGCCGCGCGACGTGCAGCTGCGCGTGTTCGAACGCCAGCTGCAGATCGCCGTCGATCGCGGCATGCCGCTGTTCCTTCACCAGCGCGATGCGCACGCCGATTTCCTGATCCTGCTGCGCCGCTACCGCGACCGCGTACCCGCCGCCGTGGTGCATTGCTTCACCGATACCGCCGAAGCCCTGCGCGACTACCTGGCGCTGGACTGCCACATCGGCATCACCGGCTGGATCTGCGACGAACGCCGCGGCCTGCACCTGCGCCAGCTGGTGCGCGAGATCCCCGCCAACCGGCTGATGATCGAAACCGACGCGCCGTACCTGCTCCCACGCACCGTGCGACCGCTACCTGCCCACCGGCGCAACGAACCGATGTACCTCAAGCACATCTGTCAGGAAATCGCCCGCGACCGCGGCGAAAGCGCCGAGGTGACGGCAGCGAACAGCACGGCCACCGCCGAGGTATTTTTTGGTTTGGCCGCGGCGCTGTAGAGGGATTTTGTAGTGAGCGCAACTTCAGTTGTGCTTTTGCTCTTGATATGTGGCTCCAGAGCAAGAGCTTTCGATCGCCTTCGGCGCTCGAGTTACTTTCTCTTTGCGTGGCCAAAGAGAAAGCAAAGGCAAAAGCAAAGGCAAAGCCGCCAACTTCAGTCGTTCTCCCTGAGCGTAGGCCGAAGGCCGAAGTCGAAGGGCCGCTCGATTTCACCCTTCGACTCCGCCGCTGCGCGGCTACGCTCAGGGCGATCGGACGGTGAGGGAAAAAGCAGGGGCTTCATGCCGCGACGCTCTCGCAGCGGCGCAGCCGCTGCGTACCGAGTGCGCGCCACGATGGCGCGCTGCTCTACCCGGGGGCCCCTCTGAAGCGGCGGGCGGGCGAAGGAAGAGCCCGCAGGGTGGTTCGCATGGATGCGAACCAGTTTGGCGTCAGGGCAGGATGCCCTGTCGACAAACCCCGTAGCCTGCCCGCGAACCTTGCGGACAGGATGTCCGCAAGGCGCGTAAGCGGGGTGGCCTTCTCTTTTGGTTACTTTTCTCTTGGCCACGCAAGAGAAAAGTGACTCGAGCGCCGCAGGCGATCGAAAGCTCTTGCTCTGGAGCCTCATTCAAGAGCAAAACATCGCGGCTGAAGCCGCTTCCACAGATGGGCAAAAGAACGAAGGGGCTACGGTTGCAGGATACGGGTCTGGCCAGGTGCCAAACCCTCCAGCGCGTAGTCGCCGATGCGCACGCGGATCAGCCGCAAGGTGGGAAAACCCACCGCCGCCGTCATGCGCCGCACCTGGCGGTTGCGTCCCTCGCGCAGTGTGAGGCTGAGCCAGCTGGTGGGGATGGATTTGCGGAAGCGTACCGGCGGATCGCGTGGCCACAGCCAGTCGGGCTCCGCCGCGTGCTCGGCCAGCGCCGGCAAGGTCGGGCCATCCTTCAACGTGACGCCGCGGCGCAAGGCCGCCAGCGCCGCGTCGTCGATCTGGCCATCGACCTGCGCCAGGTAGGTCTTGGGCTGCTTGTGGCGCGGATCGGTGAGGCGGTGGGCCAGCTTTCCATCGTCAGTGAGCAGCAGCAGGCCTTCGCTGTCGTGGTCCAGCCGTCCAGCCGCATAGACGTCCGTTTGCCTGACGAAGCCGGCCAGCGTGGGCCGGCCGCGGTCGTCGGTGAACTGGCACAGCACGCCGAACGGCTTGTTGAGGGCGATCAGCACGCGGTGCGGCGGCTCAATGCGCGGCGGCAGCCGCCGGCTTCACGAAGCGCAGGGTCATGCGGTCGGACTCGCCGATGGCCAGGTATTTTGCGCGGTCGGTGTCGCCCAGGGCCAGCGTGGGCGGCAGTGTCCACACGCCCTTGGGATGGTCGTGGTCGTCGGCCGGGTTGGCGTTGATCTCGCTGCGCTCGTCTAGCTGGAAACCCGCGTCGGTGGCCAGCTTGATGACCGCCGCGGTGGGCAGGTAGCCGCTGCCTTTCACCGCCGCCAGCGTGGTGCCGTCAGCGGCGCGGTGATCGACCACGCCCAGTACGCCGCCCGGCCGCAGCACCGTGTAGAACGCCTTGAACATCGCCGGCGCGGTGTCGGCCATGACCCAGTTGTGCACGTTGCGGAAGGTCAGCACCAGGTCGGCCGAGCCGGGCGCGCCGAACAGCGGTTTTTTCGGGTCGAAGCTGACGATGGCGGCATTGCCGAAATGCGCCGGATCGGCCGCGAACTTGCGCCGCAGCTTGCTGTCGTCGGCACGCGCCTCGCTGTCCGTCGATGGCGCCTGCTCGGCCGCGATGTAGCGGCCGTTGTCGTGCAGCAGCGGCGCCAGCAGCTCGGCGTACCA
>JBIQMK010000246.1:0-4906 GCA_044463365.1 Rhodanobacter sp. | reverse complement strand
CTCGCTCACCTGCTGCTGCAAGGTGATGCGCGGGTCGAACATCACCCGCAGCAGGCCGATGAGCTCCAGGTCCGGGTTGAGGTTGGCGTGCACCTGCTTGATGGTGTTGACCAGGTCGCTCAACCCTTCGAGCGCGAAGTACTCGCACTGCATGGGCACGATCACGCCATGCGCGCTGCACAGGCCGTTGAGCGTGAGCAGGCTGAGCGACGGCGGGCAGTCGATGAGCACGAAGTCGTATTCGTCGGCCACGGCCGCCAGCGCCTGCTTGAGTCGCTTGTCACGGCGTTCGAGCCCCACCAGCTCCACCTCGGCCCCCGCCAGCTCCCGGTTGGCCCCAAGCAGGTCGTAGCCGCCCTTCTCGCTGCGCAGCCGCGCCTCGGTGATGCTGGCGTTCTCGAGCAGCACGTCATAGACCGCCAGTTCCATGGCGCGCTTGTCGATGCCCGAGCCCATGGTGGCGTTGCCCTGCGGATCGAGGTCGACCACCAGCACCCGCTGGCCGACGCGCGCCAGGCCGGCGGCAAGGTTGACGGTGGTGGTGGTCTTGCCGACCCCGCCTTTCTGGTTGGCGATGCAAAAGATTCTTGCCATGGCGATGGACTCGTCGGGCTTTTGTGTTGGTGTGTGGTCGCGAGCGCGAGGGATGGCGCGCGCGGCGGCGACCGGCGGGCGCCATTGTCGATGCTGGGGCCCTGGTGTGCCGCCGCGTTCGCGTCACAAACTCAGCGCGCCGAGGACGGTTCCGGCCGCAGCCACACCAGGCAGCGCTCGGCGGCAAGCCCGGGCACGGTCAGCGGCTCGACGGCGTCGAGCGCCACGCCGGCCGGCAGGGTCGCCAGTTCGGCCTCGGGCGGCTGGCCTTTCATCGCCATCCATCGCCCGCCCGGCGCGAGCAGGTGGCCGGTGAGCGTGACGAAGTCGGCCAGCGACGCGAAGGCGCGCGAGGTGATCAGGTCGAATGGCGGCTGCTTCAGTGCCTCGACGCGCGCATGCTGGGCCTGCAGATTCGGCAGGCGCAGTTCCATCGCCGCCTGCCGGATGAACGCCGCCTTCTTGCCCACCGTGTCCACGCACACCACCTGGATGGCCGGGCATGCCACCGCGATCACGATCCCCGGCAGGCCGGCGCCGCTGCCGACGTCGAGTACCCGGGCGCCCTGCCCGCCCAGCGTGCGGACCAGAGGCGAAATCACCGCCAGGCAATCGACGATGTGCTGCACCAGCATCTGCGCCGGGTCGCGCACGGCCGTCAGGTTGTAGGTGGCGTTCCAGCGTTGCAGCAGCGACAGGTAGGCCAGCAGCGCATCGATCTGGCCGGGCACCAGCGCCACGCCCAGCGCCTGCGCGGCGTGTTCCAGTTCGGCGCGGGGCTTGGAGGCGGCGCCGCTCACGACGCGCGGCCCGGGCCGGACTCGAAGCCCGCGAAGCGCCCCTTCTTCAGATGCACCAGCAGCAACGAAATCGCCGCCGGCGTGACACCCGACAGGCGGGAGGCTTGGCCCAGGGTTTCCGGCCGGAGCTTGTTCAACCGCTGGCGCACCTCGAAGCTCAACGCCGGCACGGCGGCGTAGTCCAGGTCGGACGGCAGACGCAGGTTTTCGTAGTGGGCCGCGCGGCGCACCTCGTCGTTCTGCTTTTCGATGTAGCCGGCGTACTTCGTGCCGATCTCCACCTGCTCGATCACTGCCGCCGCCAGCGGGCCGAGTTCCGCATTCAACGTTTCACGTGAAACATCGTCGATGCCCGCCGCACGAGCCACCGCTTCGGTGGCGTCGAAGTCAATCCCGGGACGGCGCAGCAGGTCGAGCAGGCGATGCTCGTGTTCCATCGGTTTACCCAGCAACGCCGTCGCCCGTGCCGCCGACAGCTTCGCCGGGGACACCCAGCGCGTACGCAGTTTCTCTGTTTCACGTGAAACAGCGTCGCGCTTGGTGTTGAAGGCCGTCCATCGCGCGTCGTCCACGAGGCCGAGTTCTCGCCCGACTTCGGTCAATCGCATGTCGGCGTTGTCTTCGCGCAGTTGCAGTCGGAACTCCGCACGGCTGGTGAACATGCGGTACGGCTCGGTCACGCCCTTGGTGATGAGGTCGTCGACCAGCACGCCAAGGTAGGCCTCATGGCGCGCCGGTGTCCAGGCTGCCTTGCCCTGCACCTGCAGTGCCGCGTTCAGCCCGGCATACAGGCCTTGCGCGCCGGCTTCCTCGTAGCCCGTGGTGCCGTTGATCTGTCCGGCGAAGAACAGGCCGCCGATGGCGCGTGTCTCGAAGTTCGGCCTCAGCGACCGCGGGTCGAAATAGTCGTACTCGATGGCGTACCCGGGGCGCAGGATGTGCGCCTGCTCCAGCCCGCGCATCGAGCGCACCGCAGCCAGTTGGATGTCGAACGGCAGCGAGGTGGAGATGCCGTTCGGGTAGACCTCGTGCGTGTCCAGTCCCTCCGGCTCGAGAAAGATCTGGTGTGAATCCTTGTCGGCGAAGCGATTGATCTTGTCCTCGATGCTCGGGCAATAGCGGGGCCCCACCCCTTCGATCACGCCGGTGAACATCGGGCTGCGGTCGAAACCAGAGCGGATGATCTCGTGCGTGCGCTCGTTGGTGTGCGTGATCCAGCACGGCACCTGGCGCGGGTGCTGGCTGGCGTCGCCGAGAAAGCTGAACACCGGCACCGGGTCGCTGTCGCCCGGTTGCTCGACCAGCACACTGAAATCGATGCTGCGGCCGTCGATGCGCGGCGGCGTGCCGGTTTTCAGGCGCCCCTGCGGCAGCTTGAGTTCCTTGAGCCGCGCCGACAGGCGGATCGCCGGCGGGTCGCCCGCGCGTCCGGCCGAGAAATTCTCGAGGCCGACGTGGATGCGCCCGTCGAGAAAGGTCCCGGCCGTCAGCACCACGGCGCGGCAGTCGAAGCGGATGCCGGCCTGCGTGGCCACGCCCGTCACCCGGTCGCCGGTCACCAGCAGATCGTCGCAGGCGCCCTGGAACAGCCACAGGTTCGGTTGGTTCTCGATGCGCCGGCGGATGGCCGCGCGGTACAGCACCCGGTCGGCCTGCGCGCGCGTGGCACGCACCGCCGGCCCCTTGGAGCCGTTGAGGATGCGGAACTGGATGCCCGCTTCGTCGGTCGCCGCCGCCATGGCGCCACCCAGCGCATCGATCTCCTTGACCAGGTGGCCCTTGCCGATGCCGCCGATCGACGGATTGCAGCTCATCTGCCCCAGCGTCTCGATGTTGTGCGTGAGCAGCAGCGTGGCGCAGCCCATGCGCGCGGACGCCAGCGCGGCCTCGGTGCCGGCGTGGCCGCCGCCCACCACGATCACGTCGAAGACCTTCGGGAACAACATCGGATTGCCTAAATTTTGAGCAAACCGGAATTGTAGGGAGCGCCCTGCGGTGCGTCAGCCGCGAGGGATTCGCCCGGCCGCGTGCCGCGTGCCGGAATCCGCTTCAGGCCGCCTGCGCGGCGTCGGCCGCTTCGTCGCCCGTTGCTTCGGCCAGCACGCTGGCCCACAGCGGCGCGAGGCTCGCAGCCTCCTCGGGCTGCAGGCCCTCCTCGACCCACAGGCAAT
Organism: Rhodanobacter sp.; assembly: GCA_044463365.1. Classification (GTDB taxonomy): domain Bacteria; phylum Pseudomonadota; class Gammaproteobacteria; order Xanthomonadales; family Rhodanobacteraceae; genus Rhodanobacter. The sequence continues at coordinate 1,341 of JBIQMK010000246.1, read as the reverse complement.
CGCGGGCCAGCCGCTGCAGCCGGTACGCCAGTTCCTGCTCTGCCACCACGGCCTCCGCCAGTTCGGCCGGTGCGGCGTCCGCCCCGGGCGGCGACCACAGGCCGGCGGCGTTCCAGCCGTCGCGCAGCCGGTCCAGTAGATGCAGTGCGCGCGCGGCGATCTCGCCGACGCGGGGCGAACGGGCGGTGTCCACCAATGCCACGGCCTGCGAACGCCCGCGAAGCATGCAGCGGTCCAACTCCCCCAGGCGGTCGAGCAGCCCAGGCGCCGCCGCATCGACAAGCGCGGCCGTGTCGTCGGGCGCCTGTGACGCCGCCGCGCTGACCCGGCTCGACCACGCGGGATCGAACTCCTCGGGCACCAGCCGCAAGGCCATGTCCGCCCGCGCGCACGGCGCCTCGCGTGCCGCCATCACGCCCAGCGCGGCCTCCACCACGGCCAGCAGGCGGCCATGCACCGACAGGTGCTCGCGCGTGCGCCGCGCCGGGTAGCCGCTGCCGTCCAGGCGCTCGTGATGCTCGCCGATGGCCCGGCACAGCGCGGGCGGATAGTCCGTCAGCGTGCCCAGCACCATTTCGCCGACGCGCGGGTGCACGGCGAGCGCGCGGTAGCCGGGCAGGCTGAGCGCATCGTCCGCGCCCGATGCCGACGGCTGCACGTACATCTCGCCGATGTCGTGCAGCAGCCCGCCGAGCAGCGCCAGACGCAGGCCGTAGCGCTCGTCGATCTCGCTTGCGAACATCGCGCCGGCCATCGCCATCGCACGGATCGCATGGTCGAAGCGGGCCGGCTGGGTCGCCTGGGCCGTCGTCAGCAGCAGTTGCGCGACGGAGTGCAGCGGCAGGTGCTGCACCTCATGGCGCAAGGCCGTGGCGTTCTGCCGCGCGAGCGGCGCCCACGGATCGTCCGAGTCGAGGAATGCTGTCAGCGCCTCGAACAGTTGGTGTGTGGTTACTCCGTCTTCAGCCCGCAGGCACGCTTCGAGCGGCTGCTTCAGCTTGCGCTCCAGCAGACGTTGTTGTAGCGCGGTCGACACCGTCTGATTGCGCGCCAGCAGCTTCACGCCCCGTTCGTCCACGATGTCCTGCGAGGCGACGATCGAACGCAGTTCGCCGGCTTGGGCGATGGCGGCCACGGCGTGCGGATTGGCCAGTTTCAGGACTTCAGCGGAAGACATGCACGGAAAAGAAACGAAGAAGCGGAAACGAAGGCGCGCAAGCGCGCGAAGCCCCGGCGCCCTTCATCGACGATAGAGGCGAAGTAACTGACGGTAACCTATGGCGCCCTCTGGCGGTGGCTGCCAGCGATGGCTTTCACGCCCCCGCCGCACCCGACGCAACG
>JBIQMK010000245.1:0-4910 GCA_044463365.1 Rhodanobacter sp. | reverse complement strand
CCATGAAGAAGTTCATGCCGATGCCGAAGAAGAAGCTGAGGCGCGGCGCGAAGGCATCCAGGTCCAGCCCGGCGGCCATGGCCCGCTTTGCGTATTCCTTGCCGTCGGCGATGGTAAAGGCCAGCTCCTGCACCGCCGTCGCTCCGGCCTCGTGCATGTGATAGCCGCTGATGGAGATCGGGTTGAACTTGGGCATCATGGCCGAACACCAGGCGATCACATCGGTCACGATCCGCATGCTCGGCTCGGGCGGGTAGATATAGGTGTTGCGGACCATGAACTCCTTGAGAATGTCGTTCTGGATCGTCCCCGCCAGCTTTTCGGCCGGTACCCCCTGCCGCTCGGCCGCGACCACATAGAACGCCATCACCGGCAGCACCGCGCCGTTCATGGTCATCGACACCGACATCTCGCCCAACGGGATGCCGTCGAACAGGATCTCCATGTCCTTCACGGTATCGATCGCGACGCCCGCCTTGCCGACATCGCCGTGCACGCGCGGATGGTCGGAATCGTATCCGCGGTGAGTCGCCAGGTCGAACGCCACCGACAACCCCTTCTGCCCGGCGGCAAGGTTGCGGCGATAGAACGCGTTGGATTCCTCGGCGGTGGAGAAGCCCGCATATTGCCGGATGGTCCACGGCCGCCCGGTGTACATGCTGGCATAAGGCCCGCGCGTGAACGGCGCGAAGCCGGGGAGGCCTGGGTCGGGCGCCGCGTCCTCGGCGGTGTAGAGCGGCTGGATCGCGAAGCCTTCGGGCACGTGCCAGGTGGCGTCGCGGCCTTTCAGCTCCTTCTCGGCCTTGGCCTGCCAGTCCTCCCGCGAAGTCACCTGACCACTCCAGACCCGTCACCCTGAACTCGTTTCAGGGTCCATGTGGCCGCTTTTCCCGAAGCGGACGGTTGGACGCGACCCTCGCGGCCGGATGGCGTTCGAAACCGATAGTTCCAGATATGGCCGAAGTTCAGGCTGACGAGAGAGGCGAGGGGAGGGTTATTCATGCGCCGGGCTTTCCATGATTTCGGTCAGCACGCCCCCCATGTCCTTCGGGTGGACGAAGAACACCGGCGTCCGGTGGGCCCCGATGCGGGTCGGGCCCAGCACGCGCTTGCCTGCCGCCTCAAACTCCGTGCGCGCTGCCGCGATGTCCGGCACCTCGAACGCCAGATGATGCTGTCCGCCCAACGGATTGCGTTCAAGGAAGGCCGCGATGGGGGAACTTTCGCCCAGAGGTTCCAGCAGCTCGATCTGGCTGCTTGGCGTATCGATGAAGCAGACGGTCACGCCCTGCTCGGGCATGGCGAACGGTTCACCCACTTGCACCGCGCCCATCGTTTCGCGCCAGAACTTGATCGCGGCAGCGATGTCCGGCGTGGCGACGCCGACATGATTGAGGCGGCCCAGCTTCATGCGCGATCCCTAGCCGATCAGGCCTGCCGTCAGCAAATCCGCAACGCTGTCGATCACGACGTGCGGCGCGCGTTCGGCGGGTTGGCTGCCCCATTGCTCACGGCTGGTCGATCCGCTGGCGACGGCGATGCCGATCGCCCCGCCGGCGCGCGCCATTTGCATTTCGGCCACGGCATCGTCGCCCACTACGCCCACCTCTGCCTCGGGCAGGCCCAGCTGCTCGGCGATCAGCCGCAGCGCCAGCGCGCTCGGCTTGCCGCAAGGCTCCGGCTCATGGCCGGTCACCCGCGCCACCGCGCCGTTGATCGCGCAGGAATAGCCGAAGGACCGCCCTTCCCGGGTGGCGAAGAACGGCACGTCCGAAGCGGTCAGGAACGCCGCGCCATCCAGCACACGCTCGCACGCGAGATGGATATCCGGCATCGTGCAGTGGGGATGCCAGGCAATATAGACTGCATCCGTATCGTGCGCCGATGGATCATCGGGCAGCACGCAGCGCACGCCCGCTTCGGTCAGCGCATCCGCCACGCCCTGAGTGCCCAGAACCAGCACCCGGCCATAGCCGCGCTTCAGCATCGTTCGCGCGGCCACGCTGTTTGGCGTGAACAGCCGCTCGTCGCGCACCGGCAGGCCCACCGCGCGCAGTTTCGGCGCCTGCACGCTTGCTGGATAGGCGCTGCCGTTGGTCATCGCGATCCACGGGATGCCGCGCTCATCCAGCGCTCGCAGTGTCTCGGCGGCGCCGGAAATCGCGGTGTATCCGCCAAGCTTGCGGTCCGACAGGATCAACGTCCCGTCGAGGTCGAACATCAGGCCCTTTGGGCTGCGGGGGAGGGTGTCTGTCATATCGCTCATGTTCTGGTTGTGTTGGACCCGCCGTGGTCAGGCCCGGTCGGTTGGATTTCTACCAGCACGTCGCCGGCTTTCAGCTCTCGCGCCTCGATATCGGCAAAGCCGATCGGTTTGCCGTCGCGATAGATGCGCAGACCCCGGCCCCCGGTCGCCAGCTCGTTCAGCGGCTTGCCGATTTCCTCCGGCAGCACGGGCCGTTCCACCAGTTGCACCCTGCCGCTGACAGATGCCAGGTCCGCCAGATATTCGGCCGTGTGCTGTCCCTGTGCGCTGCCGGCCAGCAGCAGGCCGGTAAAGCGCACCGGGTTGATCACGTTGTCGGCCCCGGCCTGGTGCGCCAGCAACTCGTTGTCGCTCGCGCGGATGACCACGCTGATCGGCACCTTGGGCGCCAGGTGGCGGGCGGTGAGCACGATCAGGACCGAGGAATCGTCACGCCCGGCGGAAATCAGCACCGTCTGCGCCCGGTCTATCCGCACGGCCATCAGATGCTCGTCGCGCGTCGCGTCGGCCTCGATCACATTGCAGCCGAGCGCTTCGGCGTGGGCCAGGCGCCCCCGGCTGATATCCATCACCACGATATTGCGCGGATCGGTGCCGCGGGCGATCAGTTCGGCAACGGCCTCGGAACCCGAAATGCCGTAGCCAAGCACCACGACATGGTTGGAAAGCTGTTTCTGAATGCGCGCCATGCGCCATTTCTCCCAGCCGCGCTTGATGACAAAATCATAGGCCGCACCCACGAAGATTAGGAGCACGGCAACCCGAATCGGCGTGACTATCACCGCTTCCACCAGTCGCGAACGGCCTGTCACGGGCGTGATGTCGCCGAAGCCCGTCGTGGTGATGGAAACCATGGTGTAATAGACGACGTCGAGGAAGCTTACCTCTCCGTCCACGTGGTCGACCAGGCCGTGGCGGTCGATCCAGTGGATCGTCACCACGGTGCTGACCAGCACCAGCACCGCCCCCAGGCGCAGGCTGATGTCCGCCCAGATCGGCACATTCACCGCGCGGCGCAATGGAGTGAACCGTCGCGCGTGAAGCGCGCCTTCCAGCATCCGGCGCGGACGGCCCAGCCACAGCATGGGTCAGCCGTATCCGCTCATGCGGCGTAGGCTTCCGCCAGACTGCCGATCGACGCGTGGTGAGTGAGGTCGAGGTGCAGGGGAGTCACCGAGATATAGCCGTCAGACACGGCTTCCAGATCGGTGCCGTGGTCCAGCGTGTGTTCGATGTCATGCAGGCCGAACCAGTAATAGGGCCGGCCCCGCGGGTCCACGCCTTCGACCAGCGAGCCACGCGCATAGTCATGGAAGCCTTGCCGCACCACGCGGATGCCTTTCACCGCCGATGCGGGGAGGGGCGGGAAATTGATGTTCACCACCGTGCGCTTGGCCATTCGCAAGTCGGTCAATGGCGCCAGCGCCTTGTCCGCCCAGTGCTCGGCGGCGGAAAAGCCATGTCCCGCGTCGCGCATCGCCTGGCTCAGCGCCACCGCCGGGATGCCTGCCATGGCGGCTTCCATCGCGGCGGAGATGGTGCCGGAATATGTCACGTCGTCCGCCAGGTTCTCGCCCGCGTTGACGCCCGAGATGACGAGATCGGGCATGTGATCGGGAAAGAGCTTGCGCAGTGCCAGGTTGACGGCGTCCGTCGGCGTGCCCGTCACGGCGAAGCGACGGGGGCCAAGCTGCTGCAGGCGCACCGGTTGATGCAGCGTCAGCGAATGGCCGGCGCCGGAATTTTCCTCGCTCGGCGCACAGATCCAGACATCGTCGGAAAGCCGCGCGGCGATCGCTTCCAGCACCGCCATTCCGGGGGCATGGATGCCATCGTCGTTGGTCAGCAGGATACGCATCACGCCGCCGGCACCAGCCGGTCCATCCCGCCCGCATAGGGCACCAGCGCGGGCGGCAGCAGCACGCTGCCGTCTTCCTGCTGGCCGTTTTCCAGCACAGCCACCAGCGTGCGCCCCACAGCCAGTCCCGATCCGTTCAGCGTATGGACGAAAGCCGTGCCCTTCTGCCCCTCCGGCCGATAGCGGGCATTCATCCGCCGCGCCTGATAATCGCCGCACCAGCTTACGGAGCTGATCTCGCGATACTGGCCCTGGCCCGGCAGCCAGACTTCCAGATCGAAGGTCTTCCTCGCGGTCGCGCCCATGTCGCCGGTGCACAGCAGCACTTTGCGATAGGGCAGGTCCAGCGTCTCCAGCACCAGCTCGGCGGAACGGACCATGTGCGCGTGCTCCGCCTGCCAGTCATCCGGTCGGCAGATCGCCACCAGCTCCACTTTCTCGAACTGATGCTGGCGGATGAATCCGCGCGTGTCCTTGCCGGCCGCGCCGGCTTCGGAACGGAAGCAGGGGGTCAGCGCGGTCAGGCGGATCGGCTGCGAAAGATCGCCCAGGATCTGCTCGCGCACCGAATTGGTCAGGCTGACTTCGGCGGTGGGGATCAGCCAGCGTCCGTCCGTCGTGCGGAACAGGTCATCGGCGAACTTGGGCAATTGCCCGGTGCCAAAAACGGCCTCGTCGCGCACCAGCAGCGGCACCGCGCATTCGCTATAGCCGCGCTGCTGGGTCTGGAGGTCCAGCATGAACTGGCCCAGCGCCCGTTGCAGCCGCGCCATCTGCCCGCGCAGG
>JBIQMK010000244.1:0-4913 GCA_044463365.1 Rhodanobacter sp. | reverse complement strand
TTCCTCCGGCGAGGGATCCTTGTTGATCACTTCCAGTTTCACCCGCGTGTTGGCTGGAATGCGCAGCTCGGCGGGTTGATAGCGGTGGTCCTGCAACACCAGCGTGTAACCCGTTGCCTCGGCAGCCTCGGCGGGAGCCTGGTTGGCCAACAACAGCAACAATCCCAGCGCCATTGATCCTGCGTATTTCACGACGATGTCCGGTGGACTTGATTGTCTAATGATAATCATTCTCAAGAACGAGCTCAAGCGGACTCGCCCGATCCCGTGCCTTCAGGCTCGAGCGGGAGCTGTCTCGACCGGTGTCAGCGGCGTTGCCGGAATTCCAGCGGCTGCGGTTCGACGCGCGCCGCCGCGGGTGGTTTCGGCCCACAGGCACCGCAGGTGGCGCAGCCATCGCTGCAATCGCCGGTGGCCTCCTTTGGCTGCAGGCGCCGCCCCACCGCCCGTACCCAGGCGGCGCGGCCCGGTCGATTGAAGCGGATGGACGCGGCCGCCAGCCAGCGGTTGCTGAACTGCGGCGCCAGCTTGCGCACCACCAGCAACACACTGGCCAGCACAGCCACGCCGATGATCACGTATTGCAGCAACAGACCTGTACTCACGCCAGCATCCTCGCTACCTGGTAGACGATGAACGACGCAGCGTAGGCCATCGCAAACATGTAGCCGAAGGAAATCGCCACATTGCGCCACGAGTCGGTTTCGCGCCGGATGACGGCCAGCGTGGACATGCATTGCGGCGCATACGCAAACCACACCAACAGCGACAACGCGCTGGCCAGCGAAATCTGCCCGGCCAGCGCCTGGCCCAGGCCGCTCGCCTCGCCGCCCACCAGGTAAACCGTGGCTAGCGCCGCCACCGCCGTTTCGCGCGCGGCAAAGGCCGGGATCAGCGCCAGGCTGATCTGCCAGTTGAACCCGATCGGCGCGAACACGTACTGCAGCGCCCGCCCGATGTAGCCGGCGAAGCTGTACTCGATCGCCGGCCCCGTGGCACCCGCCGGCGGCGAGGGGAAGGTGGAGATGAACCACATCAGCACGGTCAGGCCCAGGATCACGCCGGTCAGGCGTTTCATGAAGATGGCGCCACGCTCGTACAAGCCGATCGCCACGTCGCGCACCTTGGGCAGGCGGTACGAGGGCAGTTCCATCAGCAACGCGTGCTCGCTCTTGTCGCGGCGGATGTGCTTCATCACCCAGCCCACCGCCATCGCGCCCAGGATGCCGGCCAGGTAGAGCGCGAACAGCACCACGCCCTGCAGGTTGAACATGCCCAGCACATGGCGGGTGGGTATGAACGCGCCGATCAGCAGCGCATACACCGGCAATCGCGCCGAGCAGGTCATCAACGGCGCGATCAGGATGGTCGCCAGGCGGTCGCGCGGGTCCTGGATGCTGCGCGTGCCCATGATGCCGGGGATGGCGCAGGCAAAACTCGACAGCAGCGGAATGAACGAGCGCCCGGTCAGCCCCACCGACAGCATCAACCGGTCGAGCAGGAACGCGGCGCGCGGCAGGTAGCCCGACTCCTCCAGCACGATGATGAACAGGAACAGCACCAGGATTTCGGGCAGGAAGCCCAGCACCGTGCCGATGCCGCCGAACAGGCCATCGGTCACCAGACTCTGCAACGGCCCGGCCGGCATCAGCGCCGCGGCCTGCTCGCCCATCCAGCCAAACCCGTCGCCGATCAGGTCGGTCATCGGCTTGCCCAGCGAGTACACCGCCTGGAATACCAGGAACATGACCACGGCGAGGATCATCAGGCCGAACACCGGATGCAGCGTCCAGCGGTCCAGCGCATCGTCGATGACGGCGGTGGCACGCGGCATCGTCACCGTGGCCGCCAGCAATTCACGCACCTGCGCGTGGAGATCGGCGCGGCTGGTGGCGTCATCCGCCTGCGCCGGCGCGGCCGCGGGCACTTCGCCATCCACGCGTTCGATCAGTGCCTTGGCGCCGCCGCGCTTCACCGCGATGGTTTCCACCACCGGCAGGCCGAGCCGTTCCTGCAATTGCGGCACGTCGATGACGATGCCGCGCTGGCGCGCGGTATCCATCATGTTCAACGCCAGCACCACCGGCCGGCCCAGCCGCTTCACCTCCAGCACGAAGCGCAGGTGCAGGCGCAGGTTGGTGGCATCGGCCACGCAGACGATCAGGTCCGGTGGCGTCTCACCCGGGTAATTGCCGGCGCAGACGTCGCGGGTGATCTGCTCGTCCGGGCTGTTGGCCTCGAAACTGTAGGTGCCGGGCAGATCCAGCAATTGCAGCACCCGGCCGGACGGCGCGGTAAAGCGGCCTTCCTTGCGCTCCACCGTGACGCCGGCGTAATTGGCCACCTTCTGGCGGCCACCGGTGAGCTGGTTGAACAACGCCGTCTTGCCACAGTTCGGGTTGCCGACCAGCGCGATCTTCAGCGTGGAAGCACTCACGCGGCGACCTCGACACGCACGCTGACCCGGGCCGCTTCGGCGCGACGCAGCGCAAAGCGGGTCGAGCCGATCTGGATCAACAACGGATCGCCGCCCATCGGGCCGATCGCCACCACCCGCAACGGCTCGCCATCGACAAAGCCCAGGTCGCGTAAACGTTGTGCAATCGGGTCGGACGCGTGCGCATCATCCACGCGGTCGACGACGGCGGGAGATCCCTTGGGCAGCTCGGAAAGGCGCACGGCTTTTCTCAAATAAGAATTGTTCGCATTGTATCCCCTCACGTGGCCGGTTGCACCGCACGACACGGTCATCCGCGGGCAGCGTTTATGATGCGGTTCTTTGCCGGATGCACTCATGACCGACTCGATCCTCAGCGAACGGCGCGACGGCATCTGCTGGCTCACGCTGAACCGGCCGCAGGTCCACAACGCGTTCGACGACGCGCTGATCGCCGCGCTCACCCTCGCCCTCGAACAGGCCGGTGCCGATCCGGCGGTGCGCGCCGTGGTGCTGAGCGGCAACGGCAGCTGTTTCTCCGCCGGCGCCGACCTCAACTGGATGCGCGGCATGGCCAGCGCCAGCGAGGCGGAGAACCACGCCGATTCCCTGCGCCTGGCCCGCCTCATGCGCACGCTGCAATACCTGCCCAAACCCACCGTGGCACGGGTCAACGGCGCCGCTTATGGCGGTGGCGTGGGGTTGGTGGCTTGCTGCGACATCGCCATCGGCGTGGACGGCAGCAAGTTCGCCCTGTCCGAGGTGAAGCTGGGTCTGGTGCCGGCGGTCATCTCGCCGTATGTCGTCGCCGCCATCGGCCTGCGCCAGGCACGGCGGCTGTTCATCACCGGCGAAGTGTTCGACGCCGCCACGGCGGCCCGCATCGGCCTGCTTCACGCCAGCGTGCCGGCGGGTGAACTCGACGAAGCCATCGCACGCCAGCTGCATCTGCTGGGCAAGGCAGGCCCGAACGCCCAGCACGAAGCCAAGCAACTGGCGCTGCGCATCGGTGGCGCGGACGCGGCGCAGGCCGAGCGCATCGATGAAGAGAATGCGGCGCTGATCGCCCGCCTGCGCGTTTCCGAGGAAGGCCAGCATGGGCTCGCCGCTTTCCTCGACAAGCGCGCACCGGCATGGGTGGGCGGCCTCTGAAGCGATGGCCAAGCCGTGCAGTCGTTGGCCGCCGAAAGCCTGCTCGGCGAACCGCTTGACGGGCATTTCCATGCTGCGCCGCGCATCGGTTGCCATGCGCCTATCTGTTAGCGTTACAAGCTTTGCACCACCATCAAACGGTTGCAGGAATACCCCATGTTCGAACGCGTCCTGATTGCCAACCGCGGTGAGATTGCCTGCCGCGTGATCCGCACCTGCCGGCGCCTGGGCATCCACACCATCGCGGTGTATTCGGAAGCGGATCGCGATGCCCAGCACGTGCGCCTGGCCGACGAAGCCTGGCCGATCGGCGGGCCGCGCCCGGCCGAGTCGTACCTGCGCGGCGATGTCATTCTCGAGGTGGCGAAAAAATCCGGCGCGCAGGCGGTTCATCCCGGCTACGGCTTTCTTTCCGAAAACACCGGTTTCGCCCGCGCCTGCACCGACGCCGGCATTGTCTTCATCGGCCCGAAACCCGAAAGCATCGACGCGATGGGCTCCAAGGCCGCGGCCAAGGCGCTGATGGAGAAACACGCGGTGCCGCTGGTGCCGGGTTATCACGGCGAAAACCAGGATGCGGCATTCCTTGCGGGGCAGGCGCAAAAAACCGGCTTCCCGCTGATGATCAAGGCCGCCTCCGGCGGCGGCGGCAAGGGCATGCGGATCGTGCGCGATGCGGCGGAATTCGCCGATGCGCTGGCCTCGGCGCAGCGCGAGGCGACGAGTGCGTTCGGCGATGCGCGGGTGATCCTGGAGCGCTACGTCGAGCACCCGCGACACATCGAGTTCCAGGTCTTCGGCGACACCCACGGCCAGGTGATCCACCTCAACGAGCGCGAGTGCTCGGCGCAGCGCCGCTACCAGAAAGTGCTGGAGGAAACGCCCTGCCCGTCGCTCGACGACGCCACCCGCCAGGCCATGGGCCAGGCGGCGGTGGCGGCGACAAAAGCGGTGGACTACGTGGGCGCCGGCACGGTGGAGTTCATCGTGGCGCGACAGGCCGATGGCAGCCCGGGCGAGTTCTTTTTCATGGAGATGAATACGCGGTTGCAGGTCGAGCATCCGGTCACCGAGATGACGCTGGGGCTGGATCTGGTCGAATGGCAATTGCGCGTGGCCGCGGGCCAGCCGCTGCCGTTGCAGCAGGATCAGGTGCGCGCCCACGGTCATGCGATCGAAGTGCGGCTGTACGCGGAAGACCCGGACCAGAATTTCCTGCCCGGCTCCGGCAAGCTGCAAACGCTGCGCCTGCCTGCCCCATCACCGCATGTGCGCCTGGATGGCGGCGTGGTCGAAGGCGACACGGTGACGATCTTCTACGACC
>JBIQMK010000243.1:0-4926 GCA_044463365.1 Rhodanobacter sp. | reverse complement strand
CCGCCAGCAGCACCAGCCCGAGGCCGGTGGCGACGCCGATGAACAACAGGACAGGCCAATATTCGGCAAGCACGGTGCAACGTACCTCCGCGCCATCGGGCGCATCAGTGACCGCGGGGAGACGGTCCGGCGACTTCGATTCGACAGGCCGCTTGGGCCATGGGCTGCTCAGCCACGTCCGCGGATGAACCCGCTGGCGCTCGACGTTCCGCGAAGCGAGTCCGCGAATCCCGCCATTGTATCAGCGCGCATGGGTGGCGGGACAAGCCTTGACGACATGACGCGTCATCTGCCGCGCGACCGATCGGCGGCGGCAGCGCGAAGGCATGGGCGGTTCGCGTGGCGGCGAACGGTCACATGGTGTTGGTCGGGCGTTCGGAATTGAGCGTGCCGGCCAGGATGTTCTCGATCCGGCTGCGCGCGGCTTCCGCGTCGCTGGATTCGTTGAAGTGGATGCCGATGCCCGCCGCGCGGTTGCCCTGCGCGCCGGGCGGGCTGATCCAGACCACCTTGCCCACGACGGACAGGCGTTCGGTTTCCTCGGCCAGGGTCACCAGCAGCACCACCTCGTCACCCAGCGCATAGACGTGTTCGCTGGGCGCGAACAAGCCGCCGTGCTTCAGAAAGGGCATGTACGCGTTGTACAGCGACGCGGCGTCCTTGATCTTCAACGAGATGATGCCCTGACGGGCGGCCACGGGTTTCATGCTGGACTCCTGGGTGGCGGCCGTACCGCCTGCTCGATGGCCTTGATGGTAGATGCTGCCGGGCGATCGCACCACCGCGGGCAATCAGCGCCCGATGCGGGGCCGCGCGGCCTGCTGGCTGCGCCGCTCGCTGACGCGTCGCGCCCAGGATGCGGGTGGCGTCCAGGCCGCTACCCAGCCGGGCACCGCTTCGGACGGCATGGGGCGCGAGATGGAAAAGCCCTGCAGCTGATGACAGCCCAGCGAGGCGAGCAAATCGGCCTGGTCCGGTGTCTCGACGCCTTCGGCGATCACGGTCTTGGCGAGCATGCGGGCGGTGGTGATGACGCCGGCGGCAATCGCCACGTTGCGTTCGTCGCTCAGGATCTCGCGCACGAAGCTCTGGTCGAGCTTGATGTGTTCGATATCCAGTTTCTGGATGTGGCTCAGCGATGCCGTGCCGGTACCGAAATCGTCCAGCCCGACGCGGATGCCGCGGCGGCGGCACTCCTCGATGACCACCTTGGCGCGGGCATGGTCCATGGTCGGGCCGGTCTCGGTGACCTCGATGCCGAAGCCGACGTCCATCACGCCCGGATAGCTGTCCAGCGCCGTGTCGATGTCGGCGAAAAACGCCGGATGCAACAGGTGCCGCGTGCTGATGTTGATCGATACGGGAATCGAGACGCCCAGGCGCATCCAGGCCTGGCACTGCTTCAGGGCCTCGTCCAGCACATGGCGGCCGATGGGGCGGGCCAGTTGCGGGTCATCGAGCACATGCATGAAATGCGCGGGTTCGATCAGCCCGTGTTCGTCATCGCGCAGGCGCAGCAGCGCCTCCATCCCGGCCACGCCATGCAGGCCGGGAAGCCCATCGATGTACACGATCGGCTGGAACAGCAGCTGCAGGCGCGACTGCACCAGCGCCTGCGCCATCCGTTCGCGCATCGCCTGCAGGCGCACCTGCTCCTGCTCCATCGCCGGCTCGTACAACAGGCCGCGATCCTTGCCCTCCTCCTTGGCCGCGTACATGGCCATGTCCGCATGGCGCAGCAGGCCTTCGGCGTCCGACGTATCCAGCGGATAAAGCGTCCACCCGATACTGGCTGAAAGGTAGATCTGCTCCCCCAGCAGGTCGAACGGCGCGCGCAGCGCCTGCAGGATGCAGCGGCTGATCGCGTCGAGCTGCTCCTTGCTGTCCAGGCCCGATATGACCAACCCGAATTCATCGCCACCGAAACGTGCCAGCACGTCGGCCTCGCGCAGCAACGCGCCGACGCGCGAGGAGGCCTCCGCCAGCACGTGATCGCCACCGGCATGCCCGACGCTGTCATTGACGCTCTTGAAGCGATCCAGGTCGAGCACGCCCACCGCAATCAGCGAGCGCTGCCTGAGCGCCAGTACGCGCCCCTGTTCGAGTCGTTCGAACAGCAGGCGCCGGTTGGGCAGCCCGGTCACCACGTCATAGAAGGCCAGCCGTTCGACCCGCGCCTCGTACATTTTCCGCTCGGTGATTTCGTGCTGGTGCCATATGTGCCCGTTGGACCGGCCATGCGTGCTGATCGGGGTGAAGTCGCGCAGATAGATGCGACCGCCCTTGATCTGCACTTCGTCGCCCCTGATCGTTTCGCCCCTGGCCACGATCTCCCGGATGCGGACCCATTCCCTGTCCGGGTCGGCATAGGCAGACCGCATGCGCTCGTAGAGGCTTTGCGCCGACATGTTCTCGAGGGCAACGGGAGGATCGGTGATCCCGAACAAGGCACAAAACGCCTCGTTGGCCAGAACGACGTGATTGTCCTCGGACATCACCAGCACGCCGGTGTACTGGCTGGACAACACCGCCCTGATATACGCCGCGCTGAAGGGCAGCTCCGGCTTCGGGGGCTGCGGTGCCGGGTACGTGCCATGGGCTTGCAAGCTCTGGCCCAGTTCCGCGGCAATCTGCGAAAAGACCTGCATTTCCACCCCGGCGAACGCGCCGGCCTGGCGGGCGCCGGCGACGAAAACACCGTCGACGGCGTGGTTCCGGTACAGCGGCAAGGCGAGCAACGAGCCGACCTGCGCAAGCCGGGCGTCCCATGCGTCCTCCGCCGCCGTCCGCGCGACATGGGCATGCAACATGGGTTTCCCGCTGTCGACGGCCGCTCTCGCGACACTGGCCAGGCGACCGGAGCCGGCAAGGTCGCAGGCGGTATCCCCGTCCCACGGCAGCCCCGCCGTTGCGCGCCACCGCAGGACGCCGGAGGGATCCCGCAATGCGACCAGCGCGACCGCCCCATCGCCGAAGCTCGCGGCCAGGCGGCAGACGTCGCCCAGCATCGTGGACTCGTCGCCATGGGCGTGGATCGCCTTGACCACGTCGCTGAGCAAGCGCAGCGCGTGGCGCTGCCGGGCGTCATCGTCGATCGACAAGGACGAGCGACCGTGCTCCGCCGGCGCCACCGGCAAGCCGGTCGCTGCTGGCATCAGATGCTGGTCCCCGTCGCGCATGCTTGTTGTCCGGGCGAATGGACAGCACCGGCAGTCCCGTTTGCCCGTCGCCCGTCCATCCGTGAAACCGGTGAGCCGAACCTTCGGTCGCAAATCAGGGGCTGCAGCGCAGCCTGTAGCGGCACACGCTAACGGGCTGATCCCGGCGTGTAAAGCGTTCGATGACGGGCTGCGTCACAGTTCGCACCAACCCCAATGATCGAATATCCAGGGCGAAGGAACCGCCAGCGACAGATGCGCAAAGCGGGGGGAAGCCGCCGGCTCGCCGGCCCGTGGCGACAGGCGATACCCGCCGGCATCGCCGCGTTGAACCGGGGCCTCCGGCCAGCGCCAGGTCCGGGCGCCGGCGGTGTCCACCAGGCTGAGCCGCAACCATGGACCCAGCACAGCCGGCGGCCGCCAAGGCAAACCGCCGCCCGGCGCAGCAAGCTGCCGGGGGACGGCGAAGAACCGTTCCCCCCGGTCGGAAAGACGCCGCATCCTGCCTCCCCCGAGCGCCAGCTGGCTGCGGTGCGCCGACAGCGCAAAGCGCTTCGCCGCCTGCTCCGCGGGCGATCCTTCAAGCTGGAGCACGGGTGCGGCGCGCTCCGAGCCATGCACCATATACGTCAGCAACATGGGGCCTGACGGCATCCGGGCCAGCGCCAGACGTGTCAGCACATGCGCCGCGCCGTGGTCGGGATGGCGATCCCCCAGCGCTGGCGCCACCACGATGTTCGGGCGGAACGTGGCGATGGCGGCGCCGAGGGTCGCGACGGCTGCCTGTGGCGCCGCAAGCAGACGGGAGGCCACTCCCAGATCGGGCCAATGCAGTTGCTGCAGCGCCGTGGCCGGAAGGCCGAGCCGCTGCATCGCCTGCAGCAGTTCGGCATGACGCCGTTGGCCCCAGCGGCGGCGTCCGGCGGCGTCGATGCGCAGGCGCCGCTCGATCCAGCGTTGCGGCCAGGGGTTGTTGTCGCCGTCGGTCAACAGCACGATGCCGACCTCGCCGCCCGCCGCGCGCGCCTGCTGGATCAGCAGACCGTTGGCAATGGTCTCGTCGTCCGGATGCGGCGCCACGATCAACAGGCGCGTGCCGGCCGAAAAGCGCGTCGCGGCATCCGCCGCCGAGCGTTCGGCGGACGGCTCCGTCACCGCCACGTCGCCAGCAACTCCAGCAACAGCAGATCGTCGCGCAACGGGCCGCGCAAGGCCTGGCGGGTGCGGTTGGCGGCGGCGTACCACTGCACCAGTGCTTCGGCATCCATGGCGCTCGACAGGGGCGGATCCTGCCGATCGGCCCGTGACCTCATTTCATCGGCGGAGGCCTGCGCGGCGAACCACAACCGCTGCGCCGGCTCGTCCTCCAGCCAGCGCTTGACCACGTCGGCCGTCTGCCCGCGTCCGGCCGCCAGCGCGGCCAGGTCCTTGCGCACTTCGCGGCGGCGGTCGAGCGCGCCCTGCGCCGCCCAGTCGCGCGCCAGCCCCGGGTTGCCAGCGGCCGCCTCCAGCGCCTTGGCCGCGTCGACGACGCCCTCGGCCTGCAGCCAGGCCAGCGCCTGATCGGGTGCCGGCAGGTGGAACTCGATGCGCTGGCAGCGGCTACGGATGGTTTGCGGCAATTGCCAGGGCGCGTCGGCAAGCAGCACCAGCATGGTCTGCGCGGCGGGCTCCTCCAGCGTTTTCAGCAAGGCATTGGCGGCGGCCGCGTTCATCGCATCGGCCGGATCGATGACGGCGACCTGCCAGCCGCCGAACTGGCTGCTCA
>JBIQMK010000242.1:0-4930 GCA_044463365.1 Rhodanobacter sp. | reverse complement strand
CACGCTGCGCCCGGGCGGGCAGCCCGGCACGTCGACGCTGGATGTGCGCGCTGACGCCCTGCCCACCCTGCAAGGGCAACTTGTCGCCGATACCGCCGGCAGCCGATACACCGGCCGCTTGCGCGCCGGCGCCTATCTCGACATCAACAACCCACTGCACCACGGCGATCAGCTCAGCCTGGCCGCCGTCACCGCCGGCCACGGCATGCGCTACGGCCGGCTGGACTACGAAACGACATTGAATGGGCACGGCACCCAAGCCGGCGCCGCTTATTCGACGCTGGCTTATGCGCTGGGCGGACCACTGCGCACGCTGGACGCACACGGCACCGCCCGGGTTTCCAGCGCATGGCTCGAGCAACCGCTGGTGCGCACGCGAAGTGGCCGTCTGGACGTCCGTTTGCAATTCGACCACAAGCAGCTCCGCGACCGTATCGACAGCACGGACCTGCGCAACGACCGTCGCAGCAACCACTGGACTGCCAGCCTCGCCAGCCAGCACGGCGACGACTGGGCCGGCGGCGGCTTGACCAGCGCCAGCCTCAGCGTCGGCCACGGCCGGCTGGGTTTCGACCAAGTGCAGGCTGCCGCCGCCGACGCCGCCAGCGCCCGCACACGCGGCAGCTACACGCACTGGAATGCCAGTGTGGCCCGGCTGCAGACGCTCGCCTCCGACACCCGCCTGTACCTCGACCTCAGCGGCCAGCACAGCAACCGCAACCTCGACTCCTCCGAGCAGTTCCTGCTGGGCGGGCCGAACAGCGTGCGCGGCTACGATGTCGCCAGCGCCGCCGGCGCCAGCGGCTGGCTGGCCACCGCGGAGTTGCGCCATGACCTGGCCTGGGGCTGCGCCGGTCACTGCGAAGGCAGCGTGTTCGTCGATCACGGCAGCCTGCGCTTCAACGCTGACCCGTGGACCACCGGCCCCAACCACGCCAGCCTCAGCAGCATCGGCGCGGGGTTCAACTGGATAGGCACTGGCCCCTGGCAGCTGCAGGTGCAACTGGCCACGCCCGTCGGCGCTGCCCCCGATGTACTGGGCAAGCGCAACAGCGCACGCGCCTGGATGCAGGTGGCCAGGGGGTTCTAGCGTCCACGTCTCTCGTGACTGCCGGACGGAGGTCTTCTCTCCCCCGGGACCATGCCTCGGGAGAGAGGAATGGAAGGCGGGGCAAGGTTGCCTGTCGTCCGGATTCCAGCGGCGCCCGCGGGCGCCGCGCGATCATTCCTTCTTGATCGCGTGCCCGCCGAATTCGTTGCGCATCGAGGCCAGCAGCTTGTCGGTGAACGATTCGGTGTCGCGCGAGCGCAGGCGGGCGATCAGCGACAAGGTGATCACCGGCGCGGGCACGTTGAGCTGGATCGCCTCGTCCACCGTCCAGCGGCCTTCGCCGGAATCGGCCACGTAGGGCGCGATGCCTTCCATCTTCGGGTTCTTGGTCAGTGCGTCGGTGGTGAGGTCGAGCAGCCAGGAGCGCACCACGCTGCCCTCGCGCCAGATCTGGCCGATCTGCGCCAGGTCCAGGCCGAACTCCTGCTTGTGTTCCAGGATCGAAAAGCCTTCGGCGTAGGCTTGCATCATGCCGTACTCGATGCCGTTGTGGACCATCTTGGTGAAGTGGCCGGAACCAACCGGACCCACGCGGCCCCAGCCGGCATCCTTGCCCGGCGCCAGCGTCTCGAAGATCGGTTGCAGGCGTTTCACCACCGCCTCGTCGCCGCCGACCATCATGCTGTAGCCCTCGGCCAGGCCCCACACGCCGCCGCTGGTGCCGCAGTCCACGTAGTCGAGCTGGTGTTCGCGGTACAGCGCGGCGCGGCGCAAGGTGTCGTTGTAGTTGGAATTGCCGCCGTCGATCACGGTGTCGCCGGGGGACAGCAGCGACAGCAGCGTGTTGACGGTGTCATCGGTGATCTTGCCGGCCGGCACCATCAGCCACAGCACGCGCGGGGCCGGCAGCGCCTGCACCAGGGCCTGCAGCGATTCGGCGCTGGCCGCGCCCTTGCCTTCCAGCGCCTTGCGCGCGTCGGGGTTCGGGTCGAAGCCGGTGACCTTGTGGCCGCCACGCAGCAACCGTTCGGCCATGTTCGCGCCCATGCGCCCCAAACCCACCATGCCAAGTTCCATTGCACTACTCCGTTACAGAAAACAAAAAAGGCGCGCCACACGGCCGCGCCCGGGAAGGCATTATCGCGTATGCCGATCGGCATCCAGCCAGCCACCGCTGAAACCGGCGCGACGCAGGCCGTCGACGATGTAGCGGCAGCCGCGCACCAGCTGCCACGGCAGGCCGGTGCGGTGATTTTCCACCATCAACACGATCGGCCCCAGGTTCAGGCCGAAGAAGTACGGCGACACCCAGCCATCCAGCGCCATGCCGGGCTTGTCGACGTAGCTCTGGTTGAAGCTGGCCTTGAAGCCGTAGGGATGATGGTCGTGCAGCTGCAGCGTGTGGATGAAATGGTGCACCGTGGGCAACACGATCTCCGGCGCGAACGGCAGCGACGCCACCACCGCCCACGGCGCCAGCGTGCCGTCGTCGATGCCGAACGGCGCGCCGCGGCCCTGGTAATCGTAGAAGTGCCGCTCGATGCCATCGACCTTCAGCGTGGCCGGCCCGGGACCGTCGCTGGCGGTGATGCCCCAGCAGTTGGCGCCGTAGCCCTTGAAGCCCAGCGGGTTGTCGATGGCATAGCGTTGCTGGACCAGGGTGGCGCGGCGGCTGTTCTCGAAATAGTCGATGCCCTTGTCGCGCATGTACGCATCCTGGATGCCGCGGAAATCGATCCACGCATGCGACAGCTGATGGGTGAACAGCGGCCCCGCGTACAGGTAGTCGAGGTCGTAGCAGTGCTTCCATTCGTAGGTGCCGGCCCAGGCCGCGTACGCGCTCGGCGGCAGCGGATGGGTGGGCGAACCCAGCGCCAGCACGTACAGCAGCAAGCCTTCGTCGTAGCCCTGCCAACGATGCGGGATGAAGCCGCTCTCCGGCCGCCAGCCGTGGCCGATGGTGCCGTCGGCGGCCTGCACCCAGGCCCAGTCGGCACGCTCATACAGGGCGCGCGCGATGTCGCGGATTTCCTTCTGCTCGGCGGTGTCGTCGTTGAAATACTCGGCTGCGGTCAGCATGCCGGCGAAGAGGAACGCACTGTCCACCGTGGACAGCTCGCATTGCCAGGCGCGCCGTCCCGTCTGCATGTGCAGGAAGTGGTAGTAGAAGCCGCGGTGGCCGGTGGCGTCCGGCTGCGGCCCGTGCGGGCTGTCGCGAAAAAAGCGCAGCGTGGTCAGCACCCGCTGCAGCGCTTCGGCGTGGGTGATCAGGCCCCGCTCGACCGCCACCGGATAGGCGCTGAGCGCCAGCCCGGTGGCGGCGATGCTGCACGGCCAGTCCGGTGCGGTCTTGTCCGACACCAGACCGTTCAAGGGATTGGTTTCGTACTGGAAATACGCGAAGGCCTTGTTCTGCAGCCGCTGCAATAGCTGGTCGGACTGGAGCGGTTGGCTGAGCGGGGAGGAACGCATGGATCGGGAAGAGGCCTGTCTCGCTGCAGGAGTCGGTGGCGGACCGCGGGCATGGTAACGCCCACGGTGGTGAAACGCAGGTTGAAGCGGGTGGGACGGCCTCGTTCGCCGCTGGGCGTAATGAATGTAGGGCTCGAAGTCACCGTGACCTCCTCTCCCCATTGGCGACCGAAGGGAGTCCCCTTGCGGGTGGAGGAGGACACAGGAGAGGGGCCGGTGCTTGCGGGAAGCCCCCTCAAGACGACTTGCGCGTCCGCGACGTCCCGAGTTTGCGGGTCAGTGTGTTGCGGCCCACGCCCAATGCCTGCGCCGCGTTCTGCCGGTGGCCGTCGCAGGCCTGCAATGCCGCCTGCAGCAGGGTCTGGTCGAGCGCTTCGCGGGCGCGGGCGTGGATTTCGACTTCGCCGGCGGCCAGGGCTTCGGCGGCCCAGTCGCGCAGGGCGTCGGTCCAGTCGCCGCCGCTGGGCGCGCCGCGCATGCCGTCCAGATCGGTGGGCAGGATTTCGCTGCCGGGCGCGATCACGGCCAGGCGTCGGCATAGGTTTTCCAGCTCGCGCACGTTGCCGGGGAAATCGCGTTGCGCGATCAGTTTCAGCGCGGCCTTGGAGAACCGTTTCGGCGGCAGTTTCAGCTCCTGCGCCATCGCCGTCAGGAAATGCCGCGCCAGCAGCGGGATGTCGCCGCGCCGGTTGCGCAGCGCGGGCAGTTCGATGCGCACCACGTCCAGCCGGTGCATCAGGTCGGCACGGAACAGGCCCGCGGCCACGCGGGCGGACAGATCCTGGTGGGTGGCCGCCACGATGCGCACGTCGCCACGGATCAGCTCGCGTCCGCCCACGCGGTAGAACTCGCCGCCAGCCAGCACGCGCAGCAGCCGCGTCTGCAACGCCAGCGGCATGTCGCCGATCTCGTCCAGGAACAGCGTGCCGCCCTCGGCTTGTTCGAAGCGACCGGCCACGCGGCGCAGCGCGCCAGTGAACGCGCCGGCCTCGTGGCCGAACAGTTCGCTTTCCAGCAGCTCGCTGGGGATGGCGGCGGTGTTGAGCGCCACGAAGGGTTTCTGCCGGCGCGCGCTTTCCTCGTGCAGCGCGCGCGCCACCAGCTCCTTGCCGGTGCCGGTTTCGCCGGTGATCAGCACGTTGAGGTCGCTGGCGGCCACGCGGCCGATCAGCCGGAAGACTTCGCGCATCGGCGCGCTTTCGCCCAGCAGGGCATGGTTGGATGCCACCGGTTCGACGATCGGTTCGGCCGGTGCCGCGGCGCTGGCCAGCGCGCGTTGCACCACCGCCACGGCGTGATCCAGATCGAACGGCTTGGCCAGGTAGTCCACCGCCCCGGCGCGGTAGGCGGCGGCGGCGGTGGCCACGTCGGTGAACGCGCTCATCACGATCACCGGCCCCACACCAA
>JBIQMK010000241.1:0-4946 GCA_044463365.1 Rhodanobacter sp. | reverse complement strand
CCTGCGAGGCGCGCGCGCGGAAGCCGGGCAGGCCGTCCTTCAGGCGCGCATAGGCGGCGCGGATGGCATCTTTGGTGGTGTCGGCAAGCATGCTCGGGTGAACCTGTGGCGCAGGGAGGCATCGCCGCCGCCGATGCGGACAGGCGCGGATGATGCCGCGGGCACCGGCCGTGCGCGCGGTGCGAGCGGCACAGTTTATATCGGTATTGCGCCGGCGCCCGCTTGCGGGCACGCTGACGCGGCGCACAAGGGAGCGGTGCGCGACAATTGGGCGTCGGCAGCCAACGGACGTTGGCGGGCCGCGACAGGGGATCTCGGGAATGATGCAGGCGGGTGCTGTGCGGTCGACGCCGTCAGAAGGCTCATTGCAGCTGATATGGCTGGCGCGTCTCGCCGCCGCCCACACGCCCGACGAAGTCGGTGTGACGATTGCCTCGCTGGCGCAGGCCCAGCCCGGTTGCGAGGAGGCGTTCGTGGTCTGGGGCCTGAGTGATCCGGCCAACCATTACAGCGCGCCCCCGCGCTGGATCGATTCGTCCGACTGGCCCTGGTTGCAGGACGCCGCGCGCGCCAGCTCGGTGCGCCCGCACCCGCAGGAGAACCGCGTGGCCCTGCGCATCTGCCAGCGGCCCGAGCCGGTGCTGCTGGTGCTGACGATCGCGCAAGGTCACGATGGCAGCGCGCTCCTCGACGATCTGGCAGCGCCATTGCAACTGGCCGGCCAGCATCTGCGCCGGGCGCTGGAGTGGTTCGAGCTGCAGGATTCCCACCGCCAGCTGGCGCGTTCGGAAACCCTGCAGCGCGCGCTGTTCGCCATTTCCGACCTGGCCGGCTCCGACCGCGACATGCCCGACATGCTGAGCGACATCCACAGCATCGTCAGCACGCTGATGTACGCGGAAAACTTCTGCATCGTGATGTATCACCCGGCCAACGACACGATCCGTTTCCTGTATTTCGTGGATGTGGAGGAGCCGGTCGTCCCCGGCAACGGCCAGGATCTGCCGCTGAGCGCCATCGAGCACACGCTCACCTGGTACGTGATCCGCGACGGCAAGGCACGCATGGGCAATGCGCGCGAGCTGCGCAGCCAGGTGTCCGGCCCGATGAACCTGCAGGGTCCGGAAAGCTACGACTGGCTCGGCGTGCCGATGCTGCGCGATGGCCAGCTGGGCGGCGCGCTGGTGGTGCACAACTACCAGCAGGGCGTGGGCTTCACCAACGAGGATCTGGCCCTGCTGGAGTTCGTCGGCAGCCACATCCTCACCGCGCTGGAGCGCAAGCAGTCGAAGGCCGACCTGGAGCAGCGCGTGCAACTGCGCACGCTGGAACTGGCCGAAGCCAACCGCGGCCTGCAGCTGGAGATCGTCGAACGCCAGCGCGCCGAACACCTGCAGGCGGCGCTGTTCCAGATCGCGCAGCTGGCGACCGCCGACATCGGCCAGGACGAGTTCTATCGCCGCGTGCATGCGGTGGTCGACGACCTGCTCAACGCCAAGAACTTCTACATCGCGCTGGTTTCCGACGACGGCAAGCGGCTGATGTTTCCGTACTCGGTGGATGCCACTCAACCGCGACAGGAGGAGCGCCCGCTGGGCCGCGGCCTCAGCGAATACGTACTGCGCCACCGCAAGGCGCTGCTGGCCGACAAGGCCGACATCCGCAAGCTCGTGCGCAGTGGCGAGGCGTCGCCGCTGCAGTCCGGCGCCAAGGCCACCTGCTGGCTGGGCGTGCCGCTGATCGTGGGCGACGAGGCGATCGGCGTGGTCACCGTGCAGAGCTATTCGCGCGATGTCGTCTACGACCAGGCGGACCAGGAGCTGCTCAGCTTCGTCGCCACCCAGATCGCCAGCAGCCTGATGCGGCGCCGGTCGGCCGAGTCGCTGCGGCGCGCCTACGAAGAACTGGAGCAGCGCGTCGAGGAGCGCACGCTGGCGCTGCGCAAGGAGATCATCGAGCGCGAGCGCGTGCAGGACCAGCTCAAGCATCAGGTCATGCACGACCTGCTCACCGGCCTGCCCAACCGCGGCTACCTGCGCGATCGCATGGATCGCGTGCTGGCCGCCATCCGGCGCGAACCCGCGCGCCGGTGTGCCCTGCTTTACCTCGACGTCGATCGCTTCAAGATCATCAACGACAGCCTCGGCCACCTGGCCGGCGACGAAGTGCTGAAAGAGGTGTCCAACCGCCTCGCCAACTGCGTGCGTTACCCCGATCTCGTGGCACGGCTGTCGGGCGACGAGTTCGCCATCCTGGTGGAAGAGGTGGAGAAACCCGCCGACGCCACGATGGTGGCGCAACGCGTGCTCGATGCCCTGAGCGCCTCGATGATGGTCGCCGGCAAGGAGCTGCAGACCACCGCCAGCGTGGGCATTGCCATCGGCGACGGCAAGTACGGCGCCGCCGACGAGATGCTGCGCGATGCCGATATCGCGCTGTACCGGGCCAAGGCGCTGGGCCGCAAGCGCTACGCGCTGTTCGACGAGACCCTGGCCAAGAATGTGGTCGACGTGCTGGCGATGGAGGGCGAGTTGCGCCAGGCGCTGGCGCAGGACCAGTTCGAACCGTACTTCCAGCCCATCTGCCAGCTCGATGGCGGCAAGGTGGTCGGCTACGAAGCCTTGATCCGCTGGAACCATCCGCAGCGCGGCGTGCTGCGTCCCGCCGATTTCCTCAAGATTGCCGAGGACAGTGGCCTGATCGAGGCCATCGACTGGCGCATGTTCGAGCTCAGCTGCACGCATCTGATGCGCCACGGCGCGGCCGACGCGTTCATGACGATCAACGTCTCGGCGCTGCACCTGCGCCATGCGGATTTCGACGAGCGGCTGATCGCGCTGCTGGAGCGCACCGGCCTGCCGCCTTCGCGGCTGGTCACCGAGGTCACCGAGGGTGCGCTGCTGGACAACCCCGAGCGCGTGCGCGCCACGCTGGAGCGCTTGCGTGCCGCTGGCGTCGGCGCCGCGCTGGACGATTTCGGCACCGGCTACTCGTCGCTCAGCTATCTGCATTCGCTGCCGTTGCGCATGCTGAAGATCGATCGCGCGTTCGTGCACGAGCTGGACAAGGGCGCCAATACCAACAGCACCACGGTGGTCGCGGCGATCCTGGCGCTGTCGCGCGCGCTGGGCATCCAGGTGATCGCCGAAGGCATCGAAACCGAGGTGCAATACGGTGCGTTGCAGGCGATGGGTTGCGAGCTGGGGCAGGGGTATCTGATGGGCTATCCCTCGCCCATCACCCACTGGCTGGCGGCCGAGAACGCCTGACCCCCGCGCGGCATCACGAATCCGTCAGCGGTGGCGGCTTACTCTGGGCGAAAACCCCGGAGAAGCGCCATGACCCGTCCACCCGCTGACCGCAAGCACGGCACCGGCGATCGCAACGAAAACGACGTCGCCAAGCTCGACGAGAAGCTGCAGGATCGCCGCGATGACAAAAAGGAAAAAGGCGCCGAGGACGTGAAGCGCCAGTCGCACCGCGACATGGGCATCGAGCATCCCTGAGACGCTGGAGGTCGATCGGGCCGGTGGCGGTGACGTGCGAGGGAATCAGCCCGCGGCTACGATCTGCCGCAGCGCCTGTTCGAAGGCCTCAGGCGGCTGTCCGCCGGAAATCAGGTGCTGGCCGTTGACGATCGTGGCCGGCACCGAATGGATGCCGCGCGACTGGAAGAACTGCTCCTGCGCGCGCACCTCGTCGGCAAATTCGTCGCCGGCGAGAATTTGCCGCGCACGCTCCGCATCGAGTCCCGCTTCAATGGCCAGCCGCAGCAGCGTGTCGTGTGCGCTGACGTCCTCGCCATCGGTGAAATACGCGCGCAGCAGGATCTGCTTCAACGCGATGTGCCGCCCTTCCTGCTCGGCCCAATGCAGCAGCCGGTGCGCATCGAAAGTATTGTAGACGCGGCTGCGCCGATCCATGTTGAAGGTGAATCCCAGCGCCGCGCCGCGCTCGCGGATCATCGCCCGGTTGGCGTCGATCTGCTCGGCCGAACTGCCGTACTTGCGCACCAGGTGCTCGGTGGAATCCTCGCCCTCGGCGCCCATCTGCGGATTCAGCTCGAACGGCTGGAAATGGATCTCGGCGGCCACCTCGCCATCGAGTTTCGCCAACGCCTGCTGCAAGGATGCCAGTCCGATCGCGCACCAGGGGCAGGAAACGTCGGAGACGAAGTCGATGCGGACGGGAGCGGGAGCGGTCATGGTGTGTCTGTCGGTGAGGTGGACAGACACGAGATTGGGGATGGGGATGACAGCTTCAAGGCGTTGCAGCGATGCCCCTTGCAGGAGTCGCGGCGAATGAGGCATCGCTCCATTGCACGGCGCCGAGCAGGCTCTTCGCGGCGACCTGCATGGCCACAGGCGTGTGTGCGTGCGGCTCCGGGCGAGGGGCAGCTCAACGTTTGCCGATCGACGTTGCTGGCCGGCGATCAGGCTCTCTTGCCAGTCGTTTGACGGTATCGGTCATGCCGTTTGCCACACGGTCGAACAGCTCCGCGGGGAAATCCTCCGGCAAGCGCTTTGCCATGGCATCGAGTGCCCGCGGAGTACGTTCGATGAGGTCCTCGATCATCGCCGAAATACGGTCGCCGAGACCCAGGCTTTCGGCCATGCCGACCCAGTGCCAGCGATGGATGTCGTGGATCAGGTAGTGACGATTGCCGCCTTCCACCGCCATCGCCAGGCGCGCCTTGCGTGGAGCCATGCGGTTTGCGCCACGGCCCTGGATGGGCCAGGTGGACAGGATGTCGTACAGGGGCGTGCGTCGGTAGCGCCCGCCGGCGAGCAGGGTGAGGCTGAAGTTCTTGGCGTGGCCGTCGGTGGCGCCCATGATCCAGAACACTATTTGCGTCCGGAAGAAGTTCTCGCGGTCCGTGTCGGCGTTTTCGGAACCGCGCAGGACATCCATGATCCGACGAATACCCGGGCCGCCGTCGCTTTCGT
>JBIQMK010000240.1:0-4959 GCA_044463365.1 Rhodanobacter sp. | reverse complement strand
CGCTGAAGCACTACGCGTTGAACGATCAGGAGACCGGCCGCAACTTCCTCAACGTCGAGATCGACGATGCGGCGGCGCGCATGTCGGACCTGCTGGCGTTCCAGATCGCCAACGAACAGGGCAAGCCCGGTTCGGTGATGTGCTCCTACAACCGGGTTGATGGCATCTACGCCTGCGAGAACCCGTACCTGCTGAACGAGGTGCTGAAGGGCGACTGGGGCTTCAAGGGCTTCGTGATGTCCGACTGGGGCGCGACCCACAGCACGGTCCCGGCGGCCAACAACGGCCTGGACCAGCAGTCCGGCGTGCCGTTCGACAAGTCGCGCTATTTCGGCGATGCCCTGGGCGAGGCCGTGGCCAACGGCTGGGTGCCGCAGAAGCGGCTTGACGACATGGCCGGGCGCGTCCTGTACGCCATGTTCGAGCACAAGCTGATCGACGATCCGGTCACCGGCCCCAAGGATGACATCGATTTCGCCGCGCATGCCAAGGTCACGCAGAACGATGCCGAGGAAGGCATGGTGCTGCTGAAGAACGACAACGCGCTGCTGCCGGTCAAGGCGGGCGTGAAGAAGATCGCCATCATCGGCTCGCACGCCGACGTGGGCGTGCTTTCCGGCGGCGGTTCATCGCAGGTCTATCCGGTGGGCGGCATGGCGGTGAAGGGGCTGGGCCCGGATTCGTTCCCCGGCCCGACGGTGTACTTCCCGTCGTCGCCGCTGAAGGCGATCCAGGCCCGCGCCGGCAGCGCCACGGTCAGCTTCAACGACGGTTCCGACCCCGCGGCCGCGGCCCGGCTGGCGGCGGCCAGCGACCTGGTCATCGTGTTCGCCCATCAGTGGACGGCCGAAGCGTTTGACGTGCCCAACCTGTCGCTGCCGGACAACCAGGATGCGTTGATCGCCGCGGTGGCCAAGGCCAACCCGCATACGGCCGTGGTGCTGGAAACCGGCGGCGCGGTGCTGATGCCGTGGCTGAAGGACGTCGGCGCGGTGCTTGAGGCCTGGTATCCGGGCACCAGCGGTGGCGAAGCCATTGGCCGCGTGCTGTTCGGCGAGGTGAATCCGTCCGGGCATCTGCCGATCACTTTCCCGGCCTCGGAGCAGCAGCTGCCGCGCCCGCAGCTCGATGGCGACCCGAAAAAGCCGGAGTTGCGTTTCGACGTCAACTACAGCGAAGGCGCGGCCGTCGGCTACAAGTGGTTCGACCTGAAGGGGCTGAAGCCGCTGTTCCCGTTCGGCTACGGCTTGTCGTACACCGATTTCAGCTACGACGGGCTCGGCGCCCGTTGGGCCGATGGCCAGCTGACGGTGAGCTTCACGGTCAAGAACACCGGTGCCGTGGCGGGCAAGGACGTGGCGCAGGTTTACGTGGCGCCGCCGAAGGGCCTGTGGGAGGCGCCCAAGCGCCTGGGCGCATTCCAGAAGGTGGCGCTGAAGCCGGGCGAAAGCCGCAAGGTCAGCGTCAAGGTCGATCCGCGCCTGCTGGCGATGTACCACAGCAAGGACAAGACCTGGAACATCGCCAGCGGCGACTATCAGGTGACCGTGGCCAAATCCGCGCTCGACCCGCAGGCCAGCGTGGCGGTGAAACTGCCGGCGACGACGCTGGACGTCAACGGCAAATAAGCCCGTTTGCGGTGCATCCGAAAGCCCTTCCGGCCAGCCGGAGGGGCTTTTTGTTTTGCGTGCCATGGCCGCCGTTGACACCGTGTTGCCGCCGTGGCGATTAGCGTGACGCATCGCTGTCCAACAGGTGCATCCATGAGCAGGCAGGCCACGCACGTCTATACCGATCCGCAGGATATCCAGCGCTTCGACGCGCTGGTGGAGGCCTTGCCCAATGGGGCCCGTGTACGGCTGCACCTGGTCGATGGCCAAACCTGCGAAGGCGTGGTGTGCGCCCGCCCCACCGTGCAGATGTTCTACGACGGCACCGGCAAGGAAGGCGTCAACGGCGTGGTGGAGCTGGAGCACCTCGATCTTTCGGACTGGCGCCGCCGCGTGTGGTTCGACCAGATCGCCAGCGTGGAGCCGCTCGATACGAATGCGCCGTTGCGGGCGTGACCTTCCGGTATGCGCGGCCATGCGGATGCGGCCGTCCGCGGTTGCGCCACGGCGATGGACGATCCAAGCTAAAGGTCTTGTCCCCGTGAAGCCTTGCCGATGATCCGTTCCGCCCTTTTCCGCCTGGCCCTGGCCACCGTGCCCGCGGGTATCCTCGTGCTTGCCGGCTGTTCCGGCGGTGGCTCCGCTCCCGACGCGGCGCAACAGCAGGCCGCCGCCAAGGCGCAGGCGGCATCGGCCAACCTGGACACCTATCGCCAGCTGCTGCGCATCGGCAACGACGAGATGGCCGTGTCGATGGGCAAGGACATCGTGCGCCGTTTCCCGCAGAGCGCCGCCGCCGCGGAAGTGCAGAAAACCTTGCCGGACATCGAGAAGCGCTACCGCGAAACCAGCGAGAAGAACCGGCTGGCGCAGCTGTGGCTGTACCAGGTGGCGCCGATGCAGGGCGGCACCCAGTCGACCGCCACCATCCAGAGCAGCAAGCCCGGTGGCAACGACAGCGTGCGCCTGATCCTGCGCCGGCATACCGACTGGGGCCAGAGCGTGTTCCTGTACGGCACCGCTCCCGGCTTCGTGTGCCGGGGCAATTGCACCATCAAGGCGACGGTCGATGACAAGCCGGTACGGATCAAGGCGTTCGCTCCGCCCAGCGGCGAGCCGGCGCTGATGATCCGCGACGACAAGCAATTCCTGGCCCTGTTGCACGGGGCCAGGAAAATCACCATGGATGTCACCCTGGTCGACGGCGAAAAAAAGGAAACGCTGCTGTACGAGGTCGGCGGCTTCGACCCCGCGAAGTGGCAGAAGCTGGACAAGCCGAAAAAGAAATGACGGTCCGCGTGGCCGTCCCCTGATCTTCTGATGGAGGTCGATGCCATGTTCCGCAGACTTTCCCTGATGGCGGGCGCGGCCTTGCTGATCGGTGGTTGCGCTAGTGGCCCGCAGGCCCAGCGTGCCGCCGATCGCCAAGCCGCCTACACGGTGGCAGCCGGCGCGCCGGTGCGCAGCTTCCGCTTCGTCACGCTGTATTCCTGGGAGCCGCTGGGCACCAGCCACTTGGCCGTCTATACGCGGCCACACGAAGCGTGGCTGCTGGACGTGGGCAGTTGTCCTGATCTGCCCTATACGCCCACCATCGGACTCACCTCCAACCTCAATCAGGTGATGGTGAACTTCGACAAGGTGCTCATCGGACGCAGCAACTTTCCCTGCCGGATCGTGCAGATCCGCCCGGTGGACGTGAAACAGTTGAAGGCGGTGCAGGAGCAACAGCGCATGATCCGCAGCGAGCCACGCGATACCGCATCCGGCAAGTCGTGATCGCGGCGCGTGGGGCGCTTGCGCCGGTCAGTGCAGAAAAAGTTTCTCGGTGATGCGTGCCAGCGGACGGGCCATGGCCTTCTGCATCCGTGGTGGAAGGTCGAGCGGCTTGAGCAGCATCTTCACCGTCATGTCCGCGGGGATGTGCCGCCGCAGCAGGCCCTGGGCCCGGTCGCTGATGCGCCGGAACTCCGCCTCGTTTTCGCGTTGATGCGGATAGCACTGGTTGAACACGTGGCGTAGCGCGATGTCGCTGTCCTCGCTCTTGATCTCGCGCACCCGCCGCAGGATCGCCCGGAAAACCTTGTAGCGTCCGAAGCCCTCGCGCTCCCGATACAGCAGGTAGTGACGGTAGAAGTGCTTGTAGTGGCGCACCTCGTCACTCTTGATGTAGCCGGTGAGCTCCTTCAGCACCGGCTCGTCGGTAATGTCGTGCAGGGCGCGGTAAAGGCTGGCGGTACCGGTTTCCACCACGCAGCGCGCCGCCAGCTCCAGCCCACGGCACGGTTCCAACTCTTCGGACGTGCACACCGCGCCGTATGCCTGCCAGAACGTGGCGAACGCCGCATCCCAGTCGAACTCCGGCCACACGGCGCGCACGTAGGCGGTCAGCGCGCGGCCATGCTGCAGCTCCTCGTGCTCCCAGTGCTGGCTGAGCCAGGTCTGCAATTCCGCGTCGTCGGCAAAGTGGTCGACGAGATTCCGCGTGTACAGATCCGAGCCGCTTTCGACGAAGGACGAGCTGCAAAGCAGGAAAAAGAGGTCTTCGTCGTGACGGACGCGCGCCACGTCGATGCGGCCAAGGTCCAGGTCGGCAAGCGTCCAGGGCAGGTCGGTGGAATAGGTCAAGCGCGATTCCTGTGGGTCCGGATGGATGGCATGTTGCATGCCGTCGCATGACGAGGAGATGAGACAGGATAGGCCGTGCAGGTGCCGGCGGATTAACGCCGCCCGACTCGCCGGCCGCGCGTGGACCCGTTTCAGCGCACCACGGTGACCGGCACGTGCGCCTTGGCCAGTACGTTGCTGGAAACCGAGCCCAGCAGCCAGCGCGCCAGCGCGCCGCGTTCGGTGTGGCCGATCACCAGATGATCCACGCCGTGTTGCTCGATCTGGCTCAGCAGCACGTCGCCGGGGCTGCCGTAGGTCAGCTCCACGTCGACCAGCTCGCTGGCGTCGGGGACGATGGCGGTCAGTTCGTCCAGCAACTCGCGCGCGCGCTGCGTGCCCGAGTCGGCCATCAGCAGGGCCGACACGTCGGCGCCGCCTTCGGTGACCTGCAGCACCGACACCACCCGCACGCGGCCATGGTTGCAACGCGCCAGGTCGATGGCGAACTGAAAAGCGCGGCGCGACGCGTCGGAGCCGTCGTAACCCACCAGCGAATACTTGACCATGGTTGCTCCTTGGCGCCGTTCGATATCGGATGCAACGAGTCTAGGAGTCCCGTCGGCAGAAAGACAAACCGCCGCTGGCCGCGTTTTTGCGCGTGGCGAACGCCGCGTTCGCGGGTGGCGTGGGGCCGGCCTTTCTGCACATCTGCATCACGCGGCGGTGTACACGCTTCGTC
>JBIQMK010000239.1:0-5015 GCA_044463365.1 Rhodanobacter sp. | reverse complement strand
CCGAGGCCAAGCCCGCTACTGTCGCTGATGCCGGTGCCGAGGCGGCGCCAGCGACGAAGGACAACAGCGCCGCCGACACCAGCGCGGCCGATGCCAGCGAGCCCACGGCCAGCGCGGAAACCAGCACCGCGTCGACCACCAAGGCCGATGCCGGAGACGATGTCAGCACCGCGCCCGACGCCAGCGCGCTGGGCAGCGACACCGCCACGCCGGGCCAGCCTGCGGGCGTGGCCCAAGCGGTCGCCACTGGCACGGGCCAGCCCGCGCCCACGCCGGCGCAAGGCAGCACGGAAACGGCCACCGGCAAGAGCCGCGGCGTCGGCGAGCAGGGCGCCGACCAGGCCGGTGCGGCGCAGGGCGAGAAGCAGGGCGAGCTTGGCGACTACGTGCAGCTGAAACCGCGCGGCAATACCGACGTGATGAGCCATCGCTCCTCCGGCATCACCTACAAGGCGACCTCGTTCGACAAGTACTGGGCGCCGAAGAACGAAAGCTCGATCGACACGGCGCTGCGCCGCGCGGTGGAAAAAACCACGGTCAAGCACACCTTCAACCTGCCGCAGGGCATCCGCGTCGAATGCTCCGCCTCGCCGCTGCTGCCGATCGCGCTGCTTGGCTGCGGCAACCCCGACCCGCCGGCCAAGCCGCTGGGCCAGGAGGTGTACCGCCGGCTCAACCTGCCCTCGACCGCGGCGGGTGTTCCCACCGTGCCCGCACCGGCGACCAGCGCGCCGAAGCGGGCCGCCATCGTGTTCAACAACGATGCCGAGTGCGCCGCGGCCCGTGTCGCCGGTGGCCCCTTGCCGCCCGGCTGCGAAAGCGCTTTTGCGCCTGCGACCAAACCCGCCGCGCCGGCGCGCTCCTCCAGCTCGTGGGTGCCGGCCAGCGATCAGTTCCACTAGCTCAAATCCCTGTTGGAGCGGCTTCAGCCGATGCTCTTGCTTCACACATCTTCAAAGCAAGAGCATCGCGACTGAAGTCGCTCCTACAGCGCGGACCGGCCCTACAGCAACCGCAGCAGTTCCTTCATCAGCGGCAGCCGGCGCACGCGCACGGCGCTGGCGCGGAAGACCGCGTTGGCCAGGGCGGGGGCGGCGGTGGGCATGGCCAGGAAGCTGGCGCCCGCGGGCGGCCGGTCGCCGGCCACGGTGATCACTTCCACGTCGTTGGGCAACTGCGCCATGCCGGCCAGCGGGTAGCTCTTGTAGTCGTGCTGCTGGACCCGGCCGTCCTTGTAGGTCACCGCCAGGTTCAGTGCGGTGGACAGCGCATCCAGCGTGGCGCCGGCGACCTGGCCGCGCAGGCCCAGCGGGTTGATCACGCGACCCACGTCGACCGCGCACACGGCGCGCTCGATGGTGAGTTTCTCGCCCTGCATCGACGCTTCGATCGCGTGCGCCACGTAGGCGCCGTCGATGTGCCAGCAGGCGATGCCGAGGCCGTTGACGCTGCGCAGCCAGTTTTTCCACTCGATGCGGTCGGCGACCAGTTTCAGCACGTTGGCGAGACGGCCGAGGTCGAGCGTGCCGCCGCCGGCCAATGGCAACGTGCGTGGTTCACCGAGCAGGCGCAGGCGCGTTTTCAGCGGGTCCTCGCGCATCATGTGGGCGATTTCGTCGATGAAGCTTTCCACCGCGAACGCGTTGCCGAGGTGCGGCATGCCGCGCATCGGGCCGCGCGGCATGGCCGATTCCAGGCCGTACCAGTCGCTGCGGTAGTTCGGCACCAGGCCCGCGGGCAACTGGTCGGCGCGGGTTTCGGACGTCCACAGGCGGTTGTCCGGCACGCCGCGCTGTACCAGCGCCGAGGCGCTGGCCATGCGCTGGTTCCAGGCGATGAGCTCGCGCTTGCGGTCCACGATCGCGCTGATGCGGTGCACGCTGGCGCTGCGGTAGAAGTCGTGGCCGAAATCCTGCTCGCGCGTCCACAGCAGGCGCACCGGCTTGTCGACCAGTTTGGCCAGCATCACCGCTTCGGCCACGTAGTCGTGATCGAGCCGGCGACCGTAGCCGCCGCCGACGCGGGGCACGCGGATGTCGATGCGGTCGGGGGCCAGCCCGGTCAGCCGCTGCACCACGGCCCAGGCGCGCTGCGGCGCCTGGGTGGGCACGACCAGGCTGGCGCGATCCTTGTCCAGCCGCACCAGGCAGTTCATCGGCTCGGCGGTGGCGTGGGCCAGCCACGGTTGCACGTAGGTGGCCTCCAGCCGGCGCGCGGCCTTCTTGCCGGCGGCATCCACATCGCCGTCGTTGCGCACGCGCGTGGTTGGCGCGTCATCGCCGTCCAGCAGTGCCTGCGCCTGTTGTTCCAGCGCATAGCTGCTTTCGGTGCCGCTGGCGCCGGGCTTCCATTCGAGCTCCAGCTTGTCGCGTCCCTGCAAGGCCGACCAGGTGTCCTGCGCCAGCACCGCCACCGTCGGCGCGATCACCGTGTCGCCGCGCGGCTGGTCTTTCTCGGGCTGCAGTTGCAGCACCTTGACCACGCCCTTGACGGCCAGGGCGGCGGCCGTGTCGATGCGCGCCAGCGTGCCGTCGGGCCAGGGGCAATGCACCAGCACCGCCACCAGCGCGTCGCCGTAGTGATGGTCGATGGCGTAGCTGGCCTGGCCGGTGACGATGGCATGCGCATCCACGTCGCCGGCCGGTGCGCCGATCAGGGTGTAGCGCTCCGGCGTTTTCACCGGTGGCACGCTCTTGGTCAGCGGGATCTTGCCGGCCACCTCGATCAGGCTGCCGTAGGTGACGCGGCGCCCGTCCGGCGCGATCACCGTGCCCGACTCGCAGCGCAACCGGTTGGCCGGTACGCCCAGCCGGCGCGCGGCGGCCTGCAGCAGCAGCCAGCGGGCCAGCGCGCCGACCTGGCGCAGCTCCTGCCAGGCGGCGGGGATGGAGCCGCCGGTGCCGCCGAGCTGGCGGCCGTAGATCCAGCGCGGCTGGCCGTGGTCGTTCTCCACGCCCAGCCCCAGCGGAATCACGCTGACGCGGTTCCAGTCCGCGTCCAGTTCGTCGGCGATGATGCGTGGCAGGGAGGTGGCCACTCCGGTGCCGGTGTCCGGATCGCGCGCGCCGATCAGCACGTTGCCGTCGCTGTCGATCTGCACGTAGGGGCCCAGCGCCTGGAAGGTGCCGCCCAGCAATGCCGGTGGCAGGTCGACCGCCTCGGCGGTGCGGATGCCCACGATCAATGCTCCGGCGGTACCGGTGAGCACCTGCAGGAAGCGTCGCCGCGAGAGTTGGATCTGTCCGCTCATGCCTGGTCCGCCTTGCCCGCGGCGGCGCGCTTGATCGCGCGACGCACGCGCGTGTGGGTCCCGCAGCGGCACAGGTTGGGCAACTGGTCGATGTCGTCGTCGGACGGCTGCGCGGTGCGGGCCAGCAAGGCCACGCCGGAAATCAGCCAGCCCGGCGTGCAATAGCCGCAGCCGATCGCGTCCTCGTCGATGAAGGCCTGCTGCAACGGATGCAAGGTGCCGTCGTTGGCGGCCAGGCCCTCGACCGTGGTGATCTGCCGGCCCGCCAGCGCCTGCATCGGCTGCCCGATCGCCGGCAGCGGCTTGCCATCCACCAGCACCAGGTCGGCGCCGTTGCCGGCTTGCGCATCGCCGCCGTACTTGGTGCCGGTCAGGCGCAGCACGTCGCGCAGATACCACAGCAGCGGCATCGCCGGATCGCCGGTATGACGGAAAGGCTCGCCGTTGATGATCACCTCGATGCCGTCGCGGGCCTTCTCGGGCACGATGTTGCTGTCCGGGGTCGGCATGGCCTGATCTTGCGCGGGCGGCATCCATCATCTCCTTGGCGGGTATCGCCCTATTGTGACATTGCCGCTGCCGGGTCAGGGTGCCGCGCGGCTGAACAGCCGGCGCCAGACCACGTACACGGGCGCGCCGGCCAGCATGATCAGCGCGCCGATGCCGGCGTTGCGCGGGTTGTCCCGCATGGTCATCACCACCACCCACGCCACGATGCCGATGAACAGCAGCGGCAGCCACGGATAGCACGGCACGCGGAAACTGGCGGTGGCGCCGTCGCGCCGGCGATACCAGAACAGCGTGGCCACGCCGACGGCGCAGGCCAGCCAGTCGCCGAAGGTGGCGTAATCCAGCAGCTGGCCGTAACTGCCCGACAGCGCCAGCACGACCGCCCAGCCGGACAACAGCAGCAGCGCCGTGTTCGGCGTGCGGTAACGCGGATGCAGCCGCGCCACCGCGCGGAAGAACAGGCCGTCCTCGCCCATCACCTGCAGCACGCGCGCGCCGGCCACCAGGGTGATGTTGCAGAAACCCAGGGTGGAGATCGCCACGCCCAGGGCGATGACTTTCGCGCCGCCTGGCCCCAGCACGCGCTGCATCACGTCGGCCGCCGGTGCGCTGCTGGCGGCCAGCCCGTCGTGGCCCAGCACGGCCAGGTAGGCCACGTTGACCAGCACGTAGGCCACGATCACCAGCAGCATGCCCAGGGTCAGCGCGCGCGGCAGCGTGCGCTGCGGATCGCGCACCTCGCCGGCCAGGTTGTTGAGGTAGGTGAAGCCGGAATACGCAAACAGCACCGGCAGCGCCGCGCCGACGAAGCCCACGCCGTGGCGCGCCGGGTCGACTGTCAGCACCTGGCCGTGACCGGCGCCGGCAAGGAACAGGCCGCACACCACCAGCGCCGCCACCGCCAGCAGCTTCAATACGGAAAACAGGTTCTGGACCTGCGCGCCAAGCCGCAGGCCGAACAGGTTCAGTCCGGCCACGAACACCAGCGCGCCCACCTTCAACGGCAGCGACCACGCCGGCGAAAGCCCGAACAGCGACGCGGTGTAGCTGGCGAAGATCGTCGCCACCGCCGCACTGGAGCCGGAGTAGATCACCAGCAGCATGGTCCAGCCGAACAGGAACCCCGCCAGCGGCCCGAACGCTTCGCGCAGGTACACGTAGGTGCCGCCGGCATGCGGCCGACGCGCGCCCAGCTCCGCGTAGCACAGCGCGCCGATCAGGGTCAGCACGCCCGCGCCGGCCCAGACCAGCAGCA
>JBIQMK010000238.1:0-5048 GCA_044463365.1 Rhodanobacter sp. | reverse complement strand
CCAGCGAAGGGTTTGCCACGCTTGTCGAAATCCTGCAGAAGGCGCCTTACACCAAGGTCATCGTTGCCACTGGCAACGGGGATCGCGACAACGCGGTCAAGTCGATCGGCCTTGGCGCTTTCGATTTCTGCTCCAAGCCGCTGGATCTGGAAGTGCTGCGCCTGATCGTGAGTCGCGCGTATCGGGTGCATGAGCTGGAGGCAGAGAATCGCGCGCTGCGAAGCCAGTCGAGCTCGGTGCTTGAGGGCATCATCGGCAGCAGCGAGGCGATGGCGGAGGCCTGCCGGCTGATCGAGAAGGTCGGCCCATCCAACGCCACCGTCATGCTGCTGGGGGAAACCGGTACCGGCAAGGAACTGTTCGCCCGTGCGGTGCACCGCCTGAGCTCGCGACGCGATGGCCCTTTCGTGGCGATCAACTGCGCCGCCATTCCCGAGCCGCTGCTCGAGGCGGAGCTGTTTGGTTACGAAAGGGGCGCGTACACGGGTGCCCACAGGCAGACCAAGGGCAAGATCGAACTGGCCGTGGATGGCACGCTGTTTCTCGACGAGATTGGCGACATGCCGCCGGCGCTGCAGTCCAAATTGCTGCGCTTCCTGCAGGAGCGGATGATCGAACGCATTGGCGGACGCGAATCGATCCCCGTCGACATCCGCATCGTCTGCGCCACGCACCAGGATCTGCGTGCGCTGATCCAGCAAGGGCGGTTCCGCGAGGATCTGTTCTACCGCGTCAGCGAGGTCAGCGTGCGCCTGCCGCCGCTGCGCGATCGTGTCGGCGATGCGGTGTTGCTTGCCCGGCATTTCCTGACCCAGGCGGCCAGCCGCCACGGCCGATCCATCCGCGGCTTCTCCGCCAAGGCGCTCAAGGCGATCGAGAGCCATTCGTGGCCGGGCAACGTCCGCGAGCTGGAAAACACGATCAACAGTGCGGTGATCATGGCCGACACCAAGCAGATAGGATTGGCCGAGCTGCAACTGGGCACCACCGGGGAGGATTTCCTGAGCTTGCGCGAAGTGCGCGCCGACGCTGAAAAGCGCGCCATCCAGCGCGCGCTGGCCAAGGCGAACGGCAATCTTTCGCGGGTGGCGGACCTGCTTGGCGTCAGTCGACCGACGCTTTACGACCTGCTCGACAAATATGGCTTGAAGAAAACGGCGGATGCCGACTGATTCATGCCTGCCAATGTGCCAACCGAGTATCGATAACATGCCCAACAACTTGAACACCCGCTACGTTAGATGCGGCTTGCTCGTCATTTCGATCAGCCTGTTGTTGGGGGCCTGTGGCCTGACCAACCGCACCGACGGGTTGGCCGCAGGCGCCAAGAACCAGGCCGAGGGCAAGTACCGCGCAGCCTATATCGAAGCAAAAAAGGTCCTGCAGAAGGACAGCAAGAACGGCCAGGCCTGGCTGCTGCTGGGCCGCGCATCGTTGATGCTCGGCGATCCGAAGGACGCGTTGAACGACCTTCAGAACGCCAAGGCGAATGGCGTGCCCGAGGCGCAATGGGCGGTGCCGCTGGGGCAGGCGTTCTTGCTGTCCCAGCAATACGACGAATTGCTCAAGACCTTGTCGCCGGATGCCCAGCTCGATCCGAAGGTCAAGGCAAGCGTGCTGCGGTTGCGCGGCGACGCCCACCGCGGGTTGAAGCAGTTCGATCAGGCCGATGAATCCTACAAGGCCGCGCTGGCCGTGGACCCCGGCAATGCGCGATCCCTGGTCGGGCTGGCCAAGCTTGCCGGCACGGCCGACAACCTGGATGCTGCCCAGAAGTACGTCGAACAGGCATTGACGGCCGCACCGCAAAGTCCGCAGGCGTGGATAGCCAAGGGCGACCTGGCGTTCGATGCCCGGCAGTTTGCCGAGGCCGAGGCGGTGTATCAGAAGGTTCTCGATTTCAGCAAGCCGGACTGGTTGCCCCAGGAGCACTTCTATACGTTGCTGCGCCTGGCCAACGCCCAGATCCAGCAGGAAAAGCTCGACGGGGCGCTGGAAAACATCCAGGCCTTGGAAAAAATGGCGCCGGACCAGCCTTACCCGCGCTATCTCCACGCCGTGGCGCTCTACAAGCAGGGGCATCTGGATGATGCCGTTTCACAGCTCCAGCTGGTGCTCAAGGACGCGCCGAACAACGAGCAGGCGCAGACGTTGATGGGCGCGGTGAGCTACGCGCAAGGCAACTACGCGCAGGCCGAGATGTATCTCAGCAACGCCATGGGTATCAACCAGAACAACGTCGAGGCGCGGCGGCTGTTGGCGTTGACGTTCTATCGCGAAGGGCGCACCAGCCAGGCGCTGAACACTCTGCGTCCGGCGGTGGACGGCGCGCCGTCCGATACCCAATTGCTCGCATTGTTGCAGGGCGCGGCGGCTGCGGGTGCCCGCACGCCGGGGGCCAAGGCGCTCGCCGGTGACAAGACGGCAGCGAATGATCCGTTCGCCCCCGCCGAAAAGGCGATCGCCGCCGGCCAGGATTCCGAGGCCTTGCGCCTGCTGGAAGCCATGCCCGTCGAAGACGCCGCCAGTGAGGCGCGGCGCAATCGCCTGATGGTGATCACGTACGTGCGCGACAAGCGGGTCGACGACGCGGTCAAGACGGCGGCGGCGTATGCCGCGAAACATCCGCAGGACAGCGCGGCACACCTGGTCTACGGGACGGCCCTGATCGCCGCAGGCAAGCGGGCCGAAGCACGCGCCCAGTACGAACAGGCCGCACGGATCGAGCCGGACAACCTCGCCACACTGCTGAGCCTGGGCAGCCTCGATTCGCTGGAAGGACATTACAAGGACGCTGCTGGCCGCTACGACACCGTGTTGAAGCACGATCCCCGCAACGAAGTGGCCATGATGGCCCTGAGCCGGCTCGCGCTGTTCCAGGGCGACAAGGCGGGCGCGATCAAGTGGAGCAAGCAGGCTATCGACGCGGCGCCTGAATCGCCCACGCCATATATCGCCCTTGTCTTGCTGTACAGCGAGAGTGGCCAGTTCGACGAAGCGGTGAGCACCGCCAAGCGCCTGGTGGCGATCAATCCCCGGAATCCGGCGGCGATCAATGCGCTGGGTGCGGCGCAGATGAATGCCGGTGACGTGAATGCGGCATTGGAGACACTGCAGAAGGCGGTCGACCTCGCGCCGCAGGTGGCCCCGTACCGCACCAATCTGGCGCGCGCGCAGCTCATCAACAAGGATACGAAAGCTGCCGAGAGCAACCTCGAGCAAGTGATCAAGACCGATCCGGGACAGGTGCAGGCCGTGGTCCTGCTCGCAACCGTGAAGATGCAGGCGAAAGACTTTCCTGCTGCGCTGGCACTGGCGCGCACGCTGCAGGCGCAGCCTGCCACGAAGGCCGCCGGCTTCGCGCTGGAGGGCGACCTGTACATGGCGAACAAGTCGCCCCGCGACGCCGCGGTCGCCTACCAGAACGGCCTGAAGGCCAATGCCGACCGGCCGTTGGTGATCAAGACGTTTCTGGCGCTGAACGCATCGGGCGCCGCCAAGCCCGAAGCGGTGCTGACCGACTGGTTGGCCAAACATCCCGAGGATGGGACCGCGCGCACCTTGCTGGCCCAGCATTACCTCACCCACAAGCAGAATCCGTTGGCCGCGGCCGAATACGAGAAATTGCTGAAGGACAACCCTTCGAACGTGGGCGCGCTCAACAATCTCGCCTGGATCTACACCGAACAGGGCGATCGAAAGGCACTGCCGATGGCCGAACGCGCCTACAAACTCGCCCCAACGTCGCCCAGCGTCCAGGACACGTACGCCTGGGCGTTGATTGCCGGTGGTCAGGCCAAGACCGCATTGCCGATCCTGGAGAAGGCCGCCAAGGCGGCACCGCAGGTGGCGTCCATCCAGTATCACCTGGCCGTTGCGCAGGCGCGCACGGGCGACAAGGCGGCCGCCCGCCACACGCTCGGGTCGCTGCAGTCGGCCGATTTCGAAGACAAGCCGGCCGCCGATGCGCTTTATCGCGAGCTGGGCGGCGCCTCGGGCGGCTAAACCAACGGTCGTTCGGCGCCGTTTGGCTTTCTTCCGCCAGTGGCGGCGTTTCGCGGCATTGATCGCGCCGCTGTCCGCGGCCGCTCAATGCCGCGCCAAGGCTGCATGCACCGCGCGCACGCCTTGGCCGAGCGGGTTCTCGCTGGCGGGTGAGCCGGCTAGCGCTACCCCACCTGAGCCGGGCAGGCGATGTCGCAGTGGCGGGGCGCGACCACGGAGCCTGGATCGATGTTGTAGCGATCCTTCAGGAAATTGGCGATCAGCGAACCACGCAGTTGCCGGGGTTCGAACGAGAAGCGGTCGGAAAACGCGCTTGCCGGTATGGGATTGTCACGCGCATCGGCTAGCCCCCGTGGCAATACGTCGTTTGCCAGCATCTCGCGCAGGCGCAGGCGCAAACCCACCACCGGGTTGTTTCGCACCAGCGGATAGTCCGTAGGGGGCGCGAATTCCTCGAAGCCGTAACAGCGCATGTAGAACGCGGCATGCCTCGGGTGCACCCCGATGACGATGTCGGTCAGATCCGCGTGCAACCCGAAATGTATGGCCCAACGCATCATGCTGAACAACGCACCGATGCCGCGCGCCGCCGATTCGCGACGATCCGCCAACATGCCCACCTCAAGCAGGCGTCGGCCCGACTGGCGCAGCGCGTCCAGCTCGTGGGCATAGACACTGTCCAGTGCCAGACCCATCGGGTTGTCGCGGAACAGCGTCATCGTGTGGCCGACGCCGGTGCCGTCCGGTCCCCAGATCACGCAAGCGTGCTTTCCCACGGCGCCGGGAACGGCGTGGATGCCGAACGGGACGGCGAGCGGCAGCGCCACCCAGTAGGGCCAGAAGTACGAGCTGCTGGTCAACAGCCAGATCAGCATGAGCAGCGCGACGACGCCACCGGAGACGACGGCGTGGATGGCCAGCGCGATGTGGTTGGCCGAGCGTGCCGTGAAGCGGGGCGACGGAGCGTTCTGCATCGGAGGAGTTCGCTGGGTCACGGGCGATGGCTTTCTGGATGCTGCGGGCGACCAGGGAGCTCGCCCGGA
>JBIQMK010000237.1:4213-5082 GCA_044463365.1 Rhodanobacter sp. | reverse complement strand
CATCGCATCGGCCGGATCGATGACGGCGACCTGCCACCCGCCGAACTGGCTGCTCATCGCCAGCCGCGCCGACAGGTCGCGAATCTGCTCCACCACGATCTCGCTGCGCTGCACGCCATCCTTGCGCAGGCCGTAGGTCAACCGGACGAGATCCGGATGGCTGCCCGCCGTCAGCAACAGGCAGGCACGGCAGTGGCCGCATGCGTCGCCGGCATTTTCATCAGGCCGTTCGCACAGCAAGCCATGGATGAAGCGCTGCGCGAACGCGCGCTTGCCCAATCCAGCCGGACCGCACAGCAGCAGCGCGTGCGGCAGCGCGCCACGCGCCCGCCGCGCCTGCAGGCGCGACCAGTGCTCGGCGTGCCATGGCTGGGTGTTCATGTGTTTGTGCTCCGGGTCAATTCGGCCACGGCGTCAATGGCATCGGCGAGTACCATCGCTGGCGATCGGGTCGCATCGATGACCCTGAACCGCGACGGTTCGGCGGCGGCGCGGTCGCAGTAAGCGGCGCGTACCCGCTCGAAGAATCCGTCCGCTTCAATCTCGATGCGGTCAGGTGCGCTGCGCCCCGCGGCGCGGGCGCGGCCGGTGGCCACGGGAAGGTCCAGCAACAAGGTCAGGTCCGGCGTCACACCGGCGCAGGCCCACTGCTCCAGGGCAGCGATGCGTTGCATGGGTTGGCCGCGGCCGCCGCCCTGGTAGGCGTAGCTGGCGTCGGCAAAACGGTCGCACAGCACCCACTGGCCGGCCGCCAACGCCGGTTCGATCCGCTCGCGCACCAGTTGCGCCCGCGAGGCGAACATCAGCAGCAATTCGGTTTCGGCGGCCAGGTTGCGGTGGCGCGGATCGAGCACGATGGCGCGCACCGC
>JBIQMK010000237.1:0-4203 GCA_044463365.1 Rhodanobacter sp. | reverse complement strand
GCACCGCTTCGCCCAGTTCGGTGCCGCCGGGTTCGCGTGTCTGCACCAGTGTGACGCCTTGCTGCCCGATCCAGTCGCGCAGCCCCGCCAGCAAGGTGCTTTTGCCGGCCCCCTCGCCGCCTTCGAGGCTGATGAACCGGCCGCGTGCCGTCGCTGAGGACGCCTTCATGGGCAGCGCTTCCGTTGATAGCAGTCGACCTTGCGATTGTGTTCCGCCAGCGTGCTGGAAAACACGTGGCTGCCATCGCCGCGCGCCACGAAATAGAGCGCGTCGCCGGCGGCCGGGTGCAGGGTCGCCTGCAACGCCGCCTTGCCCGGCAACGCGATCGGCGTCGGGGGCAGTCCGGGGCGGGTGTAGGTGTTGTAGGGCGTATCGGTGGTCAGGTCGCTGCGGCGGATGTTGCCGGCATAGCGCGCGCCCATGCCGTAGATCACCGTGGGGTCGGTCTGCAGCAGCATGTGGTTGCGCAGGCGGCGCACGAACACCCCGGCGATCTGCGCCCGCTCGTCGGGCTTGCCGGTTTCCTTTTCCACGATCGAGGCGAGAATCAGCGCGTCGTAGGGCGTGGCCAGCGGCAGGTCGGGATCGCGCCCGGCCCACAGGCTGGCCAGGGTCTTGACCATCGCCTGGTGCGCGCGCCGCAGGATGTCCAGGTCGCTGTCGCCTTTCACGTAGGCATAGGTCTCGGGCAGGAAACGGCCTTCCGGATTTTCGCCCGCCGCGCCGATGCGCTGCATCACGGTCGCGTCGTCGAGGCCGGCGGTGTCGTGCTTCAGCTTCTGCGCGCGCGCCAGCGCCAGGCGCAATTCCCGAAACGTCCAGCCATCGACGATGGTGAGGTTGCGCTGCAATACCCGGCCCGCGGCCATGTCGGACAGCAGTACCGGCGGCGTGATGCCCGGGGTCAGCGCGTATTCGCCGGCGTGCAGCTTGCCCGCCACCCGCATCTGTTCGGCCAGCGCCCGCCAGTACAGCGGATGGGCGCGGGTGGCGCCATGCTGGCGCAGGTCGGCCACGATCGTCTTGAAGCTGCTGCCACGGGCGATGTCGATGCTGTCGCCGCGGGCGGTGACGTGCAGCGGCGTGCGGCTGAATCGGCTGAAATCGTGCCAGCCCCAGGCCGCCGCAGCGACGAGCGCCAGCATCGCAAGCCACGTCAGGACGCGTCCCAATGCGCGACCTTGGGTTCGGTGCTGTTTCATGCCGCGTGCTCCATCGGAAAACCCAACTGCCGCCAGTGACGTTGCCATTGCCGGGTGGCCGCGCCCGGCGTCCAGCACCATTCATCGAGCGACTGTACCGGCACCACGCCGCGGACGCTGGAACTGAGGAAAACCTCGCTGGCGCGCTGCAGATCAGGCAACCGGATGTCGCGTTCCGTAACGCTTTCGGCGTGGGCCAGGATCTCCGCGCGCGCCACACCGGCCACGCCGCAGCGCTTCAGCGACGGCGTCACCAGTTCGCCATCGATCACGACAAACAGGTTGGCCATGGTCGCCGAAACCAGCCGGCCATCACCATCGCACAACAGGCCCTCGGCGATCGCCGGATCGGTCCATTCCGCGCGGGCCAGCACCTGTTCCAGCCGGTTGAGGTGTTTCATGCCTGCCAGTTGCGGTTGTCCGGCCAGGCGCAGCGTGCACAGCCGCGTGCGCACGCCGCGTGCATACGCGGCGGCATCCATCGGTGGCGGCGGAAAGGCCGCCACGACGCGCGTGGGCGTGGCGGCCACGGGCGGCGAGTAGCCGCGTTCGCCCACGCCGCGGGTCCAGGCGATGCGCACCACCGCGTGAGCCATGGATGCGCTCACCTGCCGCGCCTCGCGCAGAAGCCGTGCGGTATCGGGCAGCGGCAGTTGCAGGCGGTGACAACTGTCGGTCAGCCGTTGCATGTGCCGATCCCACAGTGGCGCACTTTCGCCCACGAAACGAATGCTCTCGAACAAACCGTCGCCGTATGAAAAGCCGCGGTCCGCAGCGGGCACCACCTCGGACGCAACGCCGTTGACCAGCATGCGGCTCACCATCAGCCGGGCACGCCCAGCGCGCGCAGCAGGCCGCGCGCCTTGG
This sequence comes from Rhodanobacter sp., assembly GCA_044463365.1. Classification (GTDB taxonomy): domain Bacteria; phylum Pseudomonadota; class Gammaproteobacteria; order Xanthomonadales; family Rhodanobacteraceae; genus Rhodanobacter. Next base: position 2,133 of record JBIQMK010000237.1, on the reverse strand, counting down.
CCCGCGTCTCCTCCAGCTCCAGCGCGGCCACCGAGTCGACCACGATGCCCGCGCCGGCGCGCAGGCTTGCCTGCGTTCCGCTCAAGGTCAGCGTGCGAATCAGGATGTTCAAATCGAGGTCGCCATGTCGATCGAGATAACCCAGCGCGCCGGTATAGGCGCCCCGTGGCGCATCTTCCAGGGCGGCGATGATTTCCATGCAGCGCACCTTGGGACAGCCCGTGATGGTACCGCCGGGGAAGGTCGCCGCAATCACCTCGCCCGGCGTCACGCCGGCGCGCAGCCGACCACGCACGTTGGACACGATGTGGTGGACGTGGGCGTAGCTTTCCACGGCCATCAGCTCGTCCACCTCGACCGTGCCAGGCACGCACACGCGGCCCAGGTCGTTGCGCTCCAGGTCGATCAGCATGACGTGCTCGGCGCGTTCCTTCGGGTGGCCGCTCAGTTCGCGGATGCGGGCATCGTCGTCATCTCCGTCGGTGCGTGGCCGCGTGCCGGCGATGGGCCGCGTCTGCGCCTGGCCGCCGCGCACTTCCACCAGCCGCTCGGGCGACGAACTGACCAGCGACCATCCCGGCTGCTGCAGCAAGCCGGCGAACGGCGCCGGATTAGCCTGGCGCAGCGCGGCATACAGCGACGCAGGCGCGGGCGGCTGCGCGTAGCGAGCTCGCCATTCACGCGACAGGTTGACCTGGAAAATATCGCCGTCACGCAGATGCTCGTGGATGCGCGCCACGCCCGCCAGGAAACGTTGTGGATCGTCCTCTTCGCACGATGTCGGGAGCGGTGCGGCATCGATCGCCAACGGGGTGTCGAGGTCCGCCTGCATCGCATCCAGCAGCGCCTCGCTGCCGGCTTCCGCCACCAGCGTGGTGCAACCGAGCTGGTGGTCGACGATGATCGCGGCCGGGCAGCGCACGGCCAGTGCCTGGGGCAGCAACGGTGATTGCTGCAACGACAACGTGGGTTCGATTTGCGCGGCCAGCTCGTAGGCCAGCATCAACACCCAGCCGCCGTGAAACGGCAGGTCGTCCGACGGGCTGCCCGGTAGCTTCTCGTTTTCCCAGACGGCATCCAGGGCGTCGAGGAATCGGCCTTCCAGCAGGCGCCCCGCACCGTCGCGCAACAAACCATCCGCCGACAGGGTGAGCGACTCGCGGGGAAACGCGAACAGGATGTCGTAACGCGCCTGCCGCGTGCCGTGCAGCACGCTTTCGAGCAGGCAGGGGTAACGTTGCGGAAAGGCCGCGGCGGGCGCGAGCAGGTCGCGCTCGCCAGGCAGCAGGCGGCGGAGGCAGGTCACGCTCAGGCGCGGCGGAAGACCAGTGTGCCGTTGGTGCCGCCAAAACCGAACGAGTTGGACATGGCGATGTCGATGCTGGCCTTCTCCGCCTGGTTCGGCACCAGATCCATGCCCAGCGCGGCGACCTCCGGATCGACGTCCACCAGGTTCATCGTCGGCGGCAGCACGCCCTCGCGCAGCGCCATGATCGAAAAGATCGCCTCCACGCCGCCGGCGGCGCCAAGCAGATGGCCGGTGACCGATTTGGTGGAGCTGACCGCGAACTCGCCCTTCTGCGTGGCGTGCTCGCCGAAGACGCTGCGAATGGCCTTGGCTTCGCCCAGGTCGCCCACCGGTGTCGACGTGCCGTGCGCGTTGACGTACTGCACGTCCGATGGCTGCAGGTGCGCGTCATGCAGTGCATTGCGCATGGCCAGTTCGGCGCCATCGCCGCTGGGCGCGGTGATGTGGTACGCGTCGCCGCTCATGCCGAAACCGATCAGCTCGGCAAGGATGTTGGCGCCGCGCGCCTTGGCGAACTCGTATTCCTCCAGCATCAGCATGCCCGCGCCATTGGACAGCAGGAAGCCGTCGCGGCCGACGTCCCACGGACGGCTGGCGTGGGTGGGATCGTCGTTGCGGGTGGACATGGCCTTTGCCGAGCAGAAGCCCGCCATCGCCGTGGGCGTGGTGGCGAACTCGGAACCGCCGGCCAACATCGCATCGGCATCGCCGTACTGGATCAGCCGCATCGCCATGCCGATGTTGTGCGCGGCCGTGGTGCAGGCCGAAACCAGGGCGATGTTCGGCCCCTTGATGCCGTGATAGATCGACAGGTTGCCGGCCAC
>JBIQMK010000236.1:0-5085 GCA_044463365.1 Rhodanobacter sp. | reverse complement strand
GTTCATGGTGTCCTCCGGTGTGATACGTCCGCGCATCAAACGCCGCGCCGGATGAACGCCGCGTCGAAGCGGGCGAGCGCGTCAGTCCAGCCGCACACCCCACAGGGCCAGCCGCCGCAAGCCCTCCGCGCTGGGCAGCAGGGCACGGCCCTGCGCCGCGCGGCGCAACCAGCCGGCGTCCAGCATCGCGCCGGTCACCGCCACCCCGAGCGGACCACCCAGGTGCAGGCGGCGTTCGGTCCAGTCCAGGCAGCCGCGTCCGCGCAAGCCCAGCAGCTTGCCGGAAGGCGGCAATGCCAGGCCCGCTTCCGCCAGCGCCTGCGCACCGTCGGGCAGCAGGCGCAGGCCACCGCCGTCGGCATGCAGGTAACCGCGCTCCAGCCACGCCCCGCACACGGCCACACCGAGTTGGCCGGCGAGGTGGCGGTAGCAGGTGCGGGCCCGGCGCAGGCGCAGATCGGCGTGGGCCATGGGGCGCACGCCGGTGCGCGGCAGTGCCATGGCTTCGAGCCAGGCGGCGACATCATCATCGTCCAGACGGTAGTAGCGATGCCGGCCCTGCACGTGCACGCTCAACAGGCCGCCTTCCAGCAGCCGCTTCAAGTGGGCGCTGGCGGTGGCGGCGCCCACACCCGCGGCGCGGGCCAACTCCCCGGCCGGGCGGGCGGTGCCGTCGATCAGCGCCAGCAGGATCGCCGCCCGGGCCGGCTCGGCCAGCAAGGCGCCCATCTCGGCCAGTTGGTAGCGGTTGGGTCCGGCGGCGTCGGTCATGGCCGCAGTCTACCCACGGCGGGCGGCCGGACGTTTCGTCGCAGGGCGAAACATCCCCGGTCACCGTCGGCCAACGGGCTGCAGGTTCAGGGCGACAATGCGGAGGACGTCCCCCCGTACTGGAACCGCGCCGGTTCCGGTGCGTGCAGGCTGAAGCCCTGCGCATGGCTGACGCCCATCGCGGTGAGCACGCGCAGCGTTTCGTCGTCGGCCACCCATTCGGCCACCACTTCCAGCCCCAGCCGCTGGCCGATGTCGGCCACCGCGCGCACGATGGCATGGCTGACCGGGTCGGTGAGCATGTCGCGGATGAAGCTGCCGTCGATCTTGATGATGTCGATCGGCAGGTTCTTCAGATACGCGAACGACGACATGCCCACGCCGAAATCGTCCAGCGCGGTCTTGCAGCCGACCTGGCGCAGCTGCTCCATGAAGCGGGCCACGCGGGACAGGTTGCGCACCGCCACGGTTTCGGTGATCTCGAAACACACCCGCGACGGCTCCACCGCGTGTTTCTCCAGCAAGGCGATGATGAGGTCGGCCAGCGCGTCGTCCTCGACGCTGGCGCCGGACAGGTTGATCGTCGCCAGCCGCAGGTCGGCGCCGGCCGGGTGCAGCTGGTCGAAATGCGCCAGCGCGGTCTCCACCACCCAGCGGTCGAGCATCGGCATGAGGCTGTAGCGCTCGGCGGCGGGCATGAACACGCCCGGCAGCACCAGCGCGCCGGAATCGTCGCGGAAGCGCAGCAGCAACTCCACCCGGGGACCGGACCCCGGCCGCGGCGACAGCGGCGTCAGCTCCTGATAGACCAGCACCAGACGCCGTTCCTCGATGGCCCAGCGCAGGCGGTTGGCCCACTCCATCTCGCCGCGGCGGCGCGCCGCCTCGTCGTCGCGTTCGGAATAGAAATGCACGCGGTTACGGCCCAGCTCCTTGGCCATGTAGCAGGCGGTGTCGGCGCGGGCCAGCAGGTCCTTCATGGTCATGCCCGGCTGGTCGATCATCACCACGCCGATGCTGGCGCTGACCGTGTAGCTGCGCTGCTCCCACACGAAGACCCACTGGTCGATGCAATGGCGCACGCGCTCGGCCACCGCTTCGGCGTCCTGGCGATCGCGCACGCCCAGCGCCAGCACGCCGAACTCGTCGCCGCCCAGCCGCGCCAGCACGTCAGTGGCGGAAAGCTGCTTGTGCATGGTGGCGGCCAGTTGCGCCAGCAGGTGATCGCCGGCGATATGGCCGGAGGTGTCGTTGATCAACTTGAACTGGTCGAGGTCGATGTACAGCAGCACCGCCATCGGCGTACCGGTTTCGGTGGCGTCGAGGATGCTTTGCAGGCGGCTCTCGAACTCGCGCCGGTTGTACAGCTCGGTCAACGCGTCGTGGCTGGCCTGGAAGCTCAGCATCTCGTTCAACTGCCGCTGCTCGGTGACGTCGATCGCCACCATCAGCAACTTGTCGGCACCGTCCAGCACCACTTTCGACAGCGCCACATCGGCCCAGAACCGCAGCCCCTGTTCGTCGCACAGTGCGGCACTGATGCGATGGAAATCACGCGTACCCGGTTGCCGCATGTCCGGAAACAGGTGCGGATCCTCGAACAGGTCCGACAGGCGCCGCTCGCCCACGCTCTCGCCAAGCCGCTCGCGGGACGCGCGATTGGCGTAGGTGATGGCGCTGTCGTGCCCGTCGGCCAGCAGCACCAGCGCCGGCAGCAGGTCATTCAGGGCGCGAAAGCGCTCCTCGCTCTCGCGGTAACGACTGGTCATGTGCCACGCCAACGCGATCGCTCGCTGGCGGGTGCTGGCAATGGTGAACACCAGCATCGCCAGCAGGACGCTGGCCAGCACGCCAACGGGCAGCGCCGAGTCGCCCAGGTCGAATCCGGTCTGGGCGGTCGCGCGCGGCTGCAGGTCCATGCGCCACACCCGCCCGCCATAGGCAAGCCGGCGGTGGAAATCCTTGCCGCCATCGACCGATGCCGTCGTGGTCGAGTCGAACAGCAGCCATTCCCTGGCATCGGTGACGTCGGTGATGCGCACGCGGAACACCTGCGTGACGTCCGGCGACAGCGCATTGCCGATCAGTCCGCTGACGCGAAACGACACCGCCAGCGACCCGGCCTCGCGCCGACGCCGCTCGGCCAGCGACGCCGGTGGCGGCCCGGGGCTGAATATCGGCATCCGCAAGGTGATGCCGTCGTCGCGCGCCAGCGTGTCCACCTGCTGTGCCAGCCGGAACGGCGCCGACAGGGCAGGCAGGTCGGTATCGCGCGACTCGATGACGCCCAGCAGGTTGTTTGGCTGCGTGTTGATGTCCAGCCCGGCCAGGGCCGCATTGCCCGTCAGCGGCTGCACCCAGGTGGTGACGTAATGGACGCCATCCGCGCGCACCTCCTTTCGCGCGTAGGCAAGCGCCTGCAGCGAGGGAAACCGCCGGCGTGGCTTCAGGTTGGCGTAGATGTTGGCGAACTCACGCTCACTGACCTCGTCGGAGGAAAGGAACAGGCTCTGCACCGCGCGCAAGAGGCTTTCCGCCGCCTGCAATTGCGTCACCAGCGCCGCCGAACTCTTGTCGACCAGGGCGCTGCGCGCAAGCTCCTGCGCAGCCTGCTCCCGCGCGATCTGCTGATGGCGCAGCAGCATCGTCAGCCCCAGGCCCAGCACCAACGCCAGCAGGCTCCACCCATAAGCGGAGAATCGCCGTGGCGCGGGCGCCAGCGTATCCCGGTCATGGCCGGACATCGCGGTGTCCGGTGGCGCTGGAGCTGTGGAGCGTTTGGTGGCGCGCATGACGTCCCCCACGGATAACCATGGCGCGATCGATGGTACAGATAACCATGCAGCACGAATACCGCGGTCACCGGACCACCTGCCGGGTGAATGCCGCGAGAAAAATCACAACATGGAGGGATTGTTTGAACAAGTCGCCATCCCAGCGAAAGCTGGGAGCCAGCATCTCGGCAACTCCGCCAAGACACTGGATTCCAGCTTTCGCTGGAATGACGAGCAAAGACTTGTTCCGGGCTTCCTTGGCTTTCAGCGCGGACGCGGCTTGGCGCGATGGGTCGGTTGCGCCGTCCATGGATCGTCCGGCCACGGATGGCGCGGGTAACGACCTTTCAGTTCGCGCCGAACCTCGGGGTAGGTGCGCTGCCAGAAGCCTTGCAGATCCTGGGTCACCTGGATCGGTCGCCCCGCCGGCGACAGCAGATGCAGCGTGACCGGTATGCGGCCGCCACCGATGCGCGGCGTGTCGGCGAGGCCGAAAAGCTCCTGCAGTTTCACCGCAAGCACCGGCGGCTCGCCAGGCAGGTAGTCGAGCCGCCGCTGCTGGCCGCTGGGCACGGTGAGGCTTTCGGGCGCGTGCTGGTCCAGCGCCTGGCGCTGCGCATGATCGAGCATCGCCGACAGTGCCTGCGACAGCGTATCGGCGCGCAAGACATCAAGCCGGTGCACACCATCCAGGTACGGCGCCAGCCACTGTTCCAGCGTGGCCAGCAGCGCCGTGTCGGAAACGTCCGGCAAGCCGAGTTCCGGCATCCATGCGCGCAATGCCTGCATGCGGGCGCGCAAGCGGCGTGCCGATTCACTCCACGGCAGCAGGTCAAGCCCACCGCTGCGCACGGCGGCGAGCAAGGCTAGCAACGCATCGCGCGTGTCCACCGGCACGCTGCGACGCTCCAGCACGATGGCGCCGAAACGGCGCTCCTCGAACGCCTCCACCGCGCCGCGCTCGTCGTTCCAGCGTTGCGTGCGCTGGCGGGTGAATTGTTCCGGGTAGTCGCGCTCCAGCACGTCCGGATCCAGCGGCGCGGCGGCCAGGATCAAGCTGTCGCGCGCCTCGTGGCGCAGGTCCAGCGCCACCAGCCAAGGTTCGCCATGCAGGGCGGTGTTCTCGTGCAGCCGCGCGCCGCGACCGTTGGCCAGCGTGTAGCGCAGCGGATCGCTGCCGCTGCGATACGCCACCCGATCGGGAAACGCGTGCAGAAGGAGGTCGCCGACGGCATGGCTTCCCGGCGTGCCGCTGGCGGACGTATGGACGTCCAGACGTCTGCGCCAGCCCTTGCTGGCCTGCTCGATGGCGGCCAGCGCGCCGGCATCCACCGCGCCCCGCGCCAGCGCGCCGCGGCGGTCGCGCCAGGCATGCAGGGCGGTGACCCGATCGCGAAAATCATCGCTGCGCGACTGCTCGCCGCGCAGCGGCGAGCGCGCCTCCATCAACGCCAGCAGGTCGGCGACCAGCGGACGCAACGAGGCCGGCGCGCGCAAGGCGGCGGCGCCGGGCCGCGGCGTGGCGCCCAGTTCCAGCAGG
>JBIQMK010000235.1:0-5114 GCA_044463365.1 Rhodanobacter sp. | reverse complement strand
AAGATTGTGCTGCGTCGATACGCAGCAACTGGACGCGGATTTCTGCGGCCGCGACTACGACGCTGCGCTGCTGGATTCGCTCCCCGCCGGCGTCGACCCCTGTGGCGAACGCGGTGAATTCCATACGCTGAGCTATGCCGGGCCACTGTTTCGCCACCCGCTGGTATTGAACCGCGGCGAATCGGTCCTGCGCGACGGTCGCTTCCAGTTCACCGATTTCCTGCTCGCGGACGCGTGATGGCAGCCGATGCCGACGTGATCCTGCCCGACCTGCTGCAACCGGGCCTGGCGCTGGTGTTCTGCGGCACCGCCGCGGGCAAGCGGTCGGCCGCCGAACGCGCCTACTACGCGCATCCGGGCAACCTGTTCTGGCGCGCGCTGCACGAGGCGAAGCTCACGCCGCGGCGGCTGGCCCCCAGCGAGTTTCCGCTCCTGCCCGGCTTCGGCATCGGTCTGACCGACTTGGCCAAGCGCCACAGCGGCAATGACAACCAACTGCCGCCCGACGCCTTTGACGTACCGGCGCTGCACGCCAGGATCGCGGCTTGTTCCCCGCGCGTGCTCGCGTTTACCAGCAAGAATGCCGCGCGTGCCGCGTTGGTCCATCCGGTGGATTACGGCTTGCAGGCCGGACGCATCGGCACGACGCAAGTGTTCGTGCTGCCGTCCCCTTCAGGGCAGGCGCGCGGGCACTGGAAAATCGAGCACTGGCTGGCGTTGGGGCGACTGGTGGACACGCTGCGCCACCGATGAAGCGGGAGTGGCGCGCTAATCGATCGGCGTGTGCCGATAGGTGCTGACTTCCGAAGGACGCACCGCCGGCGCCTTGTTCGACCATGACTGGCGGATGTAGCTGACCACCGTCGCCACCTCCTCGTCGTTCAATTCCTGCGCATAGGGCGGCATCGAATACGGACGCGGATTGCCCGCCGTGACCGGCGCGAAACCACCCAGCAACACGGTACGGATCGCATTGATGCCGGTCGGTTCGTTGACCGAGGTATTGCCGTCCAGCGGCGGATAGACGCCGGCCACACCGCGGCCGTCCGCCCCATGGCAGTCCGCGCATCGATCCGCATAAAGCTTCGCGCCCTTCTTCCGATCGAACGATACGTGCGACACCGCCGCCACCGCGGCGGGGCGCGCCGGCAACGATTGCAGGTAGGTGGCGATCGCCTCCAGATCCGTATCGGTCATGTGCTGGGTGCTCTTGCGCACCACGTCCGCCATGGGACCGAAGGCGGCACCCTTGGCTGACTGGCCGGTTTTCAGCAAATCCACGATGTCGCGCGGGCTCCACCCTTCCAGCCCGCCACCCTGGTTGACGCTCAGATCGGGCGCGTACCAGTTCTGCTCGGGTATCTGGCCACCGGTCAGCGTGTGGTCGGGCGAAAGGCCACCGAGCGCGTCACGCGTGGCATGGCATTCATTGCAGTGGCCAAGGCCCTGCACCAGATACGCGCCGCGGTTCCACTGCGCCGACCGCGCAGGATCGGGTTGATAGACACCGGGCTTGAAATACAGCGCGCGCCACGCCGCAAGACTGCGGCGCAGGCTGTACGGAAAGCGCAACGAGGGCTCGTCGGACATCTGCCGTACCGGCGGCAGCGATTGCAGGTAGGCGAAGATCGCCAGCGCGTCCTCCTGCGTGACCTTGGTGAACGAGGTGTAGGAAAACACCGGATACAGCAACTCGCCGTGACGTCCCACGCCCAGGTGCAATGCCCGCCAGAAATCCTCGAAACTCCAGCGGCCCAGGCCCGTGTCGGGATCGGGCGTGATATTGGGCGCCGGCACGTTGCCGAACGGCGTCGCCAGCGAACGACCGCCTGCATAGCGAACGCCGCCCTTGCGGGTGTGGCACGCCGCGCAATCGCCGACCGCGGCAAGGTATTCGCCACGGGCGATCAGCGCCGGATCACGCAGCGTGGCAGCGCTTGCCCGCGTCAACGTGGATTGAGGCGAGCCGTCCCGGGGCGAGCGGAGAAACAGCCACGCCAGCAGTACGGCGGGCACCAGCACGACCACCAGCAGACCGGCAAGCCATCGCTTCATGGCGTGGCTCCCGCATTGGCCACGCACCAGCCCGGCAAGGCCCGCTCTTCCAGATCGGCCGGTTGCGCATGCATGTCGGTCGGCGGCGGCAGGTTGCCCAGCCACGCGGCGACCGCCGTGATGTCGGAATCACGCAGCCGGCTGGCCACGATGGCCATGCAATCAGGCGATTTGGCCGCACGGGTATGCGTGCGCCAGGAGCCGATCTGTGCGCTGACGTAGTCGTAGGAAAGCCCGGCCAGACCCGGTATCGCGGGCTCCACCCCGGTGAGTCGCTCGCCATGGCAGCTGACACATGAAGGAATGCCGCGGGTCGAATCACCACGCTCGACCAGTTGCTTGCCGCGCTCCATGACCGCCGCGGAAACCGAAGGCACCGGCGACGGGTGGTAAGGCGCTTCCTGCGCGGAAAAATAGGCGGCAATCTCTTCCATGTAGGCCGGGCTCAGCTGGCGCACGGTGTATTCCATCGGCGCATATTTGCGCAGGCCGTCCTGGAAATAAGCGAGTTGCTGCGCGAGGTAGGCCGCCGGCTTGCCGGCCAGCCGTGGGAACACGCCACTGCCCGGCGAGCCTTCGCCGTGTACGCCATGGCAGGTGGTGCAGGCCTTTATGCGTTGCTGGATCGTATCGGGGACGACCGGTTGCGTAGCCGCGGCGGGCGCGGGGTCCGCCGCCCACGCAGCGGCGGAGGGCATGCAGCCCACAAGCAACGCGATCACTGCGCGCGAAGCCCAACGCGACCCTGCGAAACACGGCACGACAAAGCAGTTCATCCGCCGATTATAGATCCGGCACCATGCACGATCGGGGCATCGAGGGAAAACGCAGGGCCAACCGCGACGTCATGCCGCAGCCCCGAGGTCGCCGCGCGCGGGCGTGCCGCGACGGTTCAGGCGTGGGCGGGCATTTTCCCGTTCGACTTGCGCACGATCAGCATGGCCATTTCCAGCGACTGCTCGTAATTCAGGCGCGGGTCCACCATCGACTTGTAGGCGCGATCCAGATCGGCGTCGACCAGGCCGCGCGCGCCGCCGGTGCACTCGGTAACGTCCTCACCGGTCAACTCCAGGTGCACGCCGCCCAGGCGCGTGCCCGCTGCCGCATGGATGTCGAAAGCTTGATCGAGTTCGCCGCTGATGTTGGCGAAGCGCCGCGTCTTGTAGCCGTTCGACGTGCCCTCGGTATTGCCATGCATGGGGTCGGCCACCCACAACACACGCCGGCCTTCGCGCTTTACCGCCTGCAGCAGCGGTGGCAGCGCCTCGGCAATCTTCGCGTTGCCCATGCGATGGATCAGCGTGAGCCGGCCCGGCTCGTCGTCGGGGTTGAGCACGTCGATCAGCGGCAGCAGTTGGTCCGGCGTCACTGTCGGCCCCACTTTCACCGCCACCGGATTGCGGATGCCGCGGAAATATTCCACATGCGCGCCGTCCAGCGCCGCCGTACGCATGCCGATCCAGGGGAAATGGGTGGAGAGGTTGAACCAGCCCGGGTTGCGCGGCACCTCGCGCGTCAGCGCCTGCTCGTAATGCAACAGCAGCGCCTCATGCGAGGTGAAGAAATCCACCTTGGAGAAACCGGCGATCGGGCCGGCCAGCGTTTCCATGAAATGCAGGGAATCGCCGATGGCCGCCACCATCTGCCGATACTCGGCCGCCCACGGCGAATGCTCCACCCAGGCCAGGTCCCAATACTCGGGGTGGCGCAAGTCGGCGAACCCGCCATCGATCAGCGCGCGCACGAAGTTCATCGTCAACGCGGAATGCGCGTGCGCCTGGATCAGCCGCTGCGGATCGGGCCGGCGCGCGGCGGGCGTGAATTCCGGGCTGTTGACCAGGTCGCCACGAAAGCTCGGCAGGCTCACGCCGTCACGCGTCTCCATGTCCGCCGAACGCGGCTTGGCGTATTGACCGGCAAACCGCCCGACCCGCAACACCGGCTTCTTGAGACCGTGCACGAGCACCAGGCTCATCTGCAGCAGCACCTTCAGCCGGTTGGAAATGATCGGGCTGCTGCAGTCGGCGAAGCTTTCGGCGCAATCGCCACCCTGGAGCAGGAATCGGCGCCCGTCCTGCGCCTCGGCCAAGGCCTGCTTCAGCGCCAGGACCTCCCACGAGGTCACCAGCGGCGGCAGCTGCGCCAGGTGCGCGGTGGCCGCGGCCAGCTCGGCGGCGTCCTCGTAGTGCGGCTGCTGGAGTGCTTCGTGCCGCTGCCACGATGCGGGAGTCCATGACGCCGGCATCGACGGGGCGTTCGTGTTCTGTTCCGGCCCGTGGCGCATGATCATTTCCCCACGCTGCGGCGACGGGTTGCCACTACCGTCAGCACCGCCAGCAACACGAACCACAACAAACTCCACGCCGGCATCGGCAGGCCCAGGATCGGCTCGACCTTGGCGCACTCACCCGAACCGGTGAATACCAGCTTCAGCATTTTTCCGAGCGGAAACGCATCGAACAGATAACCGATGCCGGGGCCGCAGGACGGCACCTGGTCCGGCGGCAGCGTCTGCAACCACAAATGGCGGCCGGCGGTGATCAGTCCGCCCAGCGCACTCAACAACACCAGTCCGGCGTACGTCCAGCGACCGTTGCGTCCGCCAGGCGCGTGCAGCCCGCCCAACAGAAAGAAGAGGCCCATCGAGAGGAAGGCAATACGCTGGAACACGCACAGCGGACAAGGAACCATGCCGAGGCCATATTCGGCGTACAGGGCAAAGGCGAGCAAGCCGAAGCAAACGCAGAAACCGACGAGGAAACTGACGCGATAGGACCAGCGAAGTGGGTTCATGGCATCTTGCTGCATGGCGGAATTCCTGACATTACCGGTTCGCTGCGATGCTGTCAGCATGTCGGAACCAGGCGGGCTGCATCATCAAGCCGACGGCGGAACCGTCGGCCAAACCGCTCCTTCGACAAACAAAAACCCCGGAAGGTTGCCCGACCGGGGTTTCGTGTTTGGACGTCTGGATGTCCGTGCAGATCAGTCGGCGTCGACTGCCTCGACCTGCGGACGGCCCACCAGCTCGACGTACGCCATCGGCGCATTGTCGCCGG
>JBIQMK010000234.1:0-5132 GCA_044463365.1 Rhodanobacter sp. | reverse complement strand
GGCATGCCGATGGGCATGGCCGACATCGCCGAGGTGTTGTGGAACGATTTCCTGCAGTTCAATCCGGGTAACCCGGGCTGGTTCAACCGCGACCGTTTCGTGCTCTCCAACGGCCACGGTTCGATGCTGCAGTACGCGCTGCTGCACCTGTCCGGCTACGACCTGCCGATCGACGAGCTGAAGCATTTCCGCCAGCTGCATTCGAAGACGGCCGGCCATCCGGAATACGGCCACACCCCCGGTGCCGAAACCACCACCGGCCCGCTGGGTCAGGGCTTGGCCAACGCCGTGGGTTTTGCGTTGGCGGAGAAGATCCTGGCGGCGCGGTTCAACCGTCCCGGCCACGCCATCGTCGATCACCACACGTACGTGTTCCTGGGCGACGGCTGCCTGATGGAAGGCATCTCGCACGAAGTCGCCTCGCTGGCCGGCACCTGGAAGCTGGGCAAGCTGGTGGCGGTGTATGACGACAACGGCATCTCCATCGATGGCGAAGTCGAAGGCTGGTTCACCGACGACACGCCGGCCCGCTTCGAAGCCTACGGCTGGAACGTGATCCGCGACGTCGACGGCCATGACGCCGAGGCGGTGAAGAAGGCGCTGGCGCAGGCCACGGCGCAGAGCGAACGTCCCACCCTCATCTGCGCCAAGACCATCATCGGTTTCGGCGCACCCAACAAGCAGGGCAAGGAAGAAAGCCACGGTGCGGCGCTGGGCAAGGACGAGATCGCCGCCACGCGCGTGCAGTTGCAGTGGAACCATGCGCCGTTCGAGATCCCGGCCGAGGTCTACGCCGGCTGGAATGGACGCGAGAAGGGCGCCGCCCGCGAGCGTGCCTGGGACGAGGCGTTCACCGCCTATGCCGCGGCGCATCCGGAACTGGCGGCCGAGTTGAAGCGTCGCCTGGCCGGCGAACTGCCGCAGGATTGGGCCGAGAAATCGCAGGCGTTCATCGCCAAGCTGCAGGCGGAGGGGCCCGAGGTGGCTTCGCGCAAGGCCTCGCAGATGACCCTGGACGCGTACGGCCCGCTGCTGCCCGAACTGCTGGGCGGCTCGGCCGACCTGGCCGCCTCCAACCTCACCAAGTGGAAGGGCAGCCTCGACGCCGGCAACGGCAACAGCGCCGACGGCAAGGGCAACTATGTCTATTACGGAGTGCGCGAATTCGGCATGACCGCGATCGCCAACGGCCTGGCGCTGCATGGCGGCTTCATTCCCTACGACGCCACCTTCATGGTGTTCTCCGATTACGCCCGCAACGCGGTGCGCATGAGCGCGCTGATCCCCGCGCATGCCATCCACGTCTACACGCACGACTCGATCGGCCTGGGCGAGGACGGCCCCACCCACCAGCCGGTGGAGCACATGGCCAGCCTGCGCCTCATCCCCAACAACCAGGTGTGGCGTCCCTGCGATGCGGTGGAGTCGGCGGTGTCGTGGAAGGCCGCGATCGAGCGCCGTGGTGCGCCGTCGTGCCTGGTGTTCTCGCGCCAGGCACTGAAGCATCAGCAGCGCGATGAGCAGCAACTGGCGGACATCCGCCGCGGCGGTTACGTGCTGTCCGATCCGGCGGACACGAAGTTCCAGGTGATCCTGATCGGCACCGGCTCCGAGGTGGAGCTGGCGATGGAAGCGTCGCGCGTGCTGGCGCAGCAGGGCATTGCGGCGCGCGTGGTGTCGATGCCGTGCACGGACGTGTTCGACGAGCAGCCGCTGGAATACCGCGAAGGCGTGCTGCCCGGCTGGTGCCGCGCCCGCGTGGCGGTGGAAGCGGCCAGCACCGATTTCTGGGCCAAGTACGTCGGTTTCGACGGCGAGGCGATCGGCATGAACACGTTTGGCGCCTCCGCGCCTGCACCGCAATTGTTCGAACACTTCGGCATCACCGTGGCGCACGTGGTCGAGGCGGCCAAGCGCGTGGTGGGCTGAACCCGGCGCGCCCCACGGGGCGCGTTGTTTTTTGTAGGAGCGACTTCAGTCGCGATGCTTTTCGGCCACGTCTGCCAAAGGCATCGCGACTGAAGTCGCTCGTGCAGACAAGCCGCAATCAGGCGTTGGCTGTGGCCTGCTGCTCCTGGAACGCCCTGGGCGTGCAGCCCAGCTCCCGGCGGAACACGGTGTAGAGGTATTGCACCGAGGTGAAGCCGCAACGCACGGCAATGTCGGCCATCGACGATTCGCCTTGCCGCAACAAATCCTGTGCGATTTCCAGCTTGTGCCGCAGGATCTCCTGGTGGACGCTGCGTTTCAGCGTGCGCCGGAAGTGCTCCTCCAGCAGCGAGCGCGACACCCCCACGTAATCGGCCACCTGTTCGGTACGGATGCCAAGGCAGCCGTACTGGCGGATGTAATGGCGCGCCCGCATCACATACGGGCTGCAAACGGACTGGTACATGCTGGACGCGGCCACGTGCAGGCTCTCCGGCGGCACCAGCACACGGGTATCGCTGCAGTCGGCGCCATGCAGCATGCGGTGCAGCACGTGCGCGGCGGTGCGTCCCATTTCCGCGGTGCCCTGTTGCACGGAGGTGAGCGGAATGCGGCTGAGCATCCGCGTCAGCGGATCGTTGTCGATGCCCACGATGGCCACTTCGTCGGGCACCGGAATGTCCGCCATCATGCAGGCCTGCAGCAGCTGGCGTGCGCGTGCATCGGTCACCGCCAGCACGCCGATCGGCTTGGGCAGGGATTGCAGCCAGTTCATCAGCGCCTCGGTGGCCTCGCTCCAGCCGGCGGCCGTGGTGGCATGGCCGTGATAGACGAACCCCTCGATGCCGTCGCGCCGCAGCATCGCGTCGTAAAGCCGCTCGCGCTCCTCGGCCCAGCCGGGGATGTCGGGGGCCAGCGGCAGGGAATAGAACGCGAAGTTCTGCAGGCCCTGCTCGATCAGATGGTCGTAAGCCAGCCGCACCAGCGCCGCGTTGTCGGTGGCGATGTAGGGCACGCCCTTCGGGTAGCGCGAGGCGTCGCTGTACGAGCCGCCGACGGCGACCACCGGCACGTCCACCTGCCGCAACGCCGCGTAGACCGGGTCGTCGACGGCGGTGATGATGCCATCGCCGCACCATTCGATCAGGTCGGTGGTGCGGCAGTGGAAATCCTCCTGCATGAACAGGTCCCAGCTGACCCGGGTGGACGCCAGGTAGTTGCCGATGCCGGCGATGACCTGGCGGTCGAATGCCTTGTTCGCGTTGAACAGCAACGCGATGCGATGGACGCCATGTGGGTGGTTCATTGGTTCACCTGGGAGGACCATCCCGATGTGGCCCATGCCTGATGGCAGGGCATGTACGCGCACTCGGCGCGACCGGATTTCCCGAGGCTAGCACGAGTGCGATGGGGCGGGCCGGGTGCCCTGCGGAGGATGCACAAGAAGAAATATCGCCCATCTGCGCGATTTCGTCATTGCGCATCACGGCGTGCCATCGGCACCATGGGTGTCCGCGCCGCCGCCAGATCAGGCAAACGGTCCCTTCTCCGGCGTCGGGCCCACGCGGCAAGGGAACCATCGGGCCCTGGACGGAGGCGGAAAGGACGGTTGCAGGACTGCCCGGTGTCGGGGGGCGCGAAAAGCCGCTGATAGCGCTACCATCGGCAGGGAAGGACATCGCCGGCTTGGACGATGCGCGCATCGTCCACCGCGCTGCCGGTGTTTCCGATGACCGTGCAGTGGTGTGGCCGGACTGGCATGGACGGCCAAACGGGCGGCGGCGGCGGGGGCATGGGCCGTCGGTGCGGTTGTTGGCGTGAAGCCCCGGCTCCTACTATGGGCGGCGGCGTGCCGTTGTCCGTGACATCCAGGTGGCCGAAAGGCTGGGTACCCATGAAATCCTCGAACAACGCGAGTGACGGAGCAAGCATGAAACTGACGACTTTACGTGCGCTGGGGGTGCTGTTGTGCCTGGGCCTGGCGGGCCTGGCCAGCAGCTGCACGCAGACCAGCAAGAAACCCACGCTGATCGGCTTCAGCATCGACGACATGCGGTTGGAGCGCTGGGCGCGCGATCGCGACTTCTTCGATGCCGCGGCCACCAAGCTGGGCGCCAAGGTCCTGGTGCAGTCGGCCAATGGCAGCGAGGAGCGCCAGGTGGCGCAGATCGAGAACATGATCTCGCGCGGCGTGGACGTGCTGGTGATCGTGCCGCAGAACTCCAAGGTGCTGGGCAACGTGATCCGCGAGGCGCACCGCAACCACGTCAAGGTGGTGTCGTACGACCGCCTGATCCTCAACGCCGACGTCGATGCGTACATCTCCTTCGACAACCTCAAGGTCGGCGAGATGCAGGCGCAGGGCGTGGTCAACGTCAAGCCCAAGGGCAACTACTTCCTGCTCGGCGGCGCGCCCACCGACAACAACGCGAAGATCCTGCGCCAGGGCCAGATGCAGGTGCTGCAGCCGCTGATCGACAAGGGCGACATCAAGGTCGTAGGCGACCAGTGGGTGCCGGACTGGAACCCGACCCGCGCGCTGGGCATCGTGGAAGATGCGCTCACCGCCAACGCCAACAACATCGACGCCATCGTGGCCTCGAACGACGCCATCGCCGGCGGCGCGGTGCAGGCGCTGGCCGCGCAGCGACTGGCCGGCAAGGTGGCGGTGTCCGGTCAGGACGCCGACCTGGCCGGCGTCAAGCGCGTGGTCGAAGGCACCCAGACGATGACCGTGTACAAGCCGCTCGACCAGTTGGCCACCCAGGCGGCCAAGCTGGCGGTGGACCTGGCCCGTGGCGAGAAGCCGGCCTTCAACGCGCACTACGACAATGGCGAGAAGTCGGTCGACAGCATCCTGCTGCAGCCGGTGGCGCTGACCCGCGACAACGTCGACAAGGTGATCACCGACGGCTTCTATACCCATGCGCAGGTCTATGGCAACTGAGGCCGCCGCCCGCGCCGGGGAGGACGGCGACTGCCTGCTGGACATGCGCGGCATCCGCAAGACGTTCGGCAGTTTCGCCGCTGTCGACGGCGTGGACCTGCAGGTGCGCGCCGGCGAATGCCTGGGCCTATGCGGCGAGAACGGCGCCGGCAAATCCACGCTGATGAAGGTGCTGTCGGGCGTCTATCCGCACGGCAGCTACGAGGGCGAGATCCTGGTCGACGGCGTGCCGCTGCAGGCGCATACGGTGGCCGAC
>JBIQMK010000233.1:0-5183 GCA_044463365.1 Rhodanobacter sp. | reverse complement strand
CAGCTTCGCCTGCTCCATCGAGATGAACCACTGCGGCGTGGTGCGATAGATCACCGGCGTCTTGTGGCGCCAGCAATTCGGGTAGCTGTGCTCGATCTTCGCGAACGCCAGCAGCACGCCGCGCTGGCGCAGCAGGTCGACGAGGGCGTCGTTGGCCTTCCAGATGTGCATGCCGCCCAGCTCGAGGCCATCGGCGGCCGGCGTGTCGGCACGGTAGGTGCCGCGCGGCTCGATGTAGTTGAGCAGCTCGATGCCGTATTCGCGGGCCACCACGAAATCCTCGACACCGTGATCGGGCGAGGTGTGCACGGCGCCGGTACCGTCTTCGGCGCTGACGTGGTCGCCGAGGATCACGGGGACTTCGCGCGGGTAGAAGGGATGGTGGAGTTTTTGGCCTTCGAGGGTTTTGCCTTCGGTGTGGCCCAGCACCAGAGCGCCCTCTTCCGCCCTTCGGGCACCTTCTCCCGCAAGCGGGAGAAGGGAGTAGCGTGCGGCAACCTTGTCGATCAACGCACTGGCCACCACCAGCAACACACGGCGACCGTCGCGTGACGGGCCTTCGATCAACGCGTATTCAAGCTCCGCACCCAGCGACACTGCCTGGCTTTCCGGCAGCGTCCACGGCGTGGTGGTCCAGATCGGGATGGCCACGATGGCGTCGCCGGCGTCCACTCCGAATGCCGCCGCCAGCGCCTTGGCGTCGACGGCGTCATACGCCACATCGACGGCGGGCGAGACCTTGTCGCCGTATTCGATTTCCGCCTCGGCCAGCGCCGAGGCGCAGTCGAAGCACCAGTACACCGGCTTGGCGCCGCGCAGCACGTGCCCGTTGGAGACGATGCGCGCCAGCGCGCGCAGCATGTCGGCCTCGTACTTGAAATCCATCGTGCGGTACGGGTGCGACCAATCGCCCAGCACGCCGAGCCGCTTGAAGTCGCTGCGCTGGGTGTCGACCTGCTCGGCGGCGTATTCGCGGCATTTCTGCCGGAACGCGGCGGCGTCGAGCTTTACCCCGGGCTTGCCGAATTTCTTCTCCACTGCGATCTCGATCGGCAGGCCGTGGCAATCCCAGCCGGGCACGTACGGCGCGCGATGGCCCGACAGCAGCTTCGACTTGACCGTGATGTCTTTCAGGATCTTGTTGACGGCGTGGCCGATGTGGATCGCGCCGTTGGCGTACGGCGGGCCGTCATGCAGCACAAACACCTTGTCGCGGTTGGCGGTGTACTGCTGGATCTGCGCGTAGCGATCGACCTGCTCCCACTCCGCCAGCCAGCCCGGCTCGCGCTTGGGCAGGTCGCCGCGCATCGGGAAATCCGTCTGCGGCAGGTTGATGGTGCTCTTGTAATCGTGGGTCATTGCGGGGTTGCCATGGCTAGCGGTTGCCGCCCGTACCGGCGGGCAAAGGGTTCAACGTTAATGGATTACGGGGCGTGCGGGAATCAGGCGGTGGCTCACGTGGCGATCAAGCGCGGATTCATGCCCAGCAGCTCGCGCGCCCTGCAGGCGTCCAGATGCATCTGTGCCTTCAGCGGCTCGAGTCCGTCGAATTTCTGCTCGTCGCGCAGTTTGGCCACGAACTCCACCGCCATGCGCTGGCCGTAGAGGTCACCCTCGAAATCGAACAGATGCACTTCCAGCAGCGGCTGGCTCACCTGGTTCACCGTAGGCCGCACGCCCAGGCTGGCCACGCCGGGCCAGCTGCATTCGCCCTCGCCCAGGCCCACGCGCACGGCGAAAATGCCCTGCACCGGGCTGACCCGCTGCTGCAAGTGGATATTGGCGGTGGGATAGCCCAGCGTGCGACCCAGCTGGTTGCCGTATTCCACCTTGCCGTCGATCACGAACGGACGGCCGAGCAACGGCTCGGCACCCGCGAACTCCCCCGCGGCCAGCAGCGCGCGCACGCGGCTGGCGGAAACCCGCGCGCCGTGCAGTTGCACCGCCGGCATGGTGCAGGCGGCAAAACCCAGCTCGCGGCCCATACGTTCCAGCAAGGCCACGTCGCCGCCGCGCTTGTGCCCGAAGCGGAAATCGCCGCCCACCCACACCTCGCGCGTGGCCAGCCGGTCGCACAACACGCGGCGCACGAAGTCTTCGGCAGGCATCGCGGTCAGCGCCTTGTTGAAACGCAACAGCAGCGTCTGCGCCATGCCGGCGGCGGCAAAGCCTTTCAGTTTCTCGCGCACGCTGGACAACCGTGGCACGGGCTCGGGCGAGAAGAACGTGCGCGGCAACGGCTCGAAACTCACCACGGCCGGCGTGCAGCCCAGCGTCTGGGCGCGCTCGCGCACTTTCGCCAGCAGCGTCTGGTGTCCGCGGTGGAGGCCGTCGAAAGCGCCCACGGCAACCACACTGCCGTGGGGCGCCAGGCACGGGCCCGCGACATCCCTGGAAAGTCTCATCATGGCGCCAGTATAACGGGCGCACCCGCCACGATTGAGCGCAAGCGCCGCGTCGGCGCCATCACGCGCCGCGCAGATCGCGCAGGCGAAAGCCGGTGGCGAACAGCATGCCGACATACGTCAGGCCGCCACCGCAAACCAGCAGCGCCAGATGCCACAACCGGTCCACCACGGATACGCCGACCGTCCAGTCCGGCCATACCCAGCGCCCCAGCAACAGCACGGCCACCATCGCCGCACACGCCACCGCCAGCCGCAGCAGGTGGCGCGCCCAGCCGGGCTGGCGCTGATACACGCCGGCGCGCTTCAGCCAATGCCACAACAGCCACAGGTTGACGTAGGCCGCCACCGCGCTGGCCATGCCCAGCGCCATGTGCAGGCCGGGCAGCCGGGCCAGCCCGTCCAGCCAGGGCAACTGCTTCAGCGCGGGCGACGCCCACCATTCGAACAGCAGCACCAGAAACACCACGTTCAACGCCATGTTGGCCAGCAGCGAGGCCACCGCCGCGCGCACCGGCGTGCGGGTGTCCTGGCGCGAATAGAACGCGGGCAGCAGCACCTTCACCAGCGCGAACGCCGGCAAGCCGAAGCTCAGCGCGGTGATCGACAAGGTCGCCATATGCGTGTCGTGCGCGGTCCAGTTGCCGTGCTGGAACAGCGTGGCCACCAGTGGCCCGGCCAGCAGCATCAGGGCGAACATCGCCGGCACCGCGATCAGCAAGGTGATGCGCAGGCCCCAGTCCAGCGCCCGCGAGAAACCCGCGGTGTCGGTGGTGACGTGGTGACGCGAAAGCGATGGCAGGATCACCGTGCCCAAGGCCACGCCGAACACGCCCAGCGGCAACTCCAGGAAACGGTCCGCCTGCGACAGCCAGCTCTGCGAACCGACCACCAGCAGCGAGGCGATCACCGTGTCGAACAGCAGATTGATCTGCGCCACCGACGAGCCGAACAGCGTGGGCACCATCAGCCGCATGATCTTGCGCACCTCGGGATGGCTCCAGCCCCAGCGCGGCAAGGTCAGCAGGTCCAGCCCGCGCAACGCCGGCAGCTGGAACAGCAACTGCAGGATGCCGGCGGCCAGGATCGCCCAACCCATCGCCATGATCGGCGTATCCAGCCGCCGCGACAGCCACAGCGCGCCGCCGATCATGCACAGGTTGAGGATCACCGGCGTCAGCGCCGGCAAGGCGAACCGATGGAAGCTGTTGAGCGCGCCACCGGAAAGCGCGGTCAACGACACGAACAGCAGGAACGGAAACGTCAGCCTCAGCAGGTCGACGGTCAACTCGAATTTGCGCGGCTCGCCGATCGCGCCGGGCGAAAACAGCACGGTGACCTGCGGCGCGAAGAAAATGCCCAGCGCCGTAATCAGCAGCAACACGCCGCCGAGCGTGCCCGACACCCGCGACATCAGGTTCTTCAGCTGCGCATGGGTGCCCTTCTCCTTCACCTCGGTGAACACCGGCACGAAGGCGGTGGAAAACGAGCCCTCGGCAAACAGCCGGCGCATGAAATTGGGGATGCGGAACGCCACCCAGAACGCGTCGGTGGCCCCGTTGGCGCCAAAGGCCGCATTGATCGACATGTCGCGCACCAGCCCGAGCACCCGCGAGATCATCGTCATGCTGCTGAACGAGAGCAGCCCGCGGAACATGCTGGGAGACTTCATGCGCCTGATATCGCCTTGTGCGTAGCGGAGGGAGGTGCCCGGCCTGCCGGGCGCGGCGCGTAGTTTGACAGCGGCCGGCGCCAAGTTGACAGCCCGGCGCGGGCAGAATCCGGGCATCCTGGCGACAAGGCCGTGGCCGGGGCTCGACAACGGCCCGGCCACGGCCTGCATTCAATTGACGCACGACCGAATCGCCCGCATAATTGGCGTCTTTTTCCAACCCCAACCCTGCATTCCGGAGTTCTACCTTGGCCAACATCAAGTCCGCGAAGAAGCGCGCGCGCCAGTCCGAACAGCGCCGCCTGCGCAACATCAGCGCACGTTCCATGGTCCGCACCGCCCTGAAAAAGGTCGTCAAGGCCATCGAGGCCAAGGACAAGGCAGCCGCCGTTGCCGCCTTCACCGCCGCGCAGCCGGTGATGGATCGCTACGCCGCCCGCGGCCTGATCCACAAGAACAAGGCCGCCCGCCACAAGAGCCGCCTCAACGCGAAGATCCGCGAACTGGCGTAAGCCAGCACCGCGATTCGGGTTGGCGATGGCGGCGAGTCGCCCGTCATTGAAACGATAAAGCCGGCGCAAGCCGGCTTTATCATGGGCCAGCTTTATTCATGGCCTGAAGCAGAGCCGGCGCGAGCCGGCTTTTCGCGTTTGCGGTCGGGCGTCAGCCCTGTGGCTCTTCCCCGCGCAGCCGCACGTCACCGGCTTGCATGTCGGTGCGGCCCTGGTGTTCCTCGCGCTGCGCGTCGAAGAACTGCTGCACCTGCTGGCACACCGCCAACGTGTTCTCGCGCGTCGCCGCCGAGACCAGGAACCACGGCTGCGTCCAGCCCAGCCGCTGCACGATATCGGCAGCCACCGCATCACGCTCGTCCGGCGCCAGCATGTCGGCCTTGTTCAGCACCAGCCAGCGCGGACGTTCCAGCAACTCCGGGTTGAACTTGGCCAGCTCGTTCTCGATCGCCCGCACCTGCGCCACCGGGTCGGTGCCGTCGATGGGCGCGATGTCCACCAGATGCAGCAACAGCGACGTGCGCGCCACGTGGCGCAGGAACTGGATGCCTAGCCCGGCGCCGTCGGCGGCGCCCTCGATCAGCCCGGGAATGT
>JBIQMK010000232.1:0-5308 GCA_044463365.1 Rhodanobacter sp. | reverse complement strand
AGGTCGACATCAGCTTTCCCGAGATCGAGAAGTTCGACTGCCTGCCCGAGCCGCGCGCCGAAGGCCCCACCGCGTTCGTGTCGATCATGGAAGGCTGCTCGAAGTACTGCAGCTACTGCGTGGTGCCGTACACCCGCGGCGAGGAGCTGAGCCGCCCGTTCGACGACGTGATCGTCGAGGTGGCCAAGCTGGCCGCCCAGGGCGTGCGCGAGGTCAACCTGCTGGGGCAGAACGTCAACGCCTACCGCGGCCCGACCCACGATGGCGGCACGGCCGACCTGGCCGTGCTGATCCACGCCATCGCGCAGATCGACGGCATCGGACGCATCCGCTTCACCACCTCGCATCCGCTGGAGTTTTCCGACTCGCTGATCGAGGCCTACGCCAACGTGCCGCAGCTGGCCAACTACCTGCACCTGCCGGTGCAGGCCGGCTCCGACCGCATTCTCAGCGCGATGAAGCGTGGCTACACCGCGCTGGAGTTCAAGCAGAAGATCCGCAAGCTGCGCGCGGTGCGGCCGGACATTTGCGTGTCGTCGGATTTCATCGTGGGCTTCCCCGGCGAGACCGAGGCGGATTTCGAGAAGACCATGAAGCTGATCGGGGACATCGGCTTCGACCAGAGCTTCTCCTTCATCTTCTCCTCGCGCCCGGGCACGCCGGCGGCAGGCCTGCCCGACGACACGCCCGCCGCGGAAAAGCATGCCCGGCTTAGCCGGCTCCAGGCCGCCATCAACGCCAATGCGAGGCGGATCAGCCAGGCGATGGTCGGCAGCGTGCAGCGCGTCCTGGTGGAAAAAACCAGCACCCGCGACGCCAGCGAACTGACCGGCCGCACCGAGAACATGCGCTACGTGAACTTCGCCGGCCACCCGCGCCTGATCGGTCAGTTCGTGGACGTGGAGATCACCGAGGCGATGGCCAATTCGCTGCGCGGGCGCGTAAGACTGACCGACGACGTCTCCGCCTGAACCACACGAACGATCCGCTTTTCGGCCGGTCGAGCGAAATCCGGGCTCCAACCCACCGTTGGCGCACGGTTTCGATCACGCGTAGCAGCCACCGTCTTCGCGACCGCGGGCGACCGGCAGGCAATGCACGCCCTTTATTCGGCGAAACCTCGTGCCGCGATCGGCGATCAGGTCCCCGACGGTTGGCGTCCCCTGGACCAGGAAACCACGCCCACCGAAAGAAGGCCCACCGACGGCAGCGTCCGTGCCCCGCAGGCGGTCACGAGCGACCCGGCAAACAATGGATGACCTGCCGGTCACACTGCGGTAGATTCAACAACATACGGGGATAGGGTAGAAATACGGTTATGTCTTCTGAAGTGCAAACATCGCTCGCGGGTTTGTCCGGCATGGCGCGCCGGCTGGTCTCCGAAGGCATCCTGCCCGAAACGGACGTGCGCAAGGCGATGGCCGACAGCACGGCGCATAAAAGCACGTTGGCCGCCTGGCTGCTGGACCAGGGCCTGGTCGACAGCGCGCGCATGACGCAGATCGCCTCGGCGGAATTCGGCATGCCGATGATGGATGTCGCGGCGCTCAACCCGGCCACCATGCCGATGGACCTGATCAGCGAGGCGCTGATCAGCAAGCATCAGGCCTTGCCGCTGTTTCGTCGCGGCAAGCGCCTGTTCGTGGGCATCGCCGATCCGATGCAGTCGCGCGCGCTGGACGAGATCAAGTTCAACTCCAACTGCATGGTCGAACCGATCCTGGTCGAACGCGCCACGCTGCAGCGCACGATCGAGACCCTGCTCAACAGCATGCGCGACACCATGCCGGACATCGGCGGCAGCGAGCTGGACGGGCTGGAACTTGAGATCGGCGAGGACGAGAGCGAAACCGCCGGCACCGGCGTCGACGCGAACGCCAACGACGACGCGCCGGTGGTGAAGTTCGTCAACAAGATCCTGCTCGATGCGATCCGCCGCGGCGCATCGGACATCCATTTCGAGCCATTCGAAACGCAATACCGGGTACGCCTGCGCATGGACGGCATGCTGCGCGCCGTGGCCAGCCCGCCGATGAAACTGGCCAACCGCATCTCGTCCCGCCTGAAGGTGATGTCGCAACTGGACATCGCCGAGAAGCGCGTGCCTCAGGATGGCCGCATCAAGCTCAACCTGTCCAAGACCCGCGCGGTCGATTTCCGCGTCAGCACGCTGCCGACCCTGTTCGGCGAAAAGATCGTGCTGCGTATCCTCGACGGCTCGTCGGCCAAGGTCGGCATCGAAAAACTGGGCTACGAGCCGGACCAGCAGAAGCTCTACATCGACGCGATCCACAAGCCCTACGGCATGGTGCTGGTCACCGGCCCCACCGGCTCGGGCAAGACGGTGTCGCTGTACACCGGCCTGAACATGCTCAACACCGCCGAGCGCAACATCTCGACGGTGGAGGACCCGGTGGAAATCCGCGTCGAGGGCATCAACCAGGTGCAGCAGAACGCCAAGCGCGGCATGACCTTCGCCAGCGCGCTGCGTTCGTTCCTGCGCCAGGATCCGGACGTGATCATGGTCGGCGAAATCCGCGACCTGGAAACCGCGGAAATCGCGATCAAGGCGGCGCAGACCGGCCACATGGTGTTGTCCACGCTGCATACCAACGACGCGGCACAGACCATCGCCCGCCTGATGAACATGGGCATCGCGCCGTACAACATCACCTCGTCGGTCACCCTGATCATCGCCCAGCGCCTGGCCCGGCGCCTTCACGATTGCAAGAAGCCGCAGAACCTGCCGCCGAGCGTGCTGTTGGCGGCGGGTTTCACCCAGGCCGACATCGACGCCGGGCTGACCGTGTACGAAGCGGTCGGCTGCTCGGGCTGCAATGATGGCTACAAGGGCCGCGTGGGCATCTACCAGGTGATGCCGATGCTGGAGGAAATCCAGAAGATCATCCTGCAAGGCGGCAACGCCCTGCAGATTTCCGAGGTGGCGAAGGCACAGGGCATCAACGATTTGCGCGCCTCGGCGCTG
Source organism: Rhodanobacter sp. (assembly GCA_044463365.1). Classification (GTDB taxonomy): domain Bacteria; phylum Pseudomonadota; class Gammaproteobacteria; order Xanthomonadales; family Rhodanobacteraceae; genus Rhodanobacter. The sequence goes on along the minus strand of JBIQMK010000232.1, from coordinate 2,322 downwards.
CTCAAGGTGAAAAACGGGCTGACCAGCCTGACCGAGATCGACCGCGTCACCAAGGACTGAACAAGGCATTCGTGGGAAAAACCGCTGGCTGGAGTTGCGTTGCGCGCCACGGTTTGGGGGCTGGAAATTGGCATAAGCTGTACCGACCTTGCCTGCCGCCTGCGGCAAGTCCGGACTGGATCATTGGGGGAAAATGCGCATGGCCACGGCTACCGCAAGCAAGACGCGCACGCTCGGCGCCCAACGCGCCGAGGTCAGCAGGCTGACCACCTACGAGTGGGTGGCGCTGGACAAGCGCGGCAAACGAATGAAAGGCGACATGCCGGCGAAGAACGCCTCGCTGGTGAAAGCCGAACTGCGCCGCCAGGGGATGAATCCGCAGACCGTGCGCGAGCGCTCCAAGCCGCTGTTCGGTTCGTCCGGCAAGCCGGTCAAGCCGCTCGACGTCGCCGTTTTCAGCCGGCAGATCGCCACCATGATGGCGTCCGGCGTGCCCATCGTGCAGTCATTCGACATCATTGCCGACGGCCAGAAGAACGTCCGCTTCAAGAACATCCTGCTCGACGTGAAGCAGAACATCGAGGGTGGCTCGGCCCTGCACGAAGCGCTGCATCGCTATCCGGTGCAATTCGACGAGCTGTACTGCAACCTGGTGCGCGCGGGTGAGGCCTCCGGTGTGCTCGATACGGTGCTGGACACCGTGGCCACCTACAAGGAGCGCATGGAGGCGATCAAGAAGAAGATCAAGAAAGCGCTGTTCTACCCGATGATGGTGCTGGCGGTGGTGTTCATGGTCTGCCTGATCATGCTGCTGTTCGTGGTGCCGGTGTTCGCCAAGACCTTCCAGGACGCGGGTGCCCAATTGCCGGCGCCCACGCAATTGCTGGTGACCGCGTCGGAGTTCATGCAGAGCTACTGGTGGGTGGTGATCGGCATCATCGGCGGCAGCATCGTGGCGCTGGTGGTGGCCAAGAAACGTTCGGTGAAGTTCGCCCATTTCCTGGACCGGATGGCGCTCAAGATGCCGGTGATGGGCAATATCGTGCGCAACTCCGCCATCGCCCGCTTCGCACGCACGTTGGGCGTCACCTTCCGCGCCGGCGTGCCGCTGGTCGAGGCGCTGGACGCGGTAGCCGGCGCCACCGGCAGCGTGGTTTACGGCGATGCGGTGCATCAGATGCGCGAGGACATCGCGGTCGGCCATCAGCTGCAACTGGCGATGAAGCAGACCGGCCTGTTCCCCAACATGGTGGTGCAGATGACCGCCATCGGTGAGGAATCCGGCGCCCTGGACAACATGTTGTTCAAGGTGGCGGAGTTCTACGAGGAAGAAGTCAGCAATGCGGTCGATACGCTGTCGACCCTGCTCGAGCCCATCATCATGGTGGTGCTCGGCACGCTGGTCGGTGGCATGGTGGTCGCGTTGTACCTGCCGATCTTCAAGCTCGCCGGCACGTTCTGAGCTGCGGGAAAGACGACACGAAACGGCGGGCATGGCCCGCCGTTTCCGTTATGGAACGAAGCACCGTAACCTAAGCCGCCCCCTCGCACGCCTCACATACAAAGGCCGCCGCATGCCCGATCTTCCCTTTGCCCTGTGGATCACCCTCGCTGGCGTACTGGGCCTGCTGGTCGGCAGTTTCCTCAACGTGGTGATCCTGCGCCTGCCCGAGCGGATGGCGGCGGGATGGCGGCAGGAAGCGCGTGACGTGCTGGAACTGGAGGCCGATGCGGCACCGCTGCCGCCAGGCATCGTGCGCGAACCGTCGCACTGTCCGCATTGCAAGCATCGCCTGGCGGCCAGCGACAACATCCCGCTGGTCAGCTGGCTGCTGCTGCGTGGACGCTGCCGCTACTGCAAGACGGCCATCTCCATCCAGTATCCGCTGGTGGAACTGCTCAGTGGCGTCCTGAGCGCCGTCATCGTGTGGAAGTTCGGGCCGACCTGGGTTGCGCTGGCCGGGCTGGTGTTTACGTGGACCATGATTGCGCTGGCTGGGATCGATTTCCGCACGCAACTGCTACCCGACCAACTGACCTTCCCGTTGCTGTGGCTGGGTCTGCTGCTGTCGTTGCTGCCGATGTTCGTGACCGCGCCGTCGGCGATCGTGGGCGCCGCGGCCGGTTATCTGAGCCTGTGGAGCGTGTACTGGCTGTTCAAGCTGCTCACCGGCAAGGAAGGCATGGGCTATGGCGATTTCAAATTGCTGGCCGCCCTGGGTGCGTGGATGGGGCCGGTATCGCTGCTGCCGATCATCCTGCTGTCGTCGCTGATCGGCGCGCTGACCGGTGGCGCCCTGATCGCCATGCAACGCCACCAAC
>JBIQMK010000231.1:0-5322 GCA_044463365.1 Rhodanobacter sp. | reverse complement strand
TGGAGGAAGGCCTGTTCCCGAGCCAGCGTTCGGTGGACGACGAAGGCCGGCTGGAGGAAGAACGCCGCCTGGCCTACGTGGGCATCACCCGCGCCCGCGAAAAACTCATCGTCAGCCACGCCGAATCGCGGCGCATGCACGGCACCGAAATGCTGGCCCGCCCCTCGCGTTTCCTGGGCGAGATGCCGGCCGAACTGATCGACGAAGTCCGCCCACGCGTCCACGTGACGCGCCCGCTGTACGCCGGTCGTGCCGAGGCGTCGTCCTCGCTGGAGGAATCCCTGCCGGTAAAGCTGGGCCAACGCGTGAACCACCCCAGCTTCGGCGAAGGCGTGGTGATCAGCGCCGAGGGCAGTGGCGCACACACACGGTTGCAGGTGAACTTCGAAGGCGCCGGCAGCAAGTGGCTGGTGGCGGCGTACGCCAACCTCACGCCGCTGTAGCGAGCCGTTTCTTTGTAGGAGCGACTTCAGTCGCGACGCTCTTGCCTGGAAACCTCAGAGCAGAAGCATCGCGACTGAAGTCGCTCCTACAGGCCGCTCCCGCAGATCACTCCCGCAAACGCGGCACGCCATGCACGTCGCGCTCTTCCACCGCCGTCGGGTGGGTATCGGGATAAGCCGGATTGACGGCGGCTTGCGTCGACGGCGCGATAGGTTCGCCGCGAGCCGCAGCCAGCGCGTTGCGGTAGCAGCGCTGCGCCTGGGCCAGGTCGCCCTGCCCCGCAAAGGCATCGCCGGAGGCTTCCCATGCGGCACCGCTCGGGACGAGCGCCAGCGACCGGTTCAGGTATTGATGGGCCTTGCCCCACAGCTTCAGGCGTACGCACATGCGGCCCAGGGTGAGCAGCAGGTTCGCGTCGTTCGGGTGCGCGTCCAGCCAGCCTTCGGCCCGATGCAGGCGCGCCTCGATGTCCTCGCCGGCCAGCGCGCCGTAGGTTTCGATCAGCAGCGGCGACCATTCGCGGCGCAACGCGGATTCCACTTCGTCCATCGCCGGCAGGGTGAGGCCAAACGCGGCGGCGCGGCGTGCGTAGGCGTCGACGATGGCCGGTACACGGCGCTGCGCCTTGGGCAGTTGCGACCACAGCGTATTGAGCGTGGCGCCATCGGGGGCGGCGTTGATGGTGGCCGACAGCACCTGGATTTCCAGTGCGGCGTAGCCGCGCGCACCCAGGGCGGCGCTCTTCTGCAACGGCGCCAGCGCGTCGCGGGCGCGGCGCAGGTCGCCGCTGGCCAGCGCGGCCAGCGCCAGTTCGCGCCATCCAGCCGGCGCCAGACTGCCCTTGTCCGCCTCCGGCGCCAGCAGCGCCAGCGCCTCGGACGACTTGCCTTCACGGCGCAATACGCGTGCCCGCAGCACGCGTGCCGCTTGCGGCGCAGATTGCGAGGCCTGATCGAGTGCCTCCAGCGCGCGCCCGTGTTCGCCTCGGCGCGATGCGGCCTCGGCGGCCGCCAGCAGCGACGGCCCGCGCACGCTGGGCAGACGCGCGGCCCGGTTCAGGTCGCGCTCGGCATCGCCGTGGCGGCCCTCGAAAAGGGCGATCAGACCTTCGCCCAGGCGCTGCTGGCTGAGCCGCCGATGGCGCCGCGAGAATGCGCCGAACGGCCAGCGCAGCAGTCGCCACGCAAAACTGAGCAAGGCCCATGCGAGCAGCAGGATGACCACGGCGGCCACCACCGTGGTCTCGACCCGCCAGCCGCGCAAACGCAGCAGGACGTAGCCGGGATCTTCCGCAATCCAATGCCAGCCGAAGGCGGCCAGCGCCGCCACGACCACCAGCAGCAGGATCCAGCGCCAGAGCTTCATCGCCGCGCTCCGCCCGCCGCGGCGCTGCTCGGGCGCGCCGGTGCCGCGTTGCTGGCCGCATGGGCGGGGCCGGTACCGCCCGCATTCAGCGCATGCACGGCGCGCAGGTTGTGCAACTCGATCAGGGCCGCGCCCAACACCACTTCGTCGCCGGCAGGTCGCGCGGCGATGAGCTTCTTGATGGTGGCCCGCGCCTGCTGCACGGCGTTGGCATCGGGGTCGAACCAGGTGGACAGGCTGGCGTCCACCCGCTGCAACGCCTCGGCGTAGGCCTTGCCGTCATGGGCCAGCAGGGCGGCTTGCGCCTGGGCCAGGTCGAGCGCGGTCAGCTCGCGCGCAAAGCGGGCGTCGGCCACGGCCAGCGGGGCACCGTTATCACGCTGCACGCTGACAACGCTGGCGAGCGCGCGACCGATGCGCGCCCAGCCATCCGCCGCCGGCGCCGAGGCGGCGGTGTCCAGCGGCTTCAGCGGCAACTGGGTGAACGTGCCGCGCAGGGCATTCAATTGCTGCAACGTGCTGGACAGATCGACCGGCTGGCTCTTGGCCAGCGCGTCGCGCTCCGCATCGATGCTCTGGCGCAGGCCGGTGAAGGCGCCATCGTCCACCCCCGCCAGGGTCTGGTCGGCCAGCGCGTACGCGGCGGCCGCGCCCTGCGCGTCGTGAAACAGCGTGTAGCGCTCGCTGGCCATGCGCAGCAGCGATTCGGTTTCGTCCAGCAACATGGCGTCATGGCCGGACAGGCTCTTTTCGGCCAGTTGCGCCACCGCGTCTTCCAGATGCCGCGTGCGCTGGGCCTGGCTGAGCAGGCTTTCGCGCAGCGACTGGTTGACCTGCGCCGCTTCGTTGAGGCGACGGTCCACACTGGCGCGCTCGCTGCTGATGCCGGCCACGGTGGTCTCCAGCGCGTCGATGCGCCGGGTCAGATCCGCGGTGCCGCGGCGGCTGGCGTCACTGCCCTGCTCCTGTTGCCATTGGCGCCAGCCCACGTACGCCGTCGCGGCGATGGCAACCAGCGCCAGCAGGATCGCCAGCGCCAGCATGCCGCCACCGGGGCGCGCGGCACGCACGGGCGCGGAAGCGCGGACGGGACGCGCCGGCGGCACGGGGTCGGGGCGGGAATCGCGGGTCGCAGTCGGTTCGTCTGGAGTGGTCATGACGGCATGCTAAGAGGCTGGACAGGAGAAAGCGAGCAAGAATGGCGGGGGAAAGGCACGCCGCTTTTTGGCGATGGATCGACGGGCAACGACGCGGCGGTGACCGTGTTCTTCGCCCGCGACCATAACCGCCCACCGGGGTGGGCCGGCGTGAAGGCCGCGTCGGCTCAGTCGCCCATGGCCGCGGCAAGCAGGTCGTCCGCCATCGCCGAAGCGGCTTGCGTGATCCGCGCAAATCCTGCCGCGGCAGCGATGTCCGCCAACCGCTCGCTGCTTACCACCGCGGTGGCGGCGCACAGGCGGCGCACCGCGTCCGGCGGCAGCGCGGAAGCAAGATTGCGCCAGCTCTCGGCGCTGGACAGCAGCACCAGCGCCGACGCCGGCAATCGCCGCACAGCATCGACATGGCGCCGGTCCAGCCGTGCCGGCACGCGTCGATAGACATGTACCTCGCGCAAGGCGGCGCCGCGCTGGGCAAGCATCGTGCGCAAGATGCCGCGGCCGCCGGGCGCGCCCACCAGCGCGACGGCGCGGCCATCCAGCTCATGCAGTTCTGCCAGCGCCAGCAGGCCCTCGCTGTCCTGCCGCTGCGGCGCACGTACGTCGGTGAAACCGTGGCGCCGCAAGGCACGCGCGGTGCCCTGGCCCACCGCCAGCACCCGCGCGACCGTCCGCGGCGGCGCCAACGCGACGGCGTATCGCACCGCCGCCGGACTGGTGAAGATCAGCACCTCGCCTTCGCAAGCCGCCAGCCACTCCCCGCGCGCCGCGGCTTTGTCCGCCACGCCGCGCAAGGCGAGCCCGGGCAACAGCAGCGGCTGTCCGCCCTGCGCGCGCACCTTTCGCGCAAGCGACGCGCCGTTGCCCACGGGGCGCGTGATCACCACCGTGCGACCGTGCAAGCGCCCCGTCGGCGATGTGCCGGCAACGGGAAATGGCCGATTCGATCCACCGATAATCATGGTGGGCAGTGTAGCGGCGCCCTACACTACGCGGTTCGCTCCTTTCGTTTGGACTTCACCGACGTGACATCGCCCGATACACCGTTGCTGGCCCGGCAGCTGATCCAGTTCATCCGCACCACGATTCCCCTGGCCGAGGCCATGGATCTGCAGCTTGCCGGCTTTGACGCCGACAGCCTCACCCTGTTCGCGCCACTGCCACCCAACGTCAACGACAAGGGCTGCGCGTTCGGCGGCAGCCTGGTCAGCGTGATGACGCTCACTGGCTGGGCCCTGGTGGAACTGGCCTTGCGTCGGCGCGGCGATGATTGCGACGTCTTCGTGGGCGAATCGACCGTGCGTTACCTGAGTCCGGTGTGGACCGACTTCACCAGCGTGGCCCGCCTGCCCGTCGACGCCAGCTGGACCAGCTTCTTCCGTACGCTGGACACCCGCGGCAAGGCGCGCATCGAGGTCAGCTGCGTGGTTCCGGGCGACGACGGCAAGCCCGCCGCCACCTTGATCGCGCGCTTCGTGGCCAAGCGCCGTACTGCCGCCGACGGCATGCATTGAGGCGCCCGCGCGCAGCGACGCACGTCTTGCGGCAGAATGCAGGGCATCGCGCTTGCCGGGGGAGCCATCCATGCGTCGCATCCTGATCGCCGTAGCCACTGCCTTCTTGCTGGCCGGCTGCGCCACGGCCCAGCGCAAGGACGCGCTGACCAACACCCTCAACACGTATGCCGCCACCTTGCGCTGGGGCAGTTTCCAGAGCGCGCTGCAATTCGTCGATCCCAAGGTGCTGCAGACGAACCCGCCCAGCTCGCTGGACATGGCGCGCTACCAGCAGGTGCGCGTAAGCGACTACGACGATGGCGCCGGCCCGGTCGCGGTGGCGGAAAACGAGGTGCAGCAGGTCGTGCAGCTGCACCTGATCAACATCCACACGCAGTCCGAGCGCACCGTGATCGACCGCCAGACCTGGCGCTACGACGCGGAAAAGAAGCGCTGGTGGCTCACCAGCGGCCTGCCGGACGTCACCCAGGACTGAGTCGACGGCAAGCGGCGTTTCCGCCACCGTCCCGTATAATCGCCGGTTCACCCGAACCCGCGCGGTCGCCGCGCCTGCGGAAACACGATGAACGAAATACTGCTCAAGCTGCCGGAATTTGTCGGCAACCACATGGCCTTGTCGGCACTGTTCGTGATCCTGCTGCTGGCCCTGATCGTGGTCCAGGTCAGCCTGCTCTTCAGCAAGACGCGCGAGCTGACGCCGGCCGGCCTGACCGCCCTGATCAATCGCGAGAGCCCGCTGCTGATCGACCTGTCCGCGATCAACGATTTCGAGAAGCGGCACGTGCCCGGTGCGAAGCATGTGGCGATGAGCCAGTTCGATCCCGAGAAAAAAGACATTG
>JBIQMK010000230.1:0-5324 GCA_044463365.1 Rhodanobacter sp. | reverse complement strand
CGAATCGACCGCTGCGGTTTCGACGCGGCCTGTTTCCCCGGCCGGCTGGACCAGCAACAGCGCAGCCACCGCCACGCTGGCGGCAATGGCACCGCCGGCCGACCAGTGCAACCAATGACGCCGCGTGCCTCGCGCCGGCACCGCCGAACCCGCCACCGATTCGCGCTCGATGGCCCGCATGACCCTCGCGGCGAAATCCGCCGATGCCAGCGGTGGCACCTGCCGTCGAACGCCATCGCCGGCAAGGTGATAACGCGACCACGTCTGCGACAATGCAGCGTCATGGTCGAGACGGCGCAGCAGAAAGCGCAGTTCCTGCGCCGACAATTCGCCATCGATGGCGGCCGAGAGTTGCTCGCGGTTTTCCGGGTTCATGCCTGCCTGATTCATGTCTGGTCCTCGCGGTCCGACAATAGTGGCCGCAGTTTCTCATCGATCGCTTCACGTGCCCGAAATATGCGTGACCGCACGGTGCCGATCGGACAGCCCATCGCCTCGGCGATTTCCTCATAGCTGAGGCCATCCACTTCACGCAACGTTATGGCGGTACGCAGCTCTTCGGGCAACGCTTGGACAGTGGAGAACACCGATTGTTCAATTTCCTGGCGCATCATTTCGCGCTCGGGCGTGGCGTTGTCGTGCATGCGCTGGGAGCCGGCCATGAACACCGCGTCATCGGCATCGATATCGTCGGTGGGTGGCCGGCGGCCCGCGGCCACCAGATGGTTCTTGGCGGTGTTCACCGCGATCTTGTACAGCCAGGTGTAGAACGCGCTGTCGCCGCGAAACGAGCCGATGGCGCGCCAGGCACGGATGAACGCTTCCTGGGCGATGTCCTCGCATTCGGCGTGGCTGCGCACGTAACGCGACACCAGCCCGATCAGCTTGTGCTGGTATTTGCGCACCAGCAGATCGAAGGCGGCCTTGTCCCCTTTCTGGACGCGTTCAACCAGCGCCTGGTCCAGTTCGTTTTCGCCCGTGCGGGCCGTATCCATGATCAATGCCGTCATCCGCTGCGAAACTTCAGGAGCCGAACGCGCAGCTCAGACCGGCGCCCGCCGCACAAGTTCAGCTTGCGCGCGGCACAGTGTAATGTCGCGCGCCGGATCGATTGTGGAAAAAACGTTGGACGCGCCCGGGGCCGACAGGTTCAGGCCGGTTCGGCCGCGCGGGTGCTCAACAGCCGTTGCCGCTCGGCCAGCAGGTTGCCGAAACTGACGGGCGTGGCCGGCCGGCAGAAAAGGTAGCCCTGCAATTCGTCGCACCCATGAGCGCGCAGGAACTCCAGGTGCTGCTCGATCTCCACGCCTTCGGCCACCACGGCGCGCTTCAGCCGGTGCGCCATTTCGATGGTGGCGCGCACGATCGCCTCGTCGTCGGGATCGACGCCGATATTGCGCACGAAGCTCTGGTCGATCTTGATCCGGTCGGCGGGCAGGCGCCGCAGGTAGTCGAGCGAAGCGGCCCCGGTGCCGAAATCGTCGATGGCGATGTGGCAGCCCAGTTCGTGCAATCCGTGCAGGTTCTCGACCAGATTCGGTGCTTCCTTGATGCTGATGCTCTCGGTGACTTCCATTTCCAGCAGGTCGGGATCGAGCCCGGTATCCATCAACACATTCGCCACCGTGTCGAGCAGGCGCGGTTCCATCAGCTGCACCGCGGAGAGGTTGACGCCCAGACGCAGGCGCAAGCCGTAGCGTTCCTCCCACTCGCGTGCCTGGCGGCAGGCGGTGCGCATCACCCATTCGCCGATCGACACGATCAGGCCCGTTTCCTCGGCCAGCGGAATGAACACGGCGGGACTGATGGTGCCAAGCTCCGGGTGCTCCCAGCGCAGCAGCGCCTCCATGCCGACGATGTCCTCGGTCTCGGTGTTCACCTGTGGCTGGTAGACCACGCGCAGCTCGCCATTGCCTTCGGCATGACGCAGGCGCGTTTTCAGCGCCATGCCGTGCTCCTGCGCGTACTCGGGGCTGACTTCGTAGATCTGGAAATTGTTGCGGCCCAGATGCTTGGCCGCGTACATCGCCTCGTCGGCGTGCTTGAGCAGGGTCTCGGCGTCGCTGGCGTCGTCCGGAAAAAAGCTCACGCCCATCGACACGGTAACTTGCAGTTCGATACCGTCGTCCAGATACAGCGGGTTCTCCATGACCTGCACGATCTTCTCCGCCACACGCAGCACGTCATCGTTCTTCACGATGTGACGCAGCACGACGGTGAACTCGTCACCGGCGTAGCGCGCCACCGTGTCGGAAGCGCGCACGCTGCCGCACAGGCGCCGCGCCACCGACCGCAGGACGGCATCGCCGGCGGCATGGCCATGACTGTCGTTGACCGCCTTGAACCGATCCAGGTCCACGAACAGCACGGCAAAACATTCGCCGTTGCGAACCGCCTCGCGGATGATGGTTTCCAGCCGGTCGTTGAACAACAGCCGGTTGGGAAGGCCGGTGAGCGCGTCGAGCAGGCCTTCGCTGCGGCCTTGCTCGCGGGTCCGGCCCAGCTCCAGCATTTGCGCGAACCGCGCCGCGGCGCAATGCAGCACGGGCTCGACGATCGCCACTGCGCCAAAGCCGCGGCGACTGCCGGCCAGCATGGCGCCCAGCACGGTATGCCGTTCGTCGTACAACGGCATGCCTGCGAAGTCGGTCAGGCCCAGCACCTGCAGCAGCGGATCGTTCGTCTCCTGGCTCCGCGCATCGTGCCGGTACGTCACCGTGCCACCGGCCAATACCTGGGTCAGCGAAGGTTGCGCCGCCGCCGGCGGCCAACTGGGTTCGGGACCGTTCCACAGTTGCAGTTGCTGTACCGGTATGCCGGCGCTCCCGGAAGGCAACGACCAGACCGCGAGATAATCGAGACCGAGTTCATCGAACAGCAGACGCGCCGCCGCCGTCTGCGCATCGACGCCATTGGCCGAGGCAAACATGCGCGACAGCAGCGACAGCGCCGCCTCCGCGCGCAGGTCCGCGCGATCGCTGCGGAAGATCAGCGCCACCGCATCGCGTCCGTCATGGCGTACCAAGCGCGCGTTCGCCTGCCCGGTGTCGCTGCCTTCGGCCGAGCGCCGCTGGCAGGGATACCAGCGTCGATTGGCCTCGGTAACCACCTGTTCTATCGTCCCGCCCTCGAAGGAAAGCACCTGCGACAGCGGGCGTCCCTTCCAGTGAGCCGCCGGCAGGCGACTATGTCTGATCACGGCGGAACTGACTTCCAGCAGCGCGCAGGCGCCGGAAAGCTCGGCGACCAGCCATTCGCTGTCGTCCTCCTGGAAGGCATAACGGTCGCCGGCCGGCTCCGGCACGGGTATCTGCGGCGGCGCCGGCACGAGCGCACCGACCAAGGCGCTGGCGCGGCGCCAGCGCGGCAACAATTCCGCCGCAACACGTGAAGCATGCAGCCAATCCACCGTGCCGGCCGGCCAATGGTCGGGATCGAGGGGCGCCTCGTCGGTCGTTACCACCATCAGCGGCACGTCGAGGGCGGATGGCAGCTGGCGCAGCTGCTCGCAGCAGGTGCGCCCTTGCGCGCCCTCGCCCTCGATGACGACCACCATCAGCTGCAGGGGCGGACGCCCTTCCAGCAGGATGGCGGCATGCGTGATGTCGCGGGCGCTGTAGATCTGCGTATAGCCCGCCCGATCCAGCACGTCGAACACCACACGGCGCAGCTCGCGTTGCTCCGCGACGATCAGGACGCCCGCCATCATGCGCAAATCCTCACAGGAGCCAGCGGCCATCGCGAAGACGCAGGCGCCGCGGCGAGCTGTCGTCGCTGCGCAGGTGCACCGCCAGCGTGCCCAGGTGCTCGGCCAGCGCAGGCGGCGCGTTCACCAGCACCACGCGACGCAGGTGCCCCTGCGGCATGCGCGCCAGTTGCCGCAGCAGGGTGTCGTCCATCGCCGATAGCGGCAGCTCCAGACCAACCAGCACGTACACGCCGAAATGCAGGCTTTGCTGCATGAAGCGCAGTGCATTGCCAAGTCGCTGGCAATCGGGAACCCGCACGTGCGCATCGCGCATGCTGCCCAGGCCCGTATCCGGCTGCCACAGGTAGACCGCCTGTCCCGTGTGGCGGGCGATCGAGCGGAATTGTTCGAGCAAGCCCGGGCAATCGTCGCTCTGCAGCAGCACCAGGCCACTGGACGCACCGAGGATCTGCTCGAATACCTCGGCGCCCGCCTGCGGCGATGCGGCATCCAGCGGCAAGATCATTGTGCCCACAGCGTGCGTCCCGTCATCGATATCCCCGCCGGCGCGGCAACCGCGCCCCCCCGCAAGTCTAGCCCGGCGCGCACGCCATAGCCCAGCCGCCGTACGCACTTTTCAGGATCCATGCCGACACGGCCGTCATCTGAAAATTAACGTTTGACCGGTCCAGTTCGCACCCTCGCCCCTCCGGCCGGTGACGCCTGAATCGGCCGGCGAGGAGTCTCGCATTCACGGCGATGGAACGGTAAGGTTCGAGATTCCCAAGCCACGCCTGCAGATCCCATGTTCGAAGGATTGCGCTTCAATCATTGGAAAGCCAGCGAAGACGACAGCGGCATTGTCACCCTCGCGCTCGACCGCGCCGACAGCAGCGTCAACGCCATTTCCGGCGGCGTGCTGGACGAGCTGTGGCAGATCGTCGAGCGACTAGCGATCGAGAACCCGGCCGGGGTGATCATTCATTCCGCCAAACCCGCGGGCTTCGCCGTCGGTGCGGACATCACCGAGTTCAAGGACTACGCCCGGCAAGGCACGGTGCTGGAGAATATCGAGAACGGCCAACGGATCTTCGAAACGCTGGCGCGCCTGCCCTGCCCCACGGTGGCGGCCGTGCACGGCGCCTGCATGGGCGGTGGCACCGAATTGATCCTAGCCTGCCGTCAGCGCATTGCCGTCGACGACGAAAACACCCGCATCGCCCTGCCCGAGGTGCAACTGGGCATCCATCCGGGATGGGGCGGCACCGCGCGCCTGCCACGGTTGATCGGCGCAACCGACGCCCTGCCATTGATGCTGACGGGCAAACCGCTGTCGGCCCGTCGCGCCTTGGACCTGGGCGTGGTCGACCGCCTGGCCAGCGCCGACGAGTTGTTGGCCGAAGCGCGCCACCTGTTGCGTCGTCCCTCGTCACGCCCGCTGGCCCGCCGTGCCAAGGCGTGGGCCAGCAATCTGTGGCCCGTGCGCCAGATGCTGGCGCCCATGGTGCTTAAGCAGACCGCCGCCAAAGTGCGCAAGGAACACTACCCCGCGCCGTTCGCCCTGATCGATGTGTGGAAACGCGGCGGTCCGGATATCCGCCAACGCCTGAAGCTCGAGGCGAGTTCGGTCGCCAGG
>JBIQMK010000229.1:0-5326 GCA_044463365.1 Rhodanobacter sp. | reverse complement strand
GCCAACAAGCGCGTGGCCAACATTCTGCGCAAATCCGAAGCCGAGGGAGCCGGCAAGCCGTCCGCCCTGGATGCCGGCCTCTTCGAAACCGACGCTGAGCGCCAGCTCGCCGCCGAGCTCGACGCCGCCCGTCGCGATACCGCCGACGCCTTGGCCCGGGGCGATTACACCGTCGTACTGAGCCGTCTGGCCGAGCTGCAGGGGCCGGTGGACAGCTTCTTCGACAGTGTGCTGGTCAACGCGGAAGATCCGGCCATTCGCGCCAACCGCACCGCCTTGTTGCGGCAGTTGCAGGATCAGTTCACGGCCGTTGCCGACATCGCCAGGCTGTAGCCGCGCGGCGGGACTCGGACTCATCGTGTCGACGATGGTCACGGCCGCCCCCCAGATGGCGACGTGCCGCCTGTAACGAGCCGTGGTCTGGACGCTTCGTCGTCAAGGCCGAGCGTATGGACGCCTGGACGTCCGTTCTTGATCGCCGGCCGGCCTCTTGCGTGAGCCGTACGAGCGTGCGCCGGAGCTGGGCGATGTCAGGTCATGGGCCGCGCGCCAGCTCGCTGGGTACGACGTCGGTGTAATTGGCAAACTCGCTGTAGGTCAGGCGATGGTCGCCATTGAGGTCGTACCGCTTGAACTGGGAACGCAGGAGAGGCATGCCCGACGGCACCTCGGAATAGGACAGCAACATGTCGCCGTTGCGATCCAGCGACAGGAACGCATCGGTCGATTCCATCGGTGTCATCAACGGCCGCCGGTGTGCGCGCTTCAACGCCTCACGGGTGGCCTGTACATCGAAAGGTTCCCCGCCCGCGCCGATCTGCCGCGTCATTTCCATTCGATCCTCGGAACGACCTTTCTGCGCGTCCTGCCCATACAGCGGCGCAACCAGGACGGCGCAAGCGACGAACAACCACGATACCGCGAATGTTTTCATAAGGTTTCAATCCATTCGATGGAACGCTGAGGTCGGTCGAGTTTCATCCTCGGCATGCGCAACGTTCGGGATGCTCGTGGTCGCGATAATCGTTGCCGCGGAAACCATCGGCACGGCCCGTTGAACGCCCCGGCTTTTTCAGGTGGGGCGCTCGTCCGAAGCTCTAGCACGAAACATTTCGGCGCTCAAGCGCCTCCGTTCCGCAAACGTTCCAAATGTTAAGATTTCGTACACGCGTGTTAGTAAAGTGTTGACCACCATGATTCCATGAATTAACGTCGGGCGAACTCCGCAGCAACAGCCAGCAAGTCGATGCGATACCCAGGGCGATAGCGAAGGCGGAAGTTTAGGGTCCCAACAATAAGTTTCATGCGCCCGGATACCCGGGTAGAACCTTGGAGTCACCACTATGAATTCGCGGAAAACATCCATCGCGCGCCAGCTTCCACGCACCGCGCTCGCCATGGCCCTCGGCATGGGCTTTGCCGGCATGGCCTTCGGTCAGGCGACCACCGGCAGCATCTTTGGTCAGGTCCCCGCCGGCAGCGGCGAGACCGTGACGGTCAGGAGCACGTCCGGCGTGACCCGCCAGGTCACGGTCGATTCCTCCGGTCGTTATGACATCGGCTCACTGCCGCTGGGCAGCTACACGGTTACCTTGCAGCGCGATGGCAAGACCGTGGATTCCCGTTCCAACGTCACCTTGCGTGTGGGTTCGGGTACCGAGGTTTCCTTCGGCGGCGCCGAGGGCGCGCAGAACCTGGCGGCGGTCACGGTCCAGGCGAACGCCTTGCCGACCATCGACGTAACTGGCGTCGACTCGCGCACCGTCATCACGGCCGAGCAGTTGGCCAAGCTGCCGCTGGCCCGCAGCGCGGAAGCCATCGCCTTGTTGGCTCCTGGTGTCACCCAGGGTAGCGCACTGTTCAAAAACGCAACCGGCGGTTCCGTGGTCTCGATCGGCGGCGCGTCCGTCACCGAGAACGCCTATTACCTCAACGGTTTCAATACCACCGATCCGCTGAGTGGCTTTGGTGGCATTACCCTGCCGTATGGCGCCATCGATCAGCAGGAAATCCTCAGCGGCGGTTACGGTGCAGCTTACGGTCGTTCCGATGGTGGCGTGATCAGCCAGGTCGGCAAGCGCGGCACCAATGAGTGGCATTTCGGTGGCCAGATTCAGTGGACTCCGGATGATCTCAAGGCCGACCCCGACAACTGGTACTACCGCAACAAGGACGGCTCGAAGGGCGACATCCGCCAGTATCGCCACGACAACAAGGATTGGATCACGACAGTAGACGCCTACGTCGGTGGCCCGCTGATTCAGGACAAGTTGTTCATTTTCGCGGCGGTCGAAGCCGAGCGTCGCCAGGGCCAGAGTACGGGCTCGGATGCCGCCCCATATGTAACGCATTATCGCTACGACAACCCGAAGTGGTATGCCAAGTTGGATTGGAACATCACCGATCGCAACATTCTTGAAATTACCGCGGCGTCGAACAAGTCCTCGTACGCAGGCACGATGAACAGCTTCGACTACGACACCCAGGAAGAGGGTGATTTCAACAGCTACGACACCAGCACAAAGAACGGTGCGGACGTCTATCTGGGCAAATTCACCAGCTACATCACCGATGACCTGACCGCCACCGTGATGTACGGCAAGATGAAGGGCACCTGGTACAGCGACACGCCCGGATACGATCCGACCTATCCGTACCTGTTCGGTTATCCCGACCAGAACCCCGATGTTCCCGGTTCCGGCAATCAGAACACCCAGACGGTCTCCACCATCAACCTGCCCGGTCACCGTTCGACCAGTACCAACTTGCGTATCGACCTGAGCTACAAGCTGGGTGATCACACCATCACTGGTGGTATCGACAACCAGACTGTCAACAATATCGACGCGGGTACCAAGTTCCCGGATTCGGGCTTGGGTTACGCCTGGGAATACGACACCATGAAGGGTGATGCCGACACGTATGTCGTCGGTGGCCCTGATACGGGTGCAGGCTGGGAGAAGCGCCCGTGGGTGGTCAACACCGGATCGCAGCCTGGTGGTGAAACGGGCTACTACGTTGCCCGGTATCGGTATCACGACAATGGGTCGTTCCGCGTCATGCAGCGCGCGCAGTACATCGAGGACAGTTGGCAGATCAACGATCGCTGGCTGGTCAAGCTGGGCTTGCGCAACGATCAATTCACCAACTACAACGCTGGTGGCGACCCTTATCTGCGCCTGACGTCGCCGCAGTGGGCTCCGCGCCTCGGCTTCAGCTGGGACGTCAACGGCGACTCCAGCTTCAAGGTCTACGGCAACGCCGGTCGTTACTACCTCGCGCTGCCCAGCAGCGTGGCACAGCGTTCGGCGGGTTCGTCGCTGTATACCCGCGAGTACTACACCTACGAGGGTATCGACAGTAACGGTATCCCCTACGGCTTGCATGCCCTGGACACCAGCGTAGGT
Organism: Rhodanobacter sp.; assembly: GCA_044463365.1. Taxonomy (GTDB): domain Bacteria; phylum Pseudomonadota; class Gammaproteobacteria; order Xanthomonadales; family Rhodanobacteraceae; genus Rhodanobacter. The sequence continues at coordinate 1,919 of JBIQMK010000229.1, read as the reverse complement.
GCCGGTCAGCCGTTTTCTGCCAATGGCGAGTACGGTCAGCCGCGCGATCCGAAGGTAGGGTCGGCGAGCAACCTGACGTCGGAATACCAGGATGAGTACATTCTCGGTTTCGACAAATCGCTGGGGGATGCCTGGGTGTTTGGTGCCAAGGCAACCTACCGCAATCTTCGCAACGCGATCGACGACATCGGTGATGCGCCCTCGATCCTCGCCAAGATGGACGAGATGGGTATCGATCCCACCACTTATGATGCTGGCGAGATCCCCGGAAGCTTCCTGATCAACCCGGGCAAGGACGCGGTGTACTCGATCAAGAAGCTGGATGGCGGCTACTACGAAGTCCCGATGCGCTGGAAGGAAGATTTCGGCTTCAACACCACCATGAAGCGCCACTACTACGGCCTCGATCTGTACTTGGAGCATCCGTTCGACGGCAAGTGGTTCGGCAAGATCGACTATCTGTTCTCGCGCAGCTATGGCAACAGCGAAGGCCAGGTTCGTACGGATATTGGCCAGGAAGACGTGTCCGCCACGGTGGACTGGGATTACGCCGCGACCATGGAGTACGCCAACGGCGCGCTGGCCAATGATCGTCGCCACCAGTTGAAGGCGTATGGCTCGTATCAGATTGCTCCGGAATGGATGCTTTCGGGCAACGTGGCCATTGCGTCTGGTGCGCCGAAAACCTGCCTGGGTTACTACGGTCCGGAGCAGACCAACCCCGGCTTGGGCTACGGTCCGTACTACCACTATTGCAACGGCAAGTGGACGCAGCCGGGCGATACGCGCCATCCCTGGACGTACCGCTTGGATCTGAGCGCCGAGTACCGGCCGGAGTGGGCGGGCAAGAAGCTGGCCTTCAACGCCATGGTCTACAACGTGTTCGACAATCAGGTGATCACCCAGACCTACCCGATCTCGACGAGCAAGAGCTATGGCCGTCCGTACGGTGCAACGACCCCGCGCTACTTCCGCTTCGGTGTGTCGTACGACTTCTGATGCTGAGTTAAGTAGCAAATTCACTGCTGTTTGAGTGACGAAAAGGCCGCCGGTTCTCCGGCGGCCTTTTTCATGCGTGGACAAACCCGCCCTCCACCCAATCCGGTGTCCGGACGACCAGGTGGAAACCAGCTGGCGCGGGTGAATACCCGGTTGACTTTTCCCGCCAGACTGTTTCCGCTATGCTGCGGGTTTCCCCCGCGAATGACTGTGGCGTTTCGGCGTCTGACAGGTTCGTGTCCGTTGAACGCAGAATTCGAGGTTTTCCCCATGCGCAAGCTGGTTTTGTCGCTGACGTCACTTGCGGCGTTGGTTTTGGCCGGGTGCAATGCATCCCCGTCGTCGCAGCAGAACGGAGCGGGCGTTGCCGCGTCGGGTAGTGCGGCGCCGAGTATTACGACCAACGTGGTGAGCGGTACGGTTGCCCTGCGCGAGCCGGCACAGCTGTCGCCGAACGCGAAACTGGTGATCAACCTGGTCAACGTGTCGTCGACGGCGCAGTCCGGTACGGCGCCGCTGGCCAGCAAGACGGTGTCGCCCGCGACGACGTTCCCGCAGTCGTTCGAGCTCACTTTCGATCCCGCCAAGGTCAATCCGTCGGACCTGTATGTCGTCAAGGCGCAGTTGACCGATGGAGAGCGTCAGTACTCCATGCCGCTGCAGGCCCCGGTACTGACCAAGGGCGCCAAGAACGTGGTGTCGATCCAGCTGGTGGCCCAGCAGACGGCCGCGGAGAAGGACCTGGCGGCGTTCAACTCGCTGGAGCAGCAGATCGGCGGCATGATGGTCAAGAGCGGCACCAAGCTGGGTGACGGCGTTTCCCGCGGGTGGCAGATCTTCCGCCAGGCTGGCGACATCAAGTTCATCCGCGAGCTGGTGGACTATGGCGACAAGGGCTTTACCAGCACCGATTTCGCCTA